>CAZQHW010000154.1:0-6510 GCA_964593395.1 uncultured Halobacteriales archaeon
CCCCGCTGACGCAGCCCCCTCCGTCCCTCTCCTCAACGGCGGCACTCTCCACCGTCTCCGGTTCCCGCTGGTGCCGACGCTCTCCCGGTGTCTGGTCCGGTCTCTGTGAGGTGACCGCCGACCCCGCCCGTGCGGCCGAGTGGTCCGCCGTTCACCGCATCGTCACGTAGGTGAGAAAGCCAAGCGCGACGAACTCGAGCGTGCGGAGTACGAGCACTGTCTGCCCGACGAGCGGACTGTTACTGTACAGGGCGCCCATCCTGAAGAAGAAGACGACGGCCACGAGATTTTCCGCGAGCAGGACGCCAGCAAAGGCGAGCAGCCCGAGCGTGAGGTTCGACCGGAACACCCGGTAGTTGCGCACCCACACCACGCACAGACCGACGAGCAGGACGCTGTTGACGACGGCGAGTGCGATCGCGGCCATCAGCGCCGCTCCCATTCCCATCTCAGGTCACCTCCTCGCTGATCTCCTCGAACGTGTCCCAGTACTGCTCGAACCGGTCGGTGAGAAAGTACAGTTGGCCGTAGTCGTTGTCGCCGGCCTCGATAACGTCGTGTTCCTCGAGCATCTCCAGGTGGTGAGTGACGGTGTTGTAGTCCAACTCCAGGCGCTCGGCGAGTTGGTTCGCGTTGCGGGGCCGGGTCTCCAGTTCCCGCACGATGCGCACGCGGTTCGCACCGCCGCGCATCCCAGCGAACAGGTACCACAGCGCCTTCTCCATCCACTCCTACTGCCGTCGCCCGGACAATATGGGTTTGGAAAGACCGCGGCGGTCACGGGTACGACCCCGCTCGCTCGGCGCCGAGACGGCCGGTCGTGGCGGTGTCGTGGCCGGTCCCGCCGGCGCCGTGTTCCGTCGTCCGCCGCGTGTCGCGGTCCGGTGACATACACCGGGCTACGCGGCACCACCTCATGTACGTTCTTCAAACACCGACCCGGATCGCGCCGAACTCTCTCTAGAATTCCCGGTGCTCGTGCCCGCCGGAGCACACCAGTTATGTGCCCCGCGACGAAACGCCCGCTGATGACTGCCCAGGCGGTCGAGGAGGACCTCGCGGCCGTGATCGGTCTCGAGGTCCACGTGCAACTGGAGACCGACACGAAGATCTTCTGTGGCTGTGCGACCGAGTCCGCCGACGAGCCCAACACGAACGTCTGCCCGGTGTGTCTCGGACTGCCGGGCGCGTTGCCGGTGCTGAACGAGGCCGCCGTCGAGGCGGCGGTGAAAGTCGGCAAAGCCATCGACGCCTCGATCCCCGAGGAGACCCGTTTTCACCGGAAGAACTACTACTACCCCGACCTGCCGAAGAACTTCCAGATCACCCAGTACGACGCTCCGATCTGCCAGGACGGCCACCTGGAGATCGACGTCGACGGCGACACTCGCACCGTCGGCATCCGGCGTGCGCACCTGGAGGAGGACCCCGGGTCACTGACCCACGTCACCGACGGCACTCGCTCGCTCGACTCCCGCACCACCTCGATCGACCGCGCCGACTACACGCTCGTGGACTACAACCGCGCGGGCACGCCGCTGATGGAGATCGTCACCGAACCGGACTTCCGCGGGCCGAGCGAGGTGCGGGCCTTTCTCGCGAAACTGGAGGAGGTGCTCGAGTACCTCGGCGTGTTCGACGGCGGCCGTGACGGCTCCCTGCGGGTCGACGCCAACCTCTCCGTCGTCGACGCCGACCACGTCGCCGCCGACGGCTCCGTCCCAGCGGACGTCCTCGAAGAGGCAAACCGCACCGAGGTGAAAAACATCTCCAGTCACAAGGGCGCCGAGAAGGCCCGGGCCTAGGAGGAGAGCCGCCAGAAGAACGCCGTCAAGCGTGGCCGCGAGGTCGCCCAGGAGACCCGCCACTGGGACGAAGCAAAAGGCGTCACCGTCGCGATGCGCGCAAAGGAGGAAGAGAAGGACTACCGCTACTTCCGCGAGGCCGACCTCCCGCCGCTGCGGGTGGCCGACTGGCGCGAGCGCCTCTCTATCCCCGAGTTGCCGGACGCCCGCCGCGAGCGCTTCCGCGAGGAGTACGGCCTGAGCAGGGAGGCCGCCGAGAAACTCACCGCCCGCAAGCAGGTGGCGGACTTCTACGAGCGGGTCGCCGACCGGTTCGACCCCGACACCGCCGCCTCGTGGGTCGCCGACCGCCTCCTGGGCGAGTTGCACTACCGGGACATGTCCGTTGTCGACGTCGCCGACCGCCTGGAGGAGTTCACCCGGCTGGTCGAACTCGTCGACGACGACGCCATCACGGTGAAAAACGCCGAAGAGACGGTGCTGCGGACGATGCTCGACGAGGGCGTCGACCCCGACACGGTCGTCGAGCGCGAGGACCTCGGCGTGACCGACGACGACGCCGTCGTCGCCGCCGTCGAGGACGCCATCGCGGACAATCCCGACGCCGTCGAGGACTTCCACGACGGCGAGAGCGACGCGATCAACTTTCTGGTCGGCCAGGTGATGGGTGCGACCGGCGGCAGCGCCGACCCCGGAACGGTGAACGAACTCCTCCGCGAGCGGCTTGCAAACGGCGCCGACGCCGACTGACCCGGGTCAGTCCGTCCCGTCGGCGACCGCCGGGGCGGCCCACGGCGACTGCTCGCCGACGGCCACGAGCGTCTCCAGCGTGTTGGCGGCGGTGACGGCGTCGAGACGCCCGTGGCCGGTCGCGGGGTCGACCCCCGTTGGTCCGACGTCGCTGGCGGCGGTCGCGACGACGGTGCCGACGCGTGTCGCCCCGACGGCGGGGTACTCGGACTGCAACAGCGCGATCGTGCCGGCGGCGTAGGGGGCGGCAAAGGAGGTGCCGCCGGCGCCGGGGCCGTCGTCGGGCGCCACGAGGTCGACGCCGGGGTGGCCGCCAGGGGCCGGTCCCCGCGAGGAGAACGTCGCCGCGCCGTCACCGTGGTCCGCGACGGCGCCGACGGCGATCACGCCCTCGGCGGTCGCCGGCGCCGTCAGACTGCCCGCGGAGGTGTTCGCCGCCAGACGGTGGCTGGCGAACAGTTCCAGTTGCGTCTCGCCGTCCGCGCCGCCGTCGTAGCCGATCGCGACGGCGTACCGGCCCCGCGGAACGACCGTCGAGAGGTGCTCCCGGCCGGCTGTGTCCTCGGTCGACTGCGCCCACACCACCTCGCCGGCGTCGGTCTGGCGGACGAGGTAGAGGTCGTAGTCCGCGTCGCCCTGCCAGGTGGCCGACAGCGTCACGCGGCCGGCGACCGTGTTGGTGCCAAGGCGGTTGCGGCGGTCGCCGCCGAACCGGACCCACTCCCGTGCCGTCGCGTCCGCGCTGCCGGACACCCCGCCGTGGCGGTCTCCCCCGACCCGCAGCCACCCACCGACCGTCGAGTCGCCCTCGCCGCCGCTCGTGAGCGGTGCCTGCCGGTCGCCGTCACCCGCGACGACCGTCTCGTCGCTGACCGGTCGGTGGACGCCGTTCCAGTGTCGCTGTGCGTAGTTGCCCGTCGAGGTGACAAAGGCCACGTCGTCGGCGGCGTTCTTCGCCACCTCGCGGACCCCCTCGACGTCGCTCCCGAGGTACGACCCGGCGTCGACGACCACGTCGGCGCCGGACGCACGCAGCCATTGCACCGCCTCGCGGTACTCCTGGCGGTTTGTCGTCGGTCCAACGGCGGCCAGGTGTAGCTCCGTGCCGGGCGCGGTGTCGCTCACGACGTCCGCGACGGCGGTGCCGTGGAGTCCGTCGCCGGTCTCTCCGAAGCCGCGGTAGGCGCCCACCTGCCCGGCGATCGCCGGACTGCTCAACCGGAACCCCTCGTCGATCACCCCGACGGTCACCCCCTCGCCGGTCACGCCCTGGTCGTGCAGCGTCGCCGCCCCGATCCGCGACACGCCCGGCGCGACCGGGTCGCCTCTCGTCTCGACCTCGCTCGTGTCGATACGGACACCGGCCACGCCTCGCGCGTCGGACAGACCACGCACCTCCGACAGGGGGACCTTCCCGCGGAGTCGCCGGTCGTCGTCGGCGGTGGTCACCCGGATGTCACTCCGGTCCCGGAACCGGGACGGCAGGTCCGTCCCCGGCTCCAACTCGGCGACGACACTCACCTGCCGGTCGACCGGGGACTGTTCGCTTGGCCGGACCAACTCCCCGAGCGCCGGCGTCCCGGCGGTCGCCTCGGGACCGTCGTCGGCGACCGGTGCCGGAACCCCGAGCAGTGCGCCGACGGACGCGACGAGTAAGGCCGTCGCGAGTACGACCTGCACCGCGCCGGCGCGTCGCCCCATGCGACCGATCAACGCCCACCTGTCACAAAAATCCAACAGTTCTCTCCACTGTGCCCGCAGTCGCTCGACAAGGGGTGAGAGTCCCCTCGGTGGCTCACGCGTGGTTGCGCCGCCAGTAGCGCCACCCCGAGGCGACCGCGAGTATCAGCGCCCCCCCGGCGAAAAACAGCAAGCCGGGCGGCGCGACGACCGGTCCGACACCGCCACCGAGGCCGTCGGGCGAGCGGACGACACCCCCGACGTCGCTGCCGGCGGCGGAGACGAACAACCACTGCACGAGCAGGCTCGTCGCCGCCAGTGCCGCCACCGCGCCGACGAAGCGACTCAGCGAGTCGACAAAGCCTCCCGTGTCCTGGTCGGCCGACTCGCGCTCGTCCGCGTCATCGTCGGAGTCCTCGTTGCCGACGACGACCACCAGCGGCCGGTCGACGGGAGCGTACACGTCCATCTCGCGCCCCTTTGATGAGTACCGCGTGTCGGCGGTCCGGACGAGGTCGGCCCCGCGGAGGTTGTCGAGGTGGTGGCGGACGTTCTGGACGGTCGTGTCGACGTGGTCGGCGAGTTCGGAGGCGGTCGCGGGGCGGTCGTGGAGGGCGACGAGGATCGACCGCGCGGTTCCGGAGGACAGCGCAGAGATGAGTTCGCCGGCGTCGTCGCTGTCGAGGTACAGCGCCCGTAGGTCCTCCGTCGCCGTCGTCTCGGTGTCCTCGGCAGACCCCTCCTCCGCCCGCGGCTCTTGGCTTCCGTCGGTCGGCTTCGACGGGGAGGGCTGTGACATACCAACACACCGCGACCGCGGCAGGTAAATCTTTCCGGTCGCCTCGGCCCGTCCGGAACGTTTAGCAGGTGGCTCCCGCTACCCCCGGGTGATGACCGAGCGGGTCGAGCTGATCGTCACCGAGAAGAACAACGCCGCCCGGCGGATCGCCGACATCCTCAGCGACGGCGACGCCGCCGTCGGCGGCGAGGAGGTGAACGTCTACCGCTGGACCGAGCACCGCGACAGCGAGCGTGTCTCACGGGTCTGTGTCGGGCTCTCCGGGCACGTCGTCGGCGTGGACTTCCCCCCGGAGTACGAGGACTGGCGGGCCGTCGAACCGGTCGAACTGATAGACGCCGAGGTCCGCAAGACCCCTACCCGCGAGGACATCGTCCGCGAACTCCGCTCGCTGGCCCGCGCCGCCGACCGCGTCACGATCGCCACCGACTACGACCGCGAGGGCGAACTCATCGGCGTCGAGGCCTACGAGATCGTCCGCGAGGAGACCGACGCGCCGGTCGACCGCGTGCGCTTTTCGTCTATCACCGACACCGAGGTGCGTTCGGCCTTCGCCGACCCTGACGAGATCGACTTCGACCTCGCTGCGGCGGGCGAGGCCCGGCAGGTGGTCGACCTGATGTGGGGGGCCGCTCTCACCCGCTTTCTGTCGCTGTCGGCGCGGCAACTCGGCAGCGACTTCATCTCCGTCGGTCGCGTGCAGTCACCCACGCTGCGACTGTTGGTCGACCGCGAACGGGAGATCGAGGCCTTCGACCCCGAGAACTACTGGGAACTGTTCGCCGACCTCGCCGTCGACGGCGACTCGTTCGAGGCACAGTACTTCACCCGCGAGAACGGCTC
The DNA here is from genome assembly GCA_964593395.1 of uncultured Halobacteriales archaeon. Lineage (GTDB taxonomy): Archaea > Halobacteriota > Halobacteria > Halobacteriales > SW-7-71-33 > SW-7-71-33. Next base: position 5,878 of record CAZQHW010000154.1, read on the forward strand.
CGAGCAGGAACGCGTCTGGGACGAGACCGCCGCCGAGCGGGCACACGAGACGGTCGCCGGCGCCGACGGTGCCGTCGTGCGACAGGTCCGGCGACGCAACCGGACCGACCGCCCGCCGGCCCCCTTCGACACGACGGACTTTATCTCCGCGGCGGGCAGTCTCGGCTACGGCGCCGAGCGTGCGATGAGCGTCGCCGAGGACCTCTACACCGCCGGCTACGTCACCTATCCCCGCACCGAGAACACCGTCTACCCCGACGACCTCGACCCCGAGGAGCGCGTCGCGGACCTCACCGACCACCCCGAGATCGGCGCCGACGCCGCCGACCTGCTGGACGGCACGGAGTTGGACCCCACCCGTGGCGACACGGAGTCCACCGACCACCCGCCGATCCACCCCACGAGCGAGGTGCCAGACCCCGGCGACCTGGACGAGGCCGAGGTCGAACTGTACGAACTGATCGCCCGGCGCTTTCTCGCGACGGTCGCCGACCCCGCGGAGTGGGCCGACCTGCGGGTCGTCGCCGATGCCGGCGGCGCCAGTCTGAAAGCAAACGGTCGCCGTCTCGTCTCGCCCGGCTACCACGCCGTCTACCCGTACGTCTCCAGTTCCGAGGAGCACCTGCCCGACGT
>CAZQHW010000155.1:0-6434 GCA_964593395.1 uncultured Halobacteriales archaeon
GACCGCACCGAGATCCAGATGGAGGACTTCGAGGCCGCCATCGACAAGATCGAAGAAGACGGCGCCGGCGAGACCGTCTCCACCGCGTACCCCGACTACGCGTACTGACCGCCGTCGAGGGACTCCACCGCGTTTCTCCGCGCCGATCGCAAGCGGCTTGGACCCCGCGTCGAACCCCCCGTATGGACACGGACACGATCAGGGTCGTCACCGGGACGGGGGCGGGACCGACGACGACGGCGGCGTACGACGCCGCCCTGTTGGACGCCGGCGTCGGGAACTACAACCTCGTCACCGTCTCCTCCGTGCTGCCGGCGGGAGCGACCGTCGAGGCACCCGGGACGGCCCCGTCGCTGGGCGCGACCGGCGACCGGCTCACCGTCGTCCAGGCCCGTGCGGTGGGCGACCGGGTCGGCGCGGCGCTCGCCTGGGGTCGCACCCCCGACGGTGAGGGGCTGTTCTACGAGGGCAGCGCCCGCGTCGACCCGGGGACGGCCTCGGTCGACGGGGACGACCTCGACGAGCGGGCGCTGCGGGAGGCCGAACGGGGTCTCACCGCCGGCTTCGACGCCCGCGACTGGACCGTCGCCGACCGCGACTCCATCGCCGGCGACGCGGTCCCGCCGGACCCGGACCCCGACGCCGACGCTGACACCGCCCAACACGCCGCGGCGGTCGCCCTCGCCGTCTACGGCGACGGGGACTCGCCGTTCTGACCCACTCGCGGCCGCCCATTTGGGGCCGACACCGGCGACGGGGAGTGGGCACTATCCCGACGACGCACGCCGGTTTCACGTCGAGTCGTCGCCGTCCCGATCCCTGGGTCCCAGAATGTTTTTCCCTCTGCCCCGTCTGACTCAGTTACTAGTGAACGGGAACAATCCACACGCCGGGCTGCCGGGGATCACCGAGGCGGGCAAGCGCGCCGCGGCCGACCTGCCGGAACTGTCGACCGAGCAGCGCCGCGAGGTGCGCCAGGAGATCGTCCGCATCGCCGCCCGCACTCGCGACTTTCTCCCCGACGAGTACGTCGTCAACTCGAACGTCCAAGTCGGGATCAGCGGCCCGCGAGGCACCGTCGCCGTCCACCCGCCGGCGGGCCACCCCGTCAGCGCCGACCTCTCGCTCGAACTCGACGGGACCGACTTCTCCGTCGACGCGGCCGACCGCGAGGAGGTCGCTCGCGGTCTCGCCGCCAGCGCCGCCCTCCAGGTCAAGCGCTCGGTAAAGGGCGACGTCTCCCAGATCGGCCGCTGACGTCTCGCTCGTGCACGACGACTACGCCCTCGAGGAGCGGCCGCCCTCGATCGCCGCCTTTCGCCGGCTCCGCGCCGCAAACGACATGCCCACCCGCTCTCTCGAGGGCGTCGCACGGGGGTTGCCGAACTCGCTGTACGCGGTCGTCGCCGTCGACCCGACCGACGAGACCGTCGGCATGGGTCGGGTGGTTGGCGACGACGGGTCGGTCTACCACGTCTGTGACATGGCCGTCCACCCTGACCACCAGGGCCACGGGGTCGGCACCGCCGTGATGGAGGCGATTCTCGGGTTCGTCCGCGAGGACGCCCCGCCGCGAGCCTACGTTACCCTCCTGGCCGACGTTGACGGCTTCTACGAGCAGTTCGGCTTCGAGGAGACCCGTCCCGCCTCGAAGGGTATGTTCCTGCGAACGGGCGACGACCACTGACCGCCACCGGAGACCAGCGACGCGACCCCGGCCGGAGTCACATCAGTCTGTCTCCCCGATGCTACGGGTGCCGGTTCCCAGGCACTGGGAGCCAGGGTTGGGGTTGACCCGTCGACACCCCATAGAACAGGGTACGAGGTGACTACGATGGGAACACGACAACTCGAGACGGAACTGCTCGGACGGGAGACACGGTTCGAGTACTCGGAATCGAGCGTTGGATACGCCCTGTTGGGACTGCGACTAGTTATGGGGTGGACGTTCTTTTACGCGGGGATCACGAAGGTACTGGACCCCTCGTGGTCCGCCGGAGGATTCCTGTTGCACGCCGTTCCCGATGGCAACCCCCTCGGCGGCGTCTGGGCGACGATGGCCGGTGACTGGCTCTGGCTGATCGACCCGCTGAACGCCTGGGGGCTCACGCTCGTCGGTGTGGCCCTGCTGCTTGGGGTCGCCGTTCGCTGGAGCGCCCTCTGGGGCGCGGTCATGATGGGGTTCTACTGGACGGCGAGTCTCCCCCTCGAGCACGGGATCGTCATCGACGACCACGTCGTCTACGCGTTGCTACTGTTCGGACTCGGGGCCTTCGGTGCCGGCCGAGTTCTCGGACTCGACGCCGTCATCGAGGACTCGGCGTTTCTCGAGACACACCCCCGGCTCCGCTACCTGCTCGGGTGAGCGACGATGGTGACCCCTCTACCGCTCACGCGCCTCGCCACGGTGGCCGCCGACAGCGCCGCTGGCGGCGGTCTCGACCGTCTCTCGGGGCTGCGCCTGGAGGTGGGCCTCCGGACCGAGAGACTGCTCACATTCGCGGGCTTCGTGGCGCTCGGTCGCTCGCCGTACGCCGCCCGTCCGGTAGGTGCACGCCGGGGTGAACGATGACCGACGACTCGACATCGGAGACGGTGCCGGAGCGCGACGCCGACACCGACCAGAACGACGAGAACGGGGCGCCCACCTACCGCGTTCTCGTCCCGGTCGACCAGAACGAGACTCGCGCGCTGGCACAGACGGCCCACGTCGCCGACCTCCCGGCGGCCGACGAGCGCGTCGAGGCGGTGCTGTTGCACGTGTTCACGACCGACGAGAGCGAGGCGATCCCCGACTCACTGGGGACGTACAAGTCCGCCGACCGCATCGGGTCGGTGCGCCGGGCCCGCGAGTACCTCGAGGAGCGTGGCGTCTCCGTGACCACGCTCGACGCAAGCGGGGCGCCCAGCGAGGCGATCCTTCAGGCGGCCGACAGACACGACGTGGCGGCGATAGTCGTCGGCGGGCGAAAACGTTCGACCGCAGAGGAGGCGATCTTCGGTAGCGTCACCCAGTCCGTGTTACACGGCACCGACCGGCCGGTGGTCGTCACCGGCGCCGCGGACTGAGGCGGGTCACAGCGTGACCCGCTCGACGAGTCGTCCGAGCAGGCCTGGCCGACGCTTCTCCTCACCGGGGTACACCTCGATCAGTCCCTCGTCGGCCCGCTCGGCGGCCGTCCGGGCGCGGCGACGCACCTCGTCGGTCCGGGCGAGCAGTCCTCCCTCGTTCGTCACCAGGACGACCCCCGTCTCGCCGGTTGCGACGGCGTTCTCCAGGTCGGACACCTCGACGAAGGTGCTCGTCGTCGGCACCGCCGACACCGACGCGAGGTCGTCGTGGTACGCCCGCAGCGTGGACATCTGCTCCTCGGCGGCGTCGGCCTCCACCGGGTACACCAGCCGCAGGTCGGCGCCGGTCGTCGACGCGAGTGCGGTGCCAACCCGGACCTTCAGCGGGTCGTACGGTCCCTGGGTGGCGACGAGTGTCACCGTCTCCGGGCGTGCGTCCGGGTCCAGGCGGACGCTGACGGTGTCGCACGCGGCGTGGTCCTCGATCCAGTCGGCGCCGTCGGTGAGCAGTCCCCGGTCGCCGAACGTCTCACGGTCGTCGATCACGAGGAGGTCGGCGTCGAGGTCGCGGGCGGCGTTGACGACCGCGCGCTTGCGGTCGTGGCTGACGACCTCGCCGTACTCGACAGGTGTGTCGAGGTCGGCGGCGATCACGTCGGTCCGGCGCTCGAACTCCAGGTCGGCGGTGGTCGTCTCGCCGGAGGCGTACGCGAGTGGCTGCTGGTCGGGCACCGCGTCGAACTGCACGGCGACGACGGTGCCGTCGTCGTCGACGACGCCATCGGCGACGGTCAACAGGGCGCGCTCGCTGCGCTCGCCGGCGCCCTCCGGCAGTGCGACGAGAACGGTCGTCGTGTCGTCGGCCAGTCGCTCGCGGGTGCGGTCCACCGCTCGTTGCCCGGCGCTCTCCCGGGCAGAGGTACGGACGGCGCTCTGGCGGCTGACACGCTGGCGGACGTACAACAGGTACCAGAGAACGCTGCCGCCGACGATGGCGACCGCCCCGACTATCGCGATCGGCCCCATCTGGGTCAGAAGCGCCACGCCGGTCACGACGCCGAACACCTGCAGGTAGGGGTACAGCGGCGACCGGAACGAGGGGTCGTAGTCGGGCGTGTCGCTCTCCCGAAAGGCGATCAGCGCGACGTTGATGATCGCGAACACGAGGATCTGAAAGGCGCTTGCGAGTTTCGCGATCTCGAGGATCGGGACGACGGCGATGAGCGTGAGCATCACGAGACCGGTCAGCGAGATGGCCGCCGCCGGCGTCCCGAAGCGATCGCTCACCTCGCTGAGCGCCGGCGGCGCGAGACTGTCCCGGCTCATCGCGAACGGGTACCGCGAGGCCGAGAGTACGCCGGCGTTCGCCGTCGACACCAGCGCGAGCACCGCCGCCAGAACGACCGCTCCGACGCCGAGCGGTCCGAGCGCCACCTCGGCCGCCTCGGCGATCGGCGTGCCCGCCTCCGCGGTGGTCTTTGCGGCAATGTCGCCCAGCGGCAACACCCCGACGACGACGGCGACGACGAGCACGTACAGCAGCGTCGTGAACGCGAGCGACCCGAAGATCCCGAGCGGGAGGTTCCGGTCCGGGTTCTCGACCTCCTCGGCGACACTGGCGATCTTCGTGACGCCAGCAAAGGAGACGAACACCAGGCCCGTCGCCGCGAAGATCCCGCTCGCGCCCGACTCGAACAGCCCCTGGAGGCGGCCGGAGTCGCTCGCCGGCACCCCGCCGACAACGAACCACGCCATCGCGGCAAGCATCACGGCCACGATGGCGACCTGCAGGCGACCGGTCTGTTTCGCCCCGAACAGGTTCACCCCGATCAGAAGCACCGCCAGCGCCAGCGCGAACCACTTCGTCGGCGCGACTCCGAGTGCGGGTGGCAGGTCGAGCACCAGCAACAGGTACGGCACCCCGCCCACCAGCGCCAGCGCCCCCTTGAACGACAGCGCGAACCAGGTGCCGACGCCGGCGACGCTGCCGAGCATCGGCCCCATCGAGCGCTCGATAAAGACGTATGTGCCGCCGGCCTCCGGCATCGCCGTCGCCATCTCCGCTTTCGACACCGCCGCCGGCACCACCAACACGCCGGCCAGCGCGAAGGCGACGACCATCCCCGCGCCGGCTTCCTTCACCGCCAGCGCCGGCAGAATGAAGATACCACTGCCGACCATCGCCCCGATCGAGATCGCCACGACCGACAACAGGCCCAGGTCGCGTTCGAGGTCCTTCTCCATGGCGTCAGGCGTACCGACGGGTGAACTCGTCCAGTACGTGCGACGCAACCGCGTTGGAGGCGCAGATCGTGTCCACGTCGTCGACGTCGTGGACTGCGGGGTCCTCCACGAGGGCGACGACCTCCTCGACGCCGAACGCCCCCCTGAGGAGCCGTGTCACCAGCATCGTGGTGGCGTCCGAGGAGAGCGCGACGACGGCGACCGACGCCGCCCTCGCGTCGGCGCGTTCGAGCGCCTCGACCCTCGTCGGGTCGCCGCCGACGACCTCCACGCCCGGGTCGTCTCCCGCCGTGTCCTCGACCCGGGCGACGACCGGGTCGTCCGTGAGCACCGTCACCTCGACGGTCCGGTGGAGTTCCTCGACGAGTCCCCTCGTGACGTGGCTGTCGCCGATCACGAGTACTGGTGGTCCCGGTGTGTCGGCCAGTCGCTCTCGGAGGTCGGTGTCTGGTGTCATGGTGTGTTCGGCCCGGGACACGCGGGGTGTCACCCCGGCGTCCCGTTGTCTGTCCCGCTAGCTATTCCGGGTAGGAATAAATATACCGCTATATTTTCTGATTCGGAACTGAAGCGGCGATAAAGAGGCCGAGTCGGAACCGACGGTCAGGTGTCGTCTGCCGCGAACCCGTCGAACTCCGTGGTGTACTCGTTGCGGATGATGTCCTCGTCGGCCACCTCAAGACCGATCTCGTTCAGGTCCTGGCCGATCCGGCTGAGGTCGTTGCTGTCGACGCCGACGACCTCGACGTGGACGTTGCCCTCGCCGGTCATCACCTCCCGCACCGCGACGACGCCGGGCACCTCCAGTGCCTCGCGGGCGATCGCCTCGCGGTCGGCGATCGGCGCCGTGCAGACGATCAGCGTGTGCAACTGGTAGCCCGCCGCCTCGAAGTCGACGTTCACGCTGTACCCCTCGATGATGCCGTCTTCCTCTAGGCGCTGGATGTGGTTGCGCACGGTGCGGGCGGAGACGTCGAGCGACTCCGCGATGTCGCTGGCGGAGGTGTGGCGGGCGTCCCGCTGCAGTTCGTAGATGATCCGCCGGTCCACCTCGTCGATGCGTGACTCGGCCATCGCTCCCGGCGTGTGCCGGCGCCGACATGACCCTTTCGTCACCG
>CAZQHW010000156.1:0-6418 GCA_964593395.1 uncultured Halobacteriales archaeon
TGGGCGTCTCCATGCCGCCGGACTGGAACGGGTCGTGGCGGACGTCGCCCAGCAGGGCGCCGGCGTGGGCACCGGTGGCGTCCTCGAACGGGGCGGAGGTCTCGTCGGCGGTGTTCACGATGAGGTTCGGGATCATCGCGTCCGACCCCCGCGAGGAGTACTTGAAGGCGAGGTAGATGACCCCGGCCGCCAGGATGCCAAGCAGGATGTTCGCTCCGGGCGCAAGCAGGGTGTACCCCAGCACGATCACGATGATGATCCACATCAACAGTGACCGCATCTGGTTGCGCTTGCGTGCCTCCTCCTTGTGAGCCTCGATGATCTGCTCGCCCTTCCCCGACGGCACCGTCCGCACCTTGGGTGCGTTGCCGTCGTCGGGGTTGTGGTAGACCAGCATGTCCTGCAGGTCTTCCTTCGGGAGCAGTTCGGACATCGCCTTCGCCAGCATCGACTTGCCCGTGCCGGGCGAGCCGATCATCATGACGTGGCGGCGCTGCTTGGCCGCCTTCTTTACGATGTCGCGGGCCTCGTCCTGCCCGATCACCTGGTCGACCAGGCGGTCGGGCACCTCGATCTCGGCGGTAGTGTCGATCTGCAACCCGCCGAGGAGGTCGTCCTCGGCCACCTCTTCGTCTATCTCCGCGTCGGTCTCGACGCTGCTGCCGAGGTCGGGGTCCGTCCCCGACTCTTCCCCCGTGTCGACGTCCTCGCCAAAGGTCTCGTCGAACCCCTCAAAGGGCTCTCGCTCCTCGAGTCCGTCGTCCTCGTCAGGGGAACCGGCAGTCTCGTCCGTGCTGTCGTTGCTCATGTCACCGTATCGCTACCGAACGAACGCGTCTCGGTCTGATATATCTTCTCCCCACCCCCACCTCACGCGTCCCACCGTGTGTCCGCCATAGCGGGCCTGAGGCGGCCGATCAGGACATTGCGATTCTCTCGACCCTACTTAAATCAGGCGGGTGAGACGCCGTGACACGGTCGACAGCGGCGTGTCACGTGTTCCGAACGCTTATGCGTGGAGCCACCGACGACCGGAGCATGGCAGTCGAGCGCGACCGCGGCCTCTTTGTCGGTCGGTTTCAGCCCTTCCACGGGGGTCACCGCCGCGTCGTCGAGACCGTCGCCAGGGAGGTCGACGAACTCGTCGTCGTCGTCGGGAGCGCCGGACGCTCACACTCCGTCGACGACCCCTTCACCGGCGGCGAGCGCGTCGAGATGGTGCTCCGGGCCGTCGAGGCCGCCGACGTCGACATTCCGGTCCACCCGATCCCCCTGCGCGACGTCGAGCGCAACGCCGTCTGGGTGAGCCACGTCCGCTCGCTGTGTCCCGATTTCTCGGTCGTCTACTCGCACAACCCGCTCGTCGTCCGGCTGTTCCGCGAGGCCGACGTTCCCGTCGGCTCCTTTCCAACCTTCGACCGCGAGCGCTACGAGGGCACCCGCATCCGGCGTGCGATGCTCGACGGCGACCCCTGGCGCCCGCTCGTCCCCGACCCCGTCGCGGCCGTGATAGACGAGGTCAACGGCGTCCAGCGGGTCCGCCGCGTCGACGACGACGACGGCACCGACGCCGCGGACGACACGGCACCCGACGGGCGCTGACGGATGATCACCCTCGCCAGCGACTTCGGCTCGCCGTACCCCGGGGCGATGCGAGGTGTTCTCGCCCGCCGGACCGACGCCGACCTCGTGGACGTGACCCACGACCTCCCCCGCCAGGACGTCCGGGCGGCGGCCTTCTGGCTCCGCGAGACGCTGCCGTGGTTCCCGCCAGCGACCCACCTCGCCGTCGTCGACCCCGGCGTGGGCACCGGCCGTGCGGCTGTCGTCGTCGAGGCCGGCGACCACACCCTCGTCGGCCCGGACAACGGCTCGCTGTTGCCGCCCGCCCGTCGCCTCGCCGCTCCCGGCCCACCGGACCCCGTGTTGTACCGGCGGTTCGACGGTCGCCAGCCGATGAGCGAGGCCGACGACGCGCCCGACGACCCCGGAGACGGGTCCGCCGACACGAACGAGGTCGCCGTCTACCGCGTCGACGACACGGGGGCGCGGTCCTCGACGTTCCACGGGCGAGACGTGTTCGCCCCGGCCGCGGCGCTGGTCCACGACCACGGCGTTGCCGCGCTGCGCGACCGCGGACTGCTCACTCCAGTCGAGGCCCCCGTCTCGCTCTCGCTGCCCGAGGCGACCGTTGAAGCGGGCCGCGCGACGGGGGTGGTGCTCGTGGCCGACGACTTCGGGAACCTGATCACGAACGTCCCCGGTCACGCGGTAGAGGGCGTCGACCGTGTCGCCGTGCGCCCAGGGACCGACGCCGCCAACGGCGAGCGCGTCGTCCCGGTGGTCGAGACCTTCGCTGTCGTCGCGCCGGGCGACCCCCTGGCGACCGTCGGCAGCCACGGTAACGTCGAGTTGGACGTGAACCAGGGGCGGGGCGACGAGGCGTTCGGGTTGGCGGCGGGCGACGCCGTCGAACTCCTGTTCGGCGGCTGACCGGTCACAGCAGTCGCGAGAGAAACCGCTGTCCACGCTGGGTCGACGGCGACTCAAAAAAGGGCTCGGGCGCCGCCTGTTCGACGATCCGCCCGTCAGCCATGAGCACGATTCGGTCGCCGACCTCGCGGGCGAACCCCATCTCGTGGGTGACGACGAGCATCGTCATCCCCTCGTTCGCTAGGTCGCGCATCACGTCGAGCACCTCGCCAACGAGTTCGGGGTCCAGCGCGCTCGTCACCTCGTCGAACAGAATCACCTGCGGGTCCATCGCCAGCGCCCGCGCGATGGCGACCCGCTGTTGTTGCCCGCCGGACAGTTCCTCGGGGTACGACGCCGCCTGGTCGGCGATCCCCACCCGGTCGAGCAACTCGTGCGCCCGGTCCTCGGCGTCGTCCCGGTCGCGCCCGAGCACCTGTTCCGGCCCGATCGCGACGTTCTCCATGGCGGTCATGTGCGGAAAGAGGTTGAACGACTGGAACACCATCCCGACGCGGCGACGGATCTGGTTCACGTCGGCGTCCGGCCCGGTGACGGGGTCGCCGTCGATCCGGATCTCCCCGCCCTGGACTTCCTCGAGACGGTTCGCACATCGTAACAGCGTCGACTTGCCCGACCCCGAGGGTCCGATCACGACGACGACCTGGCCGTCTGTCACCTGCAGGTCGACCGACCGCAACACGTGTGTCTCGCCGAAGAACTTGTCCACCGCGTCGTACTCGACGAGCGGTCGCGTACTCATCGTCAGTCATCCCCCCCGCTGGCGCCGTCCCGCCGCAGCATCGCCTTTACTTGGTTGCCGCGGCTCTGGCCGGTCGGGTCCGCCCGCCGTTCCAGGGCACTCACGATCTGGCTCATCGACAGGGTGATACTCAGGTAAAACAGGCACACCCACACGAGTGGCGTCCACGGGTCGAAGGTGGTGGAGTTGACGTTGCGGAACACGCTCATTATCTCCGGGACGGCGATCACCGTCAGCAGGGAGGTGTCCTTCACGAGGATGATCTGGTCGTTGCCGATCGCCGCCAGAGCGTTGCGCCACGCCTGTGGCAACACCACCTCCCGCAGCGCCATCACCCGGGACATCCCCAGCGAACGAGCAGCCTCCATCTGGCCGTCGGGGACGGCGTCGATCCCGCCGCGGATCGCCTCGCCGACGTAGGCAGCGTGGTTCAGCGTGAGTCCGATAACGGCGGCGGGCAACGACCAGTTTTGGATCGGGAACTCGCCGGTCGCCCACAGACTGGGTACACCGATGAAGATGAGAAACAACTGAAACAGAAGCGGCGTCCCCCGGAAGAACTCCACGTACCCCTTTGTGACCCGACTCGTCAGCGGTGAGTTCGAGATCCGGCCGAGTCCGACCAACACGCCAAGCGTCACCGACAGGACGCTCGAGACGGCGACGATCCGCACGACCAGCCAGAACGCCTCGACAAAGCGCGGGAACACCGTCTCGAGCAGTTCGAAGTCGACCTGCGCACTCAGTATCCAGGCGACGAGCCCCACGACCACCAGGACGAACCCGACCGACAGCACCTCACCGACCCGCCGTATCAGGCGATCCCGCATCAGCACTCCTCCGTCGGCGCCCGCGCTCTTTCCGTACGCGTCTGCCATGTCTGTGTCTACGGGTTTCTGTCCTGCATGATGAAAGTATCGCGGGCACAGCGGCCGACGCGGGTGTCGGACTCGCTCGCCCCGCGGGTCGTCACCCGCCCGGTCCGAAGTAGTCGGCGTAGATATCGTCGTAGGTTCCGTCCTCCATTATCGCCGCCAGCGCGTCGTTGACCTCCTCGCGGAAGTCGTCGTCGTCCTGGCGGAAGGCGATGCCGTACTCCTCGACGGTCAGCGTGAGGTAGTCCGGGGCGCCCTCGCCGGTGGCCGCACCCTCGCCCTCCACGAACCGTACTTGGTCGTTCTGGGCGACGAACTCTGCGTTCACCGTGTTGTCGTTTATGACCGCGACGACCTGGTTGTTCTCGAGCGCGTCGAACGCGCCGGTGATCTGGTCGTAGCTCTCGATGGTCATCTCATCGTCGAACTCCTCCTGGAGTGACTCGGCGGCACCCTCGCCAGTGGTCCCCTTCTGGACGGCGACGGACTGTCCACGGAGGTCCTCCCTGCTCGTGATCCCGCTGTCCTCCAGAACGACGATCGTCTGGTAGGCGGTGAAGTACGGGTCCGAGAAGTCCACCCGCTCGGCGCGCTCGTCGTTTATCGTCATCGCCGACATGATCACCCGGAAGTTGCCGTTGTTTAGCGAGGAAATGATAGTGTCGAAGCCCGTCGTCTCGAACTCCGGCTCCCTGCCGAGTTCGTCGCCGAACACCGCCTCGGCGATCTCCACGTCGAAGCCGATGAGGTCGCCCTCCTCTGTGCGGTACTCAAAGGGCCGGTACGGAATGTCCGAGCCGATCGTGACCGTTTCGTCGTCGTCGCCGCCGGCGCACCCGGCCAGCGCGATCGCTCCTCCCGCACCCAAGGCCGTCAGGTACGAGCGCCGTGTCGATTGTCTCTCCCCTGTCATGGGTACCGTTGAAAACTCCCGCCACACTATTAATACTTCGACGCTGTTCGCCGGGGTCCGGTAGTCCGTGGCTCGGCAGACGGCGCTGGTCACGTGTTCGGATCGCCAAAAAATTCGAACTCGGTGGTCGGCTGCTCCTCGCGGCCGACGTCCCCGTGACCGGGGAGTGTCGCGTGGCGTCTACTCGGCGGCGATGACGTCGTCGATGCGGGCGATCATCGTCGCCGCCTCGGTGGCGGACTCGACGGCCTCGTGCTTGACCGTGGCGGGGTCGACGACGCCGTTCTCGACGGGGTCGGCGATCGTCGTCTCGCCGTCGGCGGTGACCAGGCCCGCACGACCCGTCTCCTCGTGCTCGGCGCGCAGGTCCACCAGCGCGTCGATGGGGTCGGTGCCGGCGTTCTCCGCGAGCGTGCGCGGGACGATGTCGACGGCGTCGGCGAAGGCCTCGACCGCGAGCTGCTGGCGGCCCTCGACGCCGGCGGCCTCGCGACGGACGCGGTCGGCGATGGCGATCTCGGAGGCGCCCGCGCCGGGGACGACCGCGCCGGTCTCGACGGCGGCGGTGGCCACGTTGATCGCGTCCGAGAGGGTGCGCTCCAGCTCGTCGACGACGTGCTCGGTGCCGCCGCGGACGAACACGGTCACCGACTCGGCGGCGGCGCCGCCCTCGACGAAGGTGACGTCGTCGTCGCCGAAGGTGTCCGTGTTGACGCCGTCGGCGGCGCCGAGGTCGTCGGCCTCGAAGTCGTCCAGAGTGCCGACGCGGCTGGCGCCGGTCGCCCGGGCGATCGCCGTCGCGTCGTCGTCGTCGACGTCGTCGAAGGCGACAACGTCCTCACCCTCGAGCAGGGAGGCGACGCGGTCGTCGACGTCCTCGGTGGTGAACAGCACGTCGACGCCGTGGCCCACGACGTCGTCGACCAGGTCGCGCAGTTCGCTCTCCTCGCTCTCCATCGCCGCGGAGAGTTGGTCGACGGAGCTGAGTTCGTACTCGACGTCGACGTCGCCGGTGCGGACGCCGAGTTCGACGTCGAGCACGGCGATCGTCGGGTCGACCACGTCACGGCTCATCGTCTCCAACAGGGGCTCCTCGTCGAGGACGACGCCCTCGATAAGCTCCGTGGCGGAGGAGGAGGCGCCGACCTGTGTCGACAGCGCGATACGGTCGTCGTCGACGCGCCCGTCGGTCTCGGCGCGACGGACCGCCTCGACGACGGTCTCGGCGAGGCGCGCCGCGGTGATGCCGCCGGTGCCTTTGCCCGTCATCGAGGACTCGGCGACCTGCTCCAGAAGGTCGTCGTCGACCTCGACGTCCAGGGCGATCTCGTCGACGGCGTCGCCTGCGATCTCGGCGGCGCGGTGGTAGCCCTCGACGACCGTCGTCGGGTGGAC
>CAZQHW010000157.1:0-6220 GCA_964593395.1 uncultured Halobacteriales archaeon
TCGAGGTCCGTCTGTCCGATCCGGACGAAGTACCGGAGGTCCTCGTCGTCCTCCTCTCGTTCGTCCGCGCTCATGTGTGCATTGTGTGGTGTGTGGTGGGTCGGTTCGCGCTCTGTGCTTGGGTCGGGGCCGCACTCGCGGGTGGGCCCCGCGTGCGTCCTCGGACGTCGTGGCGGGGATTCGAACCCCGGAGGCATTACGCCACAGAGTTAGCAACCCTGCGCCTTGGACCAAGCTTGGCTACCACGACGCGCGTACTGTCGCCCGTTGCGGACTCGGGGCTGACACCCCTGCAGCGTAGCAAGCGTATCTACTCGCGGTACGGCATAAAAACGCACCGGAACGGGGACGAGTCCGTACCGCCGGACGGCACCGGCGACCGCCAGGAACCCGGCAGCGACCGCAGTGGGGCGTCGTCCGTGGACCGGACGGCTACTCTTCGGCCTCTGCCTCTTCGGGGTCGTCTTTCATGTCCTGCAGTCGGTCGATGAGCGAGGACGCCGACTCGTCGGACTCGAAAGAGACCTCCCCGTCGTGCTTGTTCTCCTGTACGGTGACACCCTCGCCCTCGGCCTCGTCCTCGTCTACCTGCTGGTTCTCCTGCTCGGACTCGTCGTAGGATCCAAAGCCCATACACCATGTTACTGGGGCACACCCTAAAACCGTCCGGTCCACAGGGTGACAACCAGAGTGAACGTCTCCCAGGCGACACCTACAATCCCCTCGCGCCGCAAGCGCCGGCATGACCGACGAGCACACACCGGCCGAGGGTCACGCTGTCGCGGAGTTCGACACGCTCCGTGGGCACCTCGCGGCGTGGTGCGAGACGGGCGGCGGCGAGTTTCGCGTCGAGACCGTCGACGGCGTCGAGCGTGCCGTCTGTGACTTCGGGCGGGCGACGTTCGCCGTCACCGAGGACGGGCGGGTAGACGCGGGGATGCCGTTGCACGGGTTCGACGGGCGGGTCGACCGACTGGCGTTCGAGGGCACGGAGCCGGCCAGTGCCGACGCCGTCAGAGTGGTCGGGCCGGACGTGGAGTACGTCTACCGCCGCCCCTGAGTGGGCGGGCTTCAGTCGTCGTCGGCGGGGTCGACGGCCGAGTTCGCGGACGCCCCGTCCCCGGTCCCGGTGACTGCCTCGGAGACGTGTTCGGGAGCGCCGTGCGGGGCGTCGGGGTCAGCCCCGAGGTAGCGGTCGTTCACCTCCCAGCCGCCGTCGCCGTCGCGGACGAGGTACTCCCCGTAGTACGGCACCCGCTCGTCGACCACACGGCGGAAGGCGTCCCGCATCTGTGTGCGACTGGTGCCGATCGCCCGGAGGTCGTCGCCGCGGTTGAGACACCCCTTCAGGTGGCCGTCGTGGGTGAGTCGCACGCGCCCACAGTTGTCGCAGAACTCCTCGTTGCCGACGGGGTCGACCACCTCGACGAGTGCGTCGTCGACCCAGTAGCGCCGGCGGTCATGCATCTCCCGGCGCTCGACGCGGTCCGCCTGCTCTTCGAGCCAGTCGTGGACACGGTCGATGTCGATCGCCCACTCCGGGTGGCCGGCAATCTCGGGCATGTACTCGATCAGTTGCAGGCGAAGGCCGTCGCGGGCGACGTGTTCGACCATCTCCTCGACGTAGCCGGCGGTCCGCTCGAAGACGACCATGTTCAGTTTCACCGGGTCGAGCCCCGCCTCCAGGGCCGCCTCGACGCCCTCCATGACGCGGTCGTAGGCGCCGGACTCCGTGATCCGGGCGAACGCCTCTGGGTCGAGAGCGTCCTGGGAGACGTTCACCCGCTCCAGGCCCGCCGCCCGGAGTTCCTCGGCGCGGTCGGGCAACAGCGAACCGTTCGTCGTCAGCGAGACGGCCATCTCGTCGGGCGTGCGGGCGACTATCTCCGCCAGGTCCGCCCGCAACAGCGGCTCGCCGCCGGTGAACTTCACCGCCTCCACGTCGAACTCCCGGGCGACCTCGAGAAAGCGGACCACGCGGTCGGCGTCGAGTTCGTCGTCCCGGGGCGCCATCGGGCCGCGGGTGTCGCCCAGTCCCTCGTTGTGACAGTAGACACAGTCGAAGTTACACCGGTCGGTCAGCGAGACGCGCACGCCGGAGACCTCGCGACCGAACCCGTCCGTCAGCACCCGCGATAGAACGGGGTCGACACACTTCAACGCACGGTGCGGAAGACGCAATCGGGCGACGAGGCCGGACCGTTACTCTCGAACGACGACGGCGCCGTTCATCCCGAACCCGCTGTGGGGGGTGCAGACGTACAGCGACAGGCCGGGCTCGTCGAAGGTGAACTCGAAGGTGGTGCCCTCCGCAATAGCGCGCTCGGACTCGTAGCCGTAGCCGCCCTGCTCCTCGACGACGTTGTGCTGTTGGCCCTGGCCGGTCCACTCCCAGGTGACTGTGGTGCCGGTCGAGACGGCGAGTGCCGCCGGGCCGAAGGCGTAGTTGCCGCCGTTGCCCGACGCGCCGACGTCGACGGTCGGGTTGGACTCGCCGGTAAAGTCGAACACGTCACCGTCGTAGTTGCCCGTGTTCGAGAGGTAGTCGTCGATCGCCGAGGCTGTCTCGGAGTCGACCGAGACCGTCTCGCGGTCCGGCGCGTCGTCGTCGCCGTCGCCGCCGCCGCCGTCGCCGTCACCACCACCGCCCGTACACCCGGCGGTGAGCGTCGTGATCGCTGTCACACCCGCCGCCAGGTAGCCTCTGCGTCCGATGCGCCGTCTCGTCGTCGTGTCGGAGTCAGACATCGCTCACGGTAGGCGATGGACACGTAGTTCACTTGCGGTGTGCCCCTATCACTGCGGGTCTGGACGCCGGGGGACCTGGGCGCGTGGCCGGTCGTGGCGCCGTCGGAGACGGCCGGAACGACAGTCTTTCGACGCGGGGCCGCCACCGGTGTACATGGACGAGAGCGACGTACGCGACCGACTGCGCGCGGTCGAGGACCCCGCGCTGGAGGGGGACATCGTCTCGCTGGGGCTGGTGAACGAGATCGACGCCGGCGGGGACGAGGTTGCCGTCGACCTCGCGCTGGGGGCACCGTACTCGCCCGCAGAGACGGCGATCGCCGAGGAGGTGCGGACGACACTGACCGACGCCGACCCCGGACTCGACGTCGAGTTGTCGGCGTCGGTCGACCGTGGCTCCGACGAGACGGTGATGCCCGGCGTGAAAAACGTCATCGCCGTCGCCTCGGGAAAGGGCGGCGTGGGCAAGTCCACCGTCGCGGTCAACGTCGCCGCCGGCCTGGCCGACCGTGGCGCTCGCGTCGGCCTGTTCGACGCCGACGTGTACGGGCCGAACGTCCCCCGGATGCTCGGCGCCGACGAGCCACCGATGGCGACCGAAGAGGAGACTCTCGTGCCGCCCGAGCGGTACGGGATGAAACTCATAAGCATGGCCTTTCTCGTCGGCGAGGACGACCCCGTTATCTGGCGGGGGCCGATGGTCCACAAGGTGATCACCCAACTGTGGGAGGACGTCGAGTGGGGCGCACTCGACTACATGGTGATCGACCTGCCGCCGGGCACGGGTGACACCCAACTCACCCTGTTGCAGTCCGTCCCGATCACCGGCGCCGTGATCGTCACCACCCCACAGACCGTCGCGGTGGACGACGCCCGGAAGGGCCTCGAGATGTTCGGCACCCACGACACGCCCGTACTGGGAGTCGTGGAGAACATGGGCGCCTTCCGGTGCCCGGACTGTGGTGGGGAACACGAGGTGTTCGGCAGCGGCGGCGGCGAGGGCCTGGCCGACGAACACCAGTTGCCGTTTCTCGGGTCGATTCCGCTGGACCCCGCCGTCCGCACGGGCGACGAGTCCGGGCGACCGGTTGTTCTCGATGACCTCGCGGTTGGCGAGCGGTTCCGCTCGGTGGCCGCCGAGATCGCCGACAACGTGGGGATCATCGCCCGCCGCGCCCACGCCGGGAGGGTCGAGGCGTGACCGGCGACGGGGACGAGAGCGGAGCAGACACCACGGACGACGCCGGGGCGGTCGACCCGAGAGACGGCGCGCAGGGAGGCGGCGAGGGTGACGACTTTCTGTCTGCCAGCGAGTTCCCGGACGACCCAGAACGGGTCGCCTGCCTGCGTGCGGCGGCGGACGACCTGCGAGAGCGTGGCGCGGACCGCGCCTCGCTCCTGGGTGCCGTACTGTACCGCGTCAGTGACCTGTACGACCCCGAGGAGCCGGCAGACACCACGCCCGAGGGCGTCTACCGCAACATGCAGAACATCCTCCAGGTGACCGAACGGGGCACGCTAGCACGTGAGGGTGACGCGACCGCTGACACGGACGCGGACACGGACCCGGACCACGACTGACCCGCAGCACCGAGGGCCGTGTGGCGAGGTTTTTTGCCCGGCGGCCCCTCCGCTTCGCTCGTGGACGCCAATCAGGAGACCCGCGAGAACCCATTCGGGATGGACACCGCCTGCCAGCGGTGCCCGGCGCTGTGTGACACCCGCGAGCGGGTCGTACACGGCTACGGCGACGTGGGCGCCGACTTCCTGTTCGTCGGGGTCGCGCCCGACGCCGGTGCCGACGACACGGGCGTGCCCTTTGCCGGCCGGCGACGACTGTACGCGGCCCTCGCGGACCTCGGACTCTGCCCGGACCCCGAGGCGGAGCGCCCGGCCGTCGAGAACGTCTTTCTCACCTACCTCACGCGGTGTCGCCACCCCGACCGGGGGCCGGACGACGAGGAGGTTCGCAACTGCGACGACTATCTCACGGCGGAGGTCCGGATGATCAACCCGGAGTTACTGGTCCCGGTCGGCCAGCGGGCGCTGCGGGCGATCGCAGCGGAACACACCACCACCGACGCCGCCGAGTTCGGACTGCCGGCGGACAACGGCCGGTCGATCCGGGGGCGAGGCTTCGAGATCGTCCCGGCGGTCGACCCCGTCGAGGCCCCCGACCACCTCGACGAGTTCGTCGAGGGCTTTCGCGACGTGACCGACGGTGACTACCGGCAGACAAAGGGCCGACGAGAGCGGTAGGTAGTCATCACCAGTACTCGGTCGACAGCGACACGGAGCGGGTGCCAGCCACCGCCGCCAGCAGGACGCCCCCGGTGACGAGAATCGCGGTGACGACCGCCGCCGCCTGGAACGCACTCGCCGCCGTCAACGTCCCGACGAGCGAGACGAGCGCGCCGATGGAGACGGCTATCACCACGACGACGCCCAGGACACCGACGAGTCGTGAGGCCAAGCGCACGGTTCCGCGTCGGGCCGCGCTGGACAAAAGCGCGCCGGACCCTGTCGATTGAAGTCCGGGCGGCGCCCAGCGGCGGGTATGACCGTCGTCGCCGTTCTGGCGGAGCCGCCCCGTCCCGGTGTGCTGTCCCGTGTCGCCGAGGAGACGCCGCTCTCGGCCGAGGGAGCGGCCACCCTGTACGAGGCCACCCTGAGTGACGCCGTTCGCTCGGTGGCAAAGAGCGGCGGCGACCTGCTGGTCAACTACCGCCCTGCTGACGGCGATAGCAGGACCGGCGCCGGTGCCGAGGAGAGTCGGCCGGACGAGCGGTGGGGCGACGACGCGGGACCGGACGCGGGCGACCCGGAGAAAGCGGTCCGTACGGTGGTCGAGGCGGCGCTCGCGGACCTCGAGCGGGACCCACACGCCGGCGAGCCGCGGTACGAGCCACAGGTCGGGTCGACGCCGGCGGCGCGTGTCGGCAACACGGTGACCCACGTGTTGCGCGAGGAGGGCGCCGAGTCGGCGGCGGTGTTACGACCGACGGCGCCGCTGGCGAGTCGCACCGCGGTCGACGGCGCGGCGATGAAGTTGCGGTCGGCGACGACCGTCCTCGGTCCGACGACAGGCGGCGACGTTTACTACGCAGGGTTCACCGCCCCCGTGGACTTCGAGGACGCGCTCTCGCCGCCGGCGGTGGGGACGCTGACCGAGCGCACCGCCGCGGCGGAGGGGGGAACGGACTTTATCGAGGTGTTGCCGAGCGTGGAGACGCCGGCGGGGCTGGCGCTGACGACGACGCTCGTTCGCTCCCGGCGGCGGGCCGGTCGACGGGTGCCCGCGTTCACGGCCGCGGCGATAGCGACGCTGGGGCTGCGGGCGGTCGAGGACGACGGAGGCCTGACCGTCGAGACGGAGTAGGGGACCGACACGGATTTTTACTCCGCGACCGAAGCGGACTTTGCGGTGGGGTGGCAGAGCGGCCTATTGCGCCTGCCTTGAGAGCAGGTACCC
>CAZQHW010000158.1:0-6213 GCA_964593395.1 uncultured Halobacteriales archaeon
TGATGGACTACGACGAGGACGACTTCTACGACGGCGTCACCACCGGCGTCGGCGCGGCCACCGCCATCCAGGACATGGCCGAGGCCGACATCCAGTTGCTGGTGTAAACTGGCCACCCGACGACACAGCCCCTTCTCGGGTCACACGTCTGCCGACGCCCGGCGACACCGGGCCGTCCCGGTCGAGACCGGGATCACCACTCCGCATCTAGCGCCCTTGCCAGGCGGTCGACCTCCTCGTCAGTGTTGACAGCGTGGACCGACGCCCGAACCGCCGCGGGGTCGGGCAGCGACCGGACGACGATCCCCTCCTCCGCGAGACGCTCGACGGTCGCCGCCGGGTCGTCGACGGCGACGCTGACCAGCCCGGACTCCGGGTCGGCGGGCGACAACAGTCGCTCGTCCGGAACCGACGTCGCGAGTCGGCCGGCGAGACGGGCGATCCGCTCGCGGATCCGGTCGACACCCACCTCGTCGACCAAGTCGACCGCCGTCTGCAGCGCGACGTGTGGTGCCGGGTTGGCCGACCCCACCTCGAAGCGGCGAGCGCCGGCGGCGTACTCGAACTGGTCGGCGGTGGGCGTCTCGACGCTCCGGTAGCCGACCGTGTGGGGCGCCATCGACTCGGCGACCGCGCGGTCGACGTACAGGAATCCGCTGCCCCAGAGTCCGAGTAGCCACTTGTGTCCGGCGGCGGCGACGGCGTCAGCCCCCCACTCGGTGACGTCGACGGGCACCTGCCCGGGCACCTGGACGGCGTCGACCAGCGTGAACGTGCCCGTCTCGTTGGCCACGTCCACCAGGTCAGAGACGGGAAGCCGAGTGCCGTGTGTCCAGGTGAGCGCACTGAAACAGACCAACTTGGCGTCCTCGACGGCCTCGGCGAACGCGGCCTCGTCGAGCCGTCCCTCGGTCGTCTCGAGTTCGCGCACCTCGACGCCCTCTCGCTCGAGTCGCTGCCACGGCAGGACACCAGCAGGGTGCTCCACGTCGGTCCGGACGACGACGTCGCCGGGCTCCCAGTCGAGGGCCGTGGCGACGGCGTTGACCCCGGCGGTGGTGCTCTCGGTGAGTGCCACCTCGTCCGGGTCGGCCCCGATGAGCGCCGCGAGTCGCTCCCGCGTGCGGTCGTACTCCTCGAAGGCGACCTCGTACGGGTCTCCCGCCGTCGGGACGTCGTACTCGTGGGATTCGAGAAACCCCTCGGCCGCCTCGACGACTGGCCGGGGACTCGGGCCGTGTGCGCCGAAGTTCATGTACACGCCGTCTGCCAGCCCGGGGACCGACTCCCGGAGTTCGATCGGCGTCACACGTCACCACCGTCTGACTGCCGTCGGACTCTCTGGACGCCGGCCCCGGCCGGTCGTGTAGCGTCTCTGTTCATCGTGCACCTATTACGCCCCCGGCGTAAATAATCTTGCGAGTACGCTACAATATTATCCGAAGCGGTACGAGGGTGCGGAGTCACGGTCCTGTCCGGCGAACGACTCCCCTGTACCTGCGGTGGCAACGGTTGACAACGGGATCGCGGGCGGGGTGTCCCACGGTCCCAGGGTGGTCTCCAGACGGGGCAACGACCTGTCGGCGGAGTCGAGAGGAGCGGGCGTCTCCGCCTCGCTGTGGCCGCACTCACGTGCAAGGGGGCAAATTGCGATTCAAGCACCAGCCCACGCGACCAACTCGGAGGCCGGGAGCGGGCGGTGGTCGGATGCCTTTGGGACGCCGTCACAAGGAGTGATACACGGGTCGTTCACTCAGGTCGACCGGGCCTTTGCGTCGAGGATACGGCTGTGTGCGATCTCGATGAGGTCGGTGTCGACCGCGTCTGCCGTCGCTCGAAAGTGAAACAGCGCGTTTCTGATGTCGCCGAGTTCCCGGATCATCTCGAGCACCACGTCCCGTTCGACCGAAAAGTACTGGTTCAGTGTCTCCCAGTTGCGTCCGACGAAGATCTCGTACTCCCAGAAGCCGAAGTCGTCGGGTGTCTCCGAGGGGGTGTACGACGGGTCGTTCGCCAGTCTGTCCGCGAACGTCTCCTCGATCCGACGTTCGACGTCGTCGAACGCTGCCTCGAAGAGGTCTCGAAGCGCGGATTCGATGTCACCGATCAGCAGAAACGGCCGGACCCGGTCCTCGAGAAAGAAGAACACGTCGTACCGGGTCATGATACCCGCTAACTCGGTCGGTGACCCGACGAGAACGTAGTCCTCCCTGGCGAGTGTCCGAAAGAGGTCGTAGATATCGGCGTCGAGATCCACGTACACGGGTTCCTCGACGGCAAAGCCCACGGTGTGGTGGTTGATGTCGGTGTCGTCGAAGCTCTTTATCGCTCTCGCGATCGAGCGGTACGATATCACCCCCGTGATGCGGTCCCCGTCTCGAACCGGCAACTGTGTGAACTCGTGGTCGAACATCGTTTCCAGGGCGTCTTGGATGTCGGCCTCGACGTCGATCGTCACCGGATCGTCCGGGGTCGCCGTCGTCACCTCCTGCAGAACGTCCCGTGCCTCGTAGAACTCCATGTCCGGAAGACGTGGCGACTGTTGAAAAAGTGTGACCTGAACTACCGGTCTGCAGGCACGAACGGTATCGGTGGGGGGTCCACGTACGACGTCAGTGAGCCGTCTCGCTCGAACATCGCTCGCGGTAACGTCTCGGTCTGGTCCTCGTACGGTCCCGCATCCTCACCCAGTGCGTAACACGGCTCCAGCAGCAGTTCATCGGCGGGCCCGTCCAGCAACTCCCGTGCGTCCTCGGAGACCGCGTACTCGGCACTCTCCGGGTCCGTCTCACTGACGTCGGCCACTCGGTACAGCATCGACGCGCCGGTCACCATCAGATAGTACTTGTTCTCGGTGGCACGCCGGTCGGCGGTCTCGACGAGATGTGTACCTCCGAACCAGAGATGTATCGGGTCGTCGAAGACCAGGACAACGTCCGGTGAGGTGG
Organism: uncultured Halobacteriales archaeon; assembly: GCA_964593395.1. Classification (GTDB taxonomy): domain Archaea; phylum Halobacteriota; class Halobacteria; order Halobacteriales; family SW-7-71-33; genus SW-7-71-33. Next base: position 2,949 of record CAZQHW010000158.1, read on the forward strand.
CGTCCGTCCGGGCCAAGTTGCTACTGAGCGCCCGCTTTGCGGTCTCGTTCGCGGTCGGCCCCGAGGACTCGAACGCACGTTCGAAGGTCGCTTCCGGGGGTGCATCACGGGGGAACGTCACCACGGCAGGGTTTCGAGTTGGCATGTGCGCGTGATCCTACGACCTCCAGCGACACAGGCGTACCGCCACCGCCCGGGCCGGGGACCACGTTCTGGAGGCGCGGTCAGACTGCCGGCAGACCAACGCGAAACCGTGGCCCTGTGGCTGGTCGTCTGTCAGCTTTCGCTCGACCGGGCCGGTGCTGCCCTCGGGTCGGTGTCGAATCTCGCCGGTGTCGTGCCTCGCGAGCGACGACTCCGTAGTCACGACCATCCAACGGCCCGGACCGCCGCGTCGTCCTGCTCCGCCCGGGCTTGTCTAAACGCTTCTATCGCCTGCTCGAGTGCCACTCCGGGGGCTGGCACCGCGATCACGTCGACGGCGACGAGAACGATGACAGTCGTGTACAGCCCACTGAGTCCGACGTAGGCGACGAGTGACCGCCGTCGGGCGGAGGCGATGAGCAGCCACGGCAGCGAGACCAGTATTAACCCCGGAAGTACGGGGAGTGCGAGTAGCCCACGGACCGAGGGAAACTGCTGCCACCAGATCCGCAGCGGCGACAGCACGTCCGTCACCGAGGGGATGGCGGTCAGTCCCGCGACGAGGGCCACGTATCCGAGTCCGACCATCAAGCCGAGATGCCGGGCGCTGTCGGTGGGGTCGAGACGAGCCAGCCTGAACAGGGCCCAGACCGCGACACCCGTGTTGACCAGCAGGGGGGCGTACGCCACCAACACGCTGGTCACGACGGTGTACCGGCCGCGGTGTCGGACGTGGCTGGTGAGGTCGACCTCGGTGACGCTGATACCCGGGAGGACGGTCGCGACCGAGGCGTGTGCGAGTTCGTGCAGAACGACGCCGGGCACCAGCAGATAGTGAACGACGTCACCGACTCTCATTGACAGTGCGATACTGCTCTCCCGACGGTTGTGAAGGTTCGCCCCTCGCCGAGAACCACCAGGGAGGCTGGTGGCGTTCGTGCGTGCGGTTCGACCCGCTGAACTCGTCGTTTCGAGTCAACCCACCCCACCGGCCCGACTGGGGAAACTCACTCTCCCGGCTGGAGACTGGCCCCTGAGTGGATCAATCCCCTGCCAGGCCCAACTTCTGTGCCGTCGGGAGATGCCAGTCGAACGTCACCGCGGCCAGCCGAGTCACGATGGTCACCACCGCACACACCGCAGCGGCCGTGCCCTCGAGTGCTCCGATCGTCCCGACCATCCAGTACGCACTCCCGCCGAGAACGGCACAACTCGCGTAGAACTTCTCGAACAGTATAAACGGCGGCCGGTCGAGCAGGATATCGGCCACGGCGCCCCCGCCGACGGCGTTGATCGTCGCGATCGCGACGACGCCGAACGCGGACACCCCCACCTCGCTCGCGACGATCGCCCCGGTCGTCGCAAAGGCAGCGAGACCGATCGCGTCCGCGACGACCGTGACCGGGTGCGAATCCGGCGCCGACAGCACGACACTGAGTGCGATCGCCAGGCCGACACCGACCAGTCCCAGCGTGATCTCGACGGGGGACTGAAGCGCCAGCGGCACACGTGTGACCAGAAGGTCGCGGGTGACGCCACCGGCGAACGCCATTGCCAACCCGACGATGAGAATGCCGAAGACGTCGAACTCCGCACGGATCGCCTTTGAGGCACCAACGAGCGCGAACGCGACCAACCCGATCGTGTTCATCACCGCAAACGGATCACCAAAGAGAATCGCGACGAGGTCCTGACTCACTACGCGCCACTACGGCGGCGAGTCTCTTGAGTGCCGCGTATCGGGAGTCTCCTGTCGCTTGTGGAGACACCCGTCGGAGTCGTACTGCGGAGAGACGTCCCGAGTACCGTCCGTGGTCAGGTCCCTCACCCCGGTGCAGACGGCACAAGCCACGAGACGAGGCTCGTCTGGTGGTGAACACACCCGTCGATCCGGGGGTCTCCCTCTCAGTCGTCGTTCCGCTCGTGAACCGTCTCCAAGACTCGTGTCGGGTGGCCGTTCTCGGGTCCCGTCTCCTCTGAGACCCACAGTGGCTACAGTCGAGAGACTTCCCGACGCGAGCAGAGGAGAACTGCTCGAACTGCTGACGGCGTCGACGTCTCGGCCGACGACCTCTGGGTCCTACCAGAACTGCGGCGTCGATCGAGAGGCGATCGGCATCGTGCCGGAGGACTGGGCGCCACATCACCGACCATACCGCGAGACGGAACCTCCTCGACAGGACACAGACGGCGGTGTCTGCCGGATGCTTACTGGGTCGAGCCCCAGTGATGGCACTGTTTAACTATCCCTATGTATCTGGTACAGCGACTATGGTTTCAGTTGTTGGACTCGTGGTCAACGCGATCGTGGGTCTGCTGATTCTGGTCGTGGCAAACGCCGTCGGCTTCGGTGTCCAAGTGTCGCTACTCACGCTGGCCGTCTGTGCGATCCTCGGCATCCCGGGAGCGGTGATCGTGATGCTGCTGGCGTTGTTCGAGGTCGCCTTCACGGCCGCGATCGTGATTCCGGTGTTCGTCTGAGGCCCCCGGGATTCTGCCACAGTGGATGACCGAGAGCACGGTGGACCAGCAGCGGCCGCCGCGGCAGCGCGTGTGCTGACAGGTACGGTCACGAACCTGCCGTGTGCGACTGGCGAACGAGGTGACTCGACGGTCCGAACTACCGCCCACCGTCGGGACAGGTGATACAGAGCGTACTCGTCCGGGCGCTCGAAGACGGCGAGAGGGGTAGTGGAACGGTCCCGGAGACGGTGGATGCCGTAGCTACGGGCAGGTCAAAGACAGTTTCTTCGCGTGAAAAGCGGTCACTGTCGGTGCGGACGTCGTCCGGCGTGCCGGGCAGACACACCTCGCCGAGGGAGCGTGGCGAGGGCAACGTGGTCGTGACAGGCGACGTGACACCTCGAGATCGTGTGGGGGCAGTTCGGTACCTGGAATTCAACAAACCTGTGTGCTAATGAGTGTTCCAGACCTCGAGAATGCGTCCATGGGCATACAGTAGGACGGGGATCCCGACGAGGTGTTCCAGCGCTGTATGACACCCTGAAGCAGGTCGTGCTGGAACGAGTGATAGACCAGTTCGAGTTCGGGATGGTTACGACAAGTCAGAGATGAACGAACGACTGAAAGAGGAGTTCAACGACCACGTGATGGTGAGACG
>CAZQHW010000159.1:0-5984 GCA_964593395.1 uncultured Halobacteriales archaeon
CCGGACATTCCCGGAGAGTGGCGCTACGACCGACTGTTCTCGTCGTGGATCGTCGAGCAGATGATCCGTCACCACGACCACTACTTCGACGACGAGTTCGAGCGTATCGACGCCACGCCGGAGGAGTTCTACGACCGACACGAAATCGACCAGGAGGAGTGACGGCCCGCCGGAATCACGGCGAGAGTCCGACCTCCCGACGGTCACCCGGCGAGAAACTGCGGCCCGAGCACCAACAACAGGAAACTGGCGACCATCGTCAGCCCAACCGTCGTGGTGATGGTGCGGATCAGCCGTCGCGAGGCCTCGATCGGTAGCCGCGAGACGACTGTCTCCGAACTCGTCCGCAGGATCCGACCGCCGTCAAGCGGTAGTGTCGGGATGCAGTTGAAAAAGCCCAACTGGACGTTTATCCACCCGATCCAGAACAGGACGTTCGCGAGCACGAACACCCCGCCGTCGAGGCCGGCGAGGGGGCCGACCGCCTCGTAGAAATTACGATTGAACCCAGTGAACCCGGCGAAGTTGAACGGGAACGGCCCGATGACGCCACTGAGCGGGAGGTACAGGGCGACGATCATCAGCCCGAAGAACGAACCCTCTAGCGCTCCGAACGGCCCGCCGTTGCCCGGTCCGTCGCCGCCCAGCGCACTCAGGTACGCCCCAGCGGGGTAGGTGCGGACGCCGAAGTCGTCGACCGACAGCCCGCTGATCCCCCGGAACCCGCGGATGCCGACGAACCCGCCGCCGTCGTCGCCAGCGTCGAGCGTGACGGCGTACTCCCGTCGCTCGCCGTCGACGTAGGCGGCGACGGTCACCTCGTCGCCGGCGTCCGTCTCGTCGAGACGGTCGATCAGCCCCTCCGTGTCGGTGACACGGGTGTCGCCGCTGGTGCCGTTGACGTAGGTGATGACCATCGTGCGAGTGGGCGCGCCGGACTGGTTCAGCGGGCCGCCGTCGACGACACTGACGTAGGCGCCCGCGGCGAAGGTGGTCGTTCGGTCGGTTGTCTCGACGGTGACCTCCTCGTTCGTCTCGAGAATCGCCCGGAACTGTCGCTCCGTGTTCACCGCTTTACCGTTTACAACACGCACGCTGTCGCCGGTCGAGAGGTTCGCCGGGCTCCCCTCTGTGGCGGCGGTGACGAGCAACCGGCGCTCGACGTCCCGTTGCTCCTCGCCGTTGACGGTGACGTTCACCTGCTGTCGGTCGGTATCCGCGAGCACGTCCGAGAGGTTGCCCGACCCGACAGGCTGGCCCTCGACGGCGGTGATCCGGTCACCGCGCTCGAGACCGGCGTCGTCTGCGGAGGAGTTCGGCACGACGCCGCCGACGCCAGCGCCGGGCGCGACGGCGATCGACCCGACGACCGGGCCGAACAGCAACCCAAAGACCACCAGCGTGACCGCGAAGTTGTTCGTCACGCCGGCGGCGAACATCCTCGTCTGGCCGCCCCGTGACGCCTTCTCCCGGGACTCCTCCTCGGGTTCGACAAAGGCACCGATCGGGATAAACGCGAGAAAGGCCAGCCCCATCGAGTTTATATCGATGTCCTCGACGCGGCACAGCAGACCGTGACCCCCCTCGTGGACTACCAGCCCGACCGCGAGACCGAGGACGATCTCCGGCGCCACCGACAGCGGGAGAAAGTCGTTCACACCCGGGATAACCAGCACGTTCCGGGGCTGGTTGACCGCCGTCGCGGCGGGGGGGTTTCGCACCGCGGAGATCGCGGACACGAGCAAAAAGACGAAGGCGCCGAACATCACGACGAGCGCGATCCCCACCCCGAAGTTGGCCCACGCCCGCCAGAATCGCCGCGGTCCGGCCAGCCAGTCGAGAAAGTCCTTTCCGCGCTGTGTGCGCAGCGTGGTGATCGGTCCGCTGACGTTCACCGACTTCGGCAACTGGCCGCGCCTGTCAAGCGCGAAGGCAACGACCGTGTAGAGGAGAATCCCCACGGCGACCCAAGTCAGCAGGCTCACCATTTCCGTTCGGGCCGACGGGGGGCGACCTTTTGTGTCTTCGGTTCGGTGCCCTCGGTCGATCCCGTCACCGCTCGCGGCGCAGACGTCCGACGACGAACGCCGTGTCCAGGTCCGCGAGGAACGGGCCGAGACGTGGCCCCTCGTCGTCGTCGAAGAACAGTCGGTAGCCCGCCTCGAACACCGCCGCCGCCCCCGCGTCGTGGCGCTCGGCCGCCTCGTACACCGCCGTCTGGACCGCCTCACCGTCACCGCCCTCCGCCACGACGGTCGCCACGTCCTCCAGGGCGGCCGCGACGCTCTCGTCGAGGTCGACGGACGGCAGACGGTCGCGTTCCACCCGGTAGTCGAAGCGGTTCCCGGTGTGACGCGCCCAGGTCCGGGCGTGATCCACGCGGTCGAGAGCCAACTCGACCGCCCACTCCGGAGCCTCCTCCGGCAGGTGCCCCTCGCGTCGGGCGATCGTCTTCCGGACCTCGCTTTGCTCGGTCATGCCGAGCACCGCCGCGAAGCGGTACGGCACCCGGACCCGCTCGTGGAACACGCCGTCGAGAAACGTCCGGAGTCGCTCGAAGTCCCGCGTGTCGGGGTCGTCCGTCGCGAACCGGTCCAGGGCGGCAGTCAGAGCCTCCGCCTCGTCGGACTTCTCCAGGGCGGCGACTGCCTGCTCTGGAACGGTGCGTGGGTCAAGCACGAGCGGGTATGCCCGCTCCGCCAGGTCGGGGTCCGCGCCCGCCCCGCCGTCCGCGGTCCCTTCCCCGAAGTAGGCCCGTTCCAGGCGGTCGAACTCGTCGACCAACTCGTCCAGGCGCTCGATCGCGAAGTCACGCTGTTTGCGGGGGTCTCGCGCGAAGAAGTACCGCAGGGCGTCGCTCTCGACGAGGTCGAGCACCTCTCCGGCGGTGACGACGTTGCCCGACGACGAGGACAGTGCGGCGCCGTCCAGCGTGAACCACTCGTACACCAGCGGCTCCGGCGGCTCGACGCCGAGCACCTCGCGGGCGATCTCCTGGCCGGAGGGCCAGGACCCCTCTGCGTGGTCCTTGCCGAAAGGCTCGAAGTCCACCCCGAAGTGCGCCCACTGGGCGGGCCACTCGAACCGCCACGGGAACTTGCCGTCGCGCAGGCTCGCCTCGCCCTCGTGTCCACACCCCTCGATCGTCTGCCCGCCTGCCTCGACGTCCTCGCAGACGTACTCGACGATGTCGCCGTCGGCGTCGTACCCGCGGACGCCGCCGGTGAGGATCCCACACTCCGCACAGCGGGGCCGGAACGGCCAGTAGTCGCCCTCGGCGTCGACCGAGTCCTGGTACTCTGCGAGCACCGCCCGCGCCCGTTCGGGGTCGGCGAGGAGGTCGGCCGCGACGCCCTCGAAGGCGCCGTTCTCGTACAGTTCGGTCGCCGAGTAGAACTCGACGGGGACGCCGACGGCGTCGACCGCCCGGCGCAACAGCGTCGCCTGGTGGGCGCCAAAGGAGTCACAGCAGCCGAACGGGTCGGGCACGTCCGTCAGTGGCCTGCCGAGGTTACGGCCCAGCGCGCCGACGTCGAACCCGCCGCGCTCGACGTACTCGCCGTCTAAGTCCATCAGACGGTGGGGGATCGACCGCAGCGGGTCGCGGTCGTCGCTCGTGAACACCTGTCGCACGTCGTGGCCGCGCTCGCGGAGTACGCTCGCCACGTAGTACCCCCGCAGCGCCTCGTTGACGTGGCCGATGTGCGGGACGCCGGAGGGTGAGACGCCGCCTTTCACCACGATCGGCTCCGTCGGACCGCGGGCCTCGACGCGGTCGGCGACCTCGTCGGCCCAGAAGGCGTGGTACTCCTCGTTCTCCCGGTCGTGGTCGTCCACGTCCACCGCCGCGTCCCCGTCCACGTCGTCGGCACTCTCGCCGGCGTTCATGCTCACTCTTCGCCCGCCCAGTACGTGGGTTCGTCGGTCTCGCCCGCCGGGACGATGTCAGTGCCGTCGTGGTCGCCGGCGCGGACGGCGTCGGCGACCCGCTGCGGGTCGGTACCGTCGACGACGACCGCCCGCAGGCCCGCCCGTTCGATGACTTTCGCCGCCGGCAGGTCGACCGGTGCCGAGGAGCCCGCGTTCATCTCCAAGTCAGCGATCACGTCGACGAGTTCCCCCGGCGTGAGCCGGTCGAAGTGACTGGCGTCGTCCGTCTCGTTCGGGTCGGCGTCGAACACGCCGGGCACGCTCGTGGCGTAGACGAGGAGGTCGGCGTTCGTGTACTCCGCCAGCGCGGCGGCGACGGCGTCCGTGGTCTGTGCGGGAGCGACCCCGCCCATCACGGGGATGTCTCCGCGGCGCATCGCCGCACTCGCGCTCTCGTACTCCGTCGGCGGCGACAGGGTGGCGATCTCGTTGAGGGCGGCGATCAGCAGGCGGGCGTTCAGCCGCGTCGCCGCGATCCCGACCTCGTCGAGCACGACCTCGTTGGCGCCCAGTTCGCGGGCTGCGCCGATGTACTCCCGTGCCGTCGGGCCGCCGCCGACGACGGCACCCAGGGTGCGCCCCTCGTCCGACAGCTCCCGTACGAGGTCGGCGTACTCCTGGACGCGCTCGGCACCGACCGTCGGCACGAGCACGCTCCCGCCGACAGAGACGACCATCTTCATCCTGCAGTCCATTCCGGGGAGCCGGTCTTAAGAATTGCCAACCGGGCCGGCCGAAGGTACAAGCCTTCGCCGTTCCTCCGGATACTCATGAGACCGCTCGCCGTCACCGGGTCTGCCCCGGAAGTGTCGGCGACCGTCGATCGTCTCGCGACCCGTCTCGCCCGCGACGGCCGGGTCGCCGTCGTCGCCCGCGACCCATCGGCGCCCGGTGCCGACCCGGACGTGGCCACCCGCTACACCCTGGACGACGGGCGGTGGCACGCGACCGGCTCCGGTGGACTGGACGACGTGCTCGACCGCCTCGCGCCCGACCACGACTACGCCGTCCTCCGTGGCGTCGACGCAGCCATCCCCCAGGTGCGAGTCGGCGGTCAGAGCGACGACCGCGCCCCCCGAGACCAGCGGGGCGACAGAACCCAGGAGGACGTCACGGTGCTTGCGACCGCCGACGACGCCGCGTCACTCGACCTCGACGGCGTCGTCGGTGCTCTCGGTGCGGTCCACCCACACGTCACTCTCGAGTCCCTCGTCAGGGAGGTGAAGCGGTCACCCGACGCCGACCGCGCGGGGGCGATCGCGACGTTCACCGGGCGGGTGCGGACGCGGGACGGTCCGGAGGACCCGCCGACGGAGTTTCTGGAGTTCGAGGCACACGAGGACCTCGCCGAGCGCCGTCTCGACGACCTCCGTGCCGACCTGGAGGCTCGTGAGGGGGTGTGGGCCGTCCGGCTCCACCATCGCCGGGGCGTGGTCAAGGCGGGCGAGGACATCGTCTTCGTGGTCGTCCTCGCCGGGCACCGCACGGAGGCGTTTCGCGCCGTCGAGGACGGTATCGACCGTCTCAAGCGCGAGGTGCCGCTGTTCAAGCGCGAGGTCACTGCCACGGAGGAGTTCTGGGCCCACGAACGTGACACACCCGGCGGCGAGTGACCTGGGGCGCCTCGTGACCCGGACTCGGCGCGCGCCGCCCCGACGGGACGATCTAACACCCGCGACCGCCACCGTTGGCCCCCGATCACGGGAACGCCCGTCCCGGCCTCCCAAATGTGAATTAAACTCTCAGAAACCGTTGTAAAACGTCTTCGGCGCTCTCGAACTGTCGTAAAAAGTGATAAAACGACCTGAACGCACCCGATCTGACTGAACTCTCCCGAAACACTCCGAAGCGTCGGCCGTTTATATGGGGGAGCGGGTTCTGGACGTGAGCGAGGTCAGAGAGATGAGCACAACGACACAGCCCTCCCCCGACGACGCTGACGACGACGGTCTCGCGAAGGACGAGCGCCTGCGCCAGTTCCTCCGGGCGAAGGCCGAGGACGGCGAGCTCTACTTCAAGAGCAAGTTCATCGCCGACGAGGTCGGCCTCTCCCC
>CAZQHW010000160.1:0-5942 GCA_964593395.1 uncultured Halobacteriales archaeon
GCGTGTGGACGACCGGGTTGATCGCGTCGATGATCGAGTGCGTGACGTTGACGAACTCGAGATCGACGCGGTCGGAGATGGACATCATCTCCCCGTCGTCCATCTTCACGAGGTTGTTCTCGACGTTGAACTTCGACTCGCTCTCTATCTCCTGTTTCACGAGTTCGATCGTGTACGGCGTGGCGACGACGGGCGCGTCGTAGCGGTGGGCGAGCTTCGAGATGGCGCCGATGTGGTCCAGGTGGCCGTGGGTCGGCACGATGGCCTGGACGTCGCCCTCCAGATCCGACATCACGCGGTCGTCGGGAATTGCGCCCATGTCGATCAGGTCGAGGCTGTGCATCCGCTCCGTCTCGACGTTGTCGTGGATGAGGACCTTCGACAGGTTCAGACCCATGTCGAAGACGACGACGTTGTCGCCGGCCCGGACGGCAGTCATCTGCCGTCCAACCTCCTCGTATCCGCCGATTGTGGCAATCTCGATTTCCATTGTTGTCGAAAGCCGCGAGACTTCCGTACCGAACCGCCCGGGCGCCGGCGGGACGACCCCGGCGTCTCTCGGCCGTCGGCCGCGCCCCCGCTGTCCACCCGCGACGTCTTGGATCTCCTTTGACGGCCGCTGTTAAAAACTACGTGGGTCGCGCTCGACCCGCCAGCGTCGCCCGAGCGGCCCCACATCGGTGTCTCGCGGTTGGTCTCGATGTCTCACCCGGGCGCCTTTGGGTGCTCTTTGCACTCGTGAGCGCGGTCAGCCGAGGTCAGTCTCGCACCTCGGACAGGTGCTGACCCCGTCGAACCCCGTCAGGTCAAGCCCGCAGTCGGGGCACTGCGTCGTCTCTGTCTCTTTGCCCTCGTCGGCGTAGCATCCTGCCTCGCCAGTCCTGGCTCCCGACGAACCGGTCGACCGACTTGGCGGTCCCCCGAGTTCCCGGTCGATGCGTTTGAACACCGCCCCGTCGACGCCGACCGCCGGGTCCGACCGCAGCGCGGCGACTCGCTCGCGAACGGCGTCGTGGTCGGCGACAGTGTCCGGGTCGTGGTCGAGCAGTGCTCCCAGCAGTCCGAGGGCGTTCTCCCGGACGCTGCCCACCTCAGTCGCGAGCAGGGTCTCGACGTGGTCTCCCGCGCCGGCCCGCGCCACGACGGCGGGGTCCTCCCTCGCCAGCAGCGTGACAGCGTAGACGGCGTTCTGCCGGGCGCCAGGGTCGGGGTCGTGCAGTTGCGTGACGAGCGCGTCGAGGTGTGGCCGCACCCGGTCGGGGGCCTCCTCACCGACCATGGCGATCACGCCCGCCGCGAGGCCACGGTGCTGGCCCCGTGGGTCCGACAGCGCCTGGCCAACCTCCCCCAGCGCCGGACTGACGGCGTCGGGGCGTCGCTCGGCGACGGTGTACAGCAGTCCGAGCGCCTGGCCGCGGACCGTCGTGGCGCCGCCACGCAACTCGGTCGCGGCTGCGTCGACCGCCGCCGAGGCCGGGTCGGGCACGACACCGACGAGTTCGGTCAGCGCCCGCAACGCGGTGCCCCGCACGTCGGCGTCGGCGTCGGTCACCCGTGCGACGAGGGCGTTTACGTGTTCGGCGACGCGGTCCGGTTCGTGCGGGGCCAGCGCCGCCAGTCCGCCCGTCGCGGCGGTGCGGGCGACGACGTCCTCGTCGTCGAGGTGTGCGGCCAGCACCCCGACGTAGGAGCGTGCAGTTTCCGGGTCGTCGCGCGCGATTCCCCGCAGGGCGACCAGCGCGTTCGCCCGAACGAGAGCGTCCCCGTCGCCCGCCGCGTCGGCGAGAGCCGGCGCCACGCTGCCGACGGGTGCCCCACGGTGCTGTGCGGTCACCGCGAGAACGCGTGCCGCCGCCCGCCGGGCACCACGGTCGCCGTCGAGCGCCGCGGCGACTTCCCTGACGGGAACCGCCCCCGTGGCTCGCTCGGCCCGTGCGCCTGCGACGCCCCCCTCCGTGCCGCCACCGGGGTCGACCTCGGTCAGCAGCGCCCGCAGGTCCTCGACGTCCATGCGAGTGTGATGGGTGGCCAGGGTGAAAACCGCCGGGGCCGCCGTCAGTCGATCACGGTGGGTCGCTCGGCATGCGTGTCGACACCACGACACACACGCTTGTCACCGGCCCCGGCACGTGACGGTCGCCCGGGGTCGCGGCGAGCGGTCAGCCGAGTTCGTAGCGGACCAGCGTCCCCTCCTCACAGTTCGGACAGTCCTCTGGCGCGTCTCCCGCCGGGTCGACTCCGGCCACAGCGCCGACACTCGTAGACGATTTCGGAGTCGTCCGTCACCAGTCCGGTCGCCCGGCCGAGCAGTGTCGCGACTGTTTCGAGCACGCCCGACCCTCGGTTCGTCTGTAGGCCGGATTCGACGATAATAATGTCGTCGGCCCGCCGCCGAGAACTTAACCACGGCGCTGTCAGTACGCGTGTACCGACGGAGATGTCCGACCGACGGAACGCAGCCAGGTCGCGGGGTGGGCGGTCGTGAGCGACCGCCTCGCGGCGCTCGTCACCGGCTACAGCAGGCCAGTCATCGTCGGCTCGCTCGCGGTGATCCTTCTCCTCGGGGCGGGGGCGACGGGGGTGGAGCAGTCATCGTCGCTCTCGCAGTTCGAGACCGACAGTCCCGAGACCGAGGCGCTGGACTACGTCGAGGCGAACCTCACCGCCGACGACGGCAACACCACGAGCGTCCAGGTGATCGTCCGTGACGACGACGGCAACGTTCTCTCGCGGGCGTCGTTGCTGCGCTCGCTCGAGTTCCAGCGTGCGTTGGGGACCGACGACCAGGTGAACGCCACCCTCGTCGAGGAGCGGTCCGTGGTGGGCGTCTCGAACGTGGTCGCGGTCGCCGCAAACCGGACCGAGCGTGCCGAGCGTCTCCAGGCCGAGGCAGAGCGGTTGCGCCAGCGCAACGAGACCCTCCAGCAGCGCCGGGCGGACCTCGCCGCCGACCGCGCCGAACTGCAGGAACGCCGCGCCCAGGTGAACGCCACCAGCGAGCGACTGGCGCGGGCGCTGAACCAGACTCGCCGGCTCCAACTCCGGTACGAGGCGCTGAACCTGAGCCTCGCGGACGACCAGACGGCCCGGCGGATCGCCGACGACCTTCCGGAGGGGACGGTACCGCCCGAGGACCCAGACCGGGAGACGTACGAGCGAGAGGCCCAGGCGATCCGCGACGACCTGTCCGAGATCCGAGACCGAGCGGCCGCCAACCTGACGACCGAGGAGACGGCCGCTTTCGACCGGGCGTTGACGCGGATCCGGGAGCTGCGGGCCCAGCTCTTCGATCTACAGGTCGCTCGCGCAAACGGCGAGATCGACGCGGCGACGTTCCGTGAGCGCCGTGGGGAGTTGCGGACCCAACTCCGCAACGCCACTCGCACCGGCCCACGGAGAGTGCTCGCCGACCGGATCGCGGCGATCGAGGCCGACGGTGAGGACCTCACACGGCGCGGCGAGGAACTCGAGGCGGCGTTCGAGGAACTGGAGGCGTCCTTTGTCGCCCTCCAGGAGCGGCGGCGAGCGCTGCGAGCGGCGCCGGCGCCCACCCTCGACCAGCAGATCGAGCAACTTCGCTCGATGAACGACTCGCAGGTCGAGTCGGTGGTGTCGACGGTGGTGAGCCGCGACGGCAACGGCGGCCAGGGCGACCTCGTTTTCCGGTTGCTGCCGACGGGGTACGACGCCGGGTCGACGACGGCCACCGCCCGGACGATGGTCGTCACCCAGCGGACCGACGACGACGGCGCGGTGCAGGGACCGGGCGGTCCCTCGGACCGGATCACCGACGCCCAGACGCGCATCGAGGCGATCGCGGCCCAGACCGTCGAGAACGACGAGGAGTACGTCGTCTTCGGCTTCGGGCTCATCAGCGACGAGATCGCCCGGTCCCAGACCGACAGTTTCCTGCTGGTGGGGCCGCTGGCGGTGTTGTTCGTTCTCGTGACTCTTCTGGTCGCGTACCGCGACCTGTTGGACATCGTCCTCGGACTCCTCGGTATCGGGTCCGTGCTCGCCATCACCTTCGGGGCGATGGGCTGGCTGGGGATCGACTTCAACCAGGTGCTCATCGCCGTTCCCGTGTTGCTGATCGGACTGTCCATCGACTACGCGATCCACATCTTCATGCGCCACCGCGAACAGCGCGGTCCCGAGGACGACCCGCGAGGGTCGATGGGCACGGCGCTCGCTGGCGTCGGCGTCGCCCTGCTGTGGGTGACGGCGACGACGGTCATCGGCTTCGCCTCGAACCTGATCAGTCCGCTCGGTCCGATCCAGGACTTCGGCGTGGTGTCGTCGATCGGCATCGCGGGCGCGATGCTCGTCTTCGGCGCGTTCGTTCCGGCGCTGAAGATCGAACTCGACACGCTGCTAGAGAACGTGGGACTGGACCGGCACAAGCGCGCCTTCGGCACCGGTGGGGGGGCGCTGAGTTCGGTACTGTCGGTCGGTGCGGCACTCGCCCGACGTGGCCCAGCGGCGGTGATCGTCGTCGCGCTGCTGGTGACCGTGATCGCCGGGGCGGGCGGCAGTCAGGTGTCCACGAGCTTCGAGCAGTCCGACTTTCTCGCCTCCGAGCCGCCGGGGTGGACGGAGTCGCTGCCGGAGCCGTTCCGGCCGGGCGAGTACTCCACAAAGGAGAATCTCGAGTACGTGAACGAGAACTTCCGCCGCGAGGACGCCCAGTCGCAGGTGCTGTTGCGCGGTGCCGTCGCTACGCCCGGGGCGCTGGCGCAGGTCGACGCCGTCGAGCGTCGCGCGGCTGACTCGCCCGTCGCATTCGAACTCGCCACCGGGGAGTCGGCCGTCGACGGCCCGCTGCGGGAGATGCGGGCCGTCGCGGCCGAGAACGAGACGTTCAACGCCACGTTCACCGCTGCCGACACCGACGGCGACGGCGTGCCCGACGAGAACGTCGACCGGGTGCTCGACGCCTTCTTCGGGGCCGCGCCCGACCGCGCTGCCGAGGTGGTCCACCGCGTCGACGGCGGGGAGCGCGAGTACGTCGCCGCCCGCGTGGTCGTCTCCGTGCGGGGCACCGCCGGGACCGACGCCGTGACCGAGGAGACCCGCGAGTGGGCCACGGCGGGCGACGCCGACCTCACCGCGATCGCCACCGGGTCGCAGGTGGTCAACCAGATCGTCCAGAACGACCTGCTGTCGACGGTCGTCGAGAGCCTCGTGGTGTCGATCGTCGCCGTCTTTCTGTTCCTGATGGTCGCCTACCGGGTGACGGAGGGCAGCGCCTCGCTCGGGGCGGTGACGCTGTTGCCCGTGGCGCTGTCGGTCGCGTGGATCCTCGGGACGATGTTCCTCATCGGCCAGCCGTTCAACGTGCTCACGGGGACGATCACCTCGCTGACCGTCGGTCTGGGGGTGGCGTACTCGATCCACCTCTCCGAGCGGTACACCCTGGAACTGTCCCGCCAGGGCGACGTGCACGGGGCGATGCACACCGCCGTCACCGGCACTGGCGGCGCCCTGCTGGGGTCGGCGGCGACGACCGTCGGCGGCTTCGGCACGCTGATCGTCGCCATCTTTCCGGCGCTCCAGCAGTTCGGCCTCATCACCGGGATCACGATCGTCTACGCCTTTCTCGCGAGCGTCCTGGTGCTCCCCAGTCTGCTCGTCGTCTGGACCACCCACCTCGGCCCGGACGTGGACGCCATCGAACCGGACGACACAGGTGACACCGATGGTCGTCCCTCGTCGGGCTCCCGACCGGGAGGGACCGCCGGCGCGACTACGACCACTGCCCAGGGGTCCACCACGAGCGACCCCCGAGACGGGGACGAGTCGGCAGACGATCCCGGGATCACCGGCTCATCGACCAGTGTGACCGGGCGAACGCCCGACGACGGGAAGCCTGCGTTCGAGCCCACCTGGACGGAGGACGACGCCGCCGACGCGTCGGCGCGCGCTCCACGCGGCACCGAGAC
>CAZQHW010000161.1:0-5896 GCA_964593395.1 uncultured Halobacteriales archaeon
GTGGACGACGGAGGCTCATACGCGTGTCGAGTCGTTCCGGGCACCGTCGGAGATTTAAGCCGGACGTGGGGATCCAGTAGCAGGGATGCCGGACCAGAGTGCGGACGTCTCGCTGGCGGCGCTGCGGGAGATGGACCCCTACGCCTTCGAGCACTTCGTCGCCGAACTCTGGTCGCTGTACGGCTGGAACGCCGCAGTCTCACAGCGTGCGGGGGACATGGGCGTCGACGTGGACGCCAGGCGACCAAGCGACGGCCGCCGGCAGTCGATCCAGGTGAAGCGGTACGCCGCCGACAACACCGTCGGCGTCGGCGACGTCCGTCAGTACGCCGCCCTGGACAGGCAGTCCGGGGTCGACGAGACGGTGATCGTGACGACGAGTTCGTTCACCCGGGGGGCACGCGAGGCCGGCGAGAAACTGGACGTGACCCTCATCGACGGGCGAGAACTGCTCGAGATGGTTACGGATGCGGAGGGCGGCGAACGGGTGGCCCGCAAGCACCTCAGCGGCGACGCCGACCTGCGGACGAGTCGGTACACGGCGAGTACGGGCCCGCCGACCGACGGCGAGCGACCGACTCGCTGGTGGATCGGGGCCGTCCTCGCGGGCGTCTCGGTCACCGTCTCGCTCCCGGTGACGGCGTTCGTCCAAGGGGCCGGAGCGTCGCAGGCAGTGAGCGCCCTGACGTTTATCGCGATGACACTCGGAGCCGGCCTAGTCGCTCTCGTCTCGGTCCGGCGGCTCGAACCGGCCGTCGCGGACGGCACCGGGACGCCCGGCCCGGTCCGCACGCTTGCGGAGCGGAGACTTCTCGCCCCCTTCCTGATCGTGGTGGCCGTCGGGGTCCTCGCGTTCAACTGGTGGATCGACCCGGGCAGGGAGGTCGTCGAGGCGATCGTGGTGTTGGGTGGGTTCGGTGTCGTCGGCGGCTACCCGATCGCTGCCGGGCTCCTCTACCGCCGCGTGCAGGACGAACTGCGGGCGAACGCCATCGCCGCCGAGGTGTCCTCGGTGCTCGAGGCGACGGAGGCACTCTCGGAGGGCGGCCCCGAGACCGCCGGCGCCGCGCGGTACCTCCGCCACCGCAGCGCGGACGCTCCCGACGAGGTCGTCATGGCCGTTCCGGGCCTCGTGGCCGCCGCGCTCGACGACCCCGGGGCGGCACCGGACGCCGCCGCTACGCTCGCGAACGTCGCCGAGGCGTTTCCCGAGCGGATCGACCCCGTCGAGGAGATCGCCGAGGCCTTCGAGAAGACCGACGACGTCGAGACCGGGATGCACCTCGCGGAGACCCTGGGCCACCTCGCCCGCCACGACCCCGAGACCGTCGAGTCCGTCGCCGGCAACGTCGTCGACGCGTTCGCACAGGGCGGCCCCGACAAACGGAACGCCGCCACGCCCGCCGTCCGGGCGTTCGCCGGGCCGTACCCCGACCTCGTCGGGCAACACGCGGGAGCGGTCGTCGACACGGCGACCGGCGACCGCCCGGCGCGACCGGCCTGGTTCGCCGCCGACACCGTCCGGCGACTGGCGGGGGCCGACCCCGGGGCGCTCGGCGACGACCTCGGCGGCGTGACCGCGGCGCTGGCCGCCGACCCCGACCGCACCGGCGCGGCGTCGCTGTACGTCGCCCTCGCGCGGTGTGCACTCGCTGCCGGGGCCACGCCGGCGGAGACCGTCCCGGAGTGGGCACCGGACCCGACCATGCGCGGGCGACTGGCGGGGCACTTGGGCGTGGTACCCGACGAGACGCCCGACCCGCCGCTCGACGAGAAGGCGTTCGACGGGGTGAAGCGGGCGGTCGAGGCCGGACTGGCGGCCGAGGACGACGACACCCGGTTGTGGGCGTGGGGACTGGCCGCCGCACACGCCGGGACCGACCCCGGTGTACTCGGGTACGACGCGGTGATCGAGGGGCTGAAGGCCGACAGCGACCGGAAGCGGGAACTGGTCGGGGTCGCCGTCGCCCGCGCGGCGGCGACCGACGCCGAGGCCGCGGCGCGGTTCGTGCCGAAACTAGACGCCGTTCTCGAACGGGGCACCCAACCCGGCGTCCACGGCGAGGTGCCCGAGGCGCTGATCGACGCCGCTCTCCGGGCGCTCGCCAGCGTGGGTCGTGAGGACCCGACGGAGGTGACGAGTCACGCCGACGACGTCGCGGCGTACCTCAACGCCGACGCGGAGCGCGTGCGGGTCGCCGCCGTGGCCGCGCTCGCGCCGGTCGCCGACCACGCCCCCGACCTGCTCGCCGACCACCTCGTGGCGCTGCGGTACCTGGCCGAGCGCGAGGAGCCGGCGGGACGTGGCGCGACGGCGCTGCTCGAGCGTCTCGACGCCTGAGCGGAGCCTTCCGGACACCGTTGGCTCCGACCGCCGGGACGGTCCGTGACCCACGCCGAAGACGGGACGGGACCCCCGTCATCGCCGGCCTGTGCTCGTCGAGACGTTTTTTACTCACCTGCGCGTAACGAGAATTGAATGGAGTCGCTGCGGCTGGCCTACGCCTCGGGGTTCGCGCTGGCGGCAGTAGCCTGTCTGGTGAGTCTCCGGAGGGTGTCTGGCGTCGACAGTCCGGACACGCGACGAGGGCTCGCGGGACTCCTGGCACTCAGCGGGGCGTGGGCCGGCGCCCACGTCGCCCGGATGCTCGCCCCTGGTCCGGGACTGGAGACGGCGGCGTACATGGTCGGGTTGACCGTCGGGTTGGCGACCGTCGGCGCGTGGCTGTACTTCTGTTCGGCGTACACCGGCCACGACTACCACCGTCGACCGGCGATCCGGCAGACGGCGCTGGCCGGCTACCTCCTGATCGTCGGCGTGAAACTCACCAACCCGGTCCACGAGGCGTACTTCACGACCGCACCCGCCACCGACCCGTTCTCCCACGTCCAGATCCAGTTGTCGGCCGCTCACTGGGTCGTGACCGGGCTGGCGTACTCGCTGTCCGCGGTCGGATTCTACCTGCTGTACGAGATGCTCGGCGAGTCCCGCTCGGACGTGCGGGCACTCGGGGCGCTCGTTGCCGTCACGGCACTGCCGGTCGTCTCCTACGTCGCCAGTCTCGGCAGTGACCCGCTGTTGACCCTGCACTACGAGCCACTCGGGATTGCGGTGTTCGCGGTCGGCGTACTCTACGTCGTCGACGAGGAGTTCGTCGCCGTGCCGCGGTTCTGGCGCAATCAGGTGGTCGACGAGGTCAGCGAGGCGGTGGTGCTGGTCGACTCCGAGGGTGTCGTCCGCGAGACAAACGACGCCGCCATCGACCTGTTCCCGGGACTGCGGGCTGGCGTCGGCGAGTCTCTGGAGACGGTCGCCCCCGAGTTGGCCGCCGTGGCCGACGACGAGGGCGTTTTCGCCGTCGAACGGGGAGACGTGACGCGGTACTACCTGACCGACAGCACGCGCCTGGACTCCGGCGACGTCGCGGTGGGACGGGCGCTGGTGTGTACGGACGTCACCGAGGTCGAGCGCCAGCGCCGCGAACTCGAACGACAGAACGAGCAGTTCGACGACTTCGCGGCCGCGATCACCCACGAACTGCGCAACACCGTGATGATCGCAGAGGGGTATCTCGACCTCGTCACCGACGAGTTGGCCGACGAGAAGACGACGAACTCGACGCTGGCGGCCCAGGAGATCCGCGACTCGCTAAACCGGATGGACCGCGTCGTCGCGGACCTGTCCACGCTCGCCCGCTACGGGCAGACCCTCGACGGCGTGGACGACTGCGAGTTACGAGACGCCGCCGAGAACGCGCACGAGGCGGTCGACCCCGACGGCGTCGAGTTGGTCGTCACGACCGAGGCGACCGTCGCCGCCGACTGCTCGCGGCTGGTCGAGTTGTTCCGCAGCGCACTGCAGTTCGCCGAGTTGTACGGCGCGACGACGGTCACCGTCGACGTCGACGAGCGGGGATTCACGGTGACGACCGACGGCGAGGCGCTGTCCGAGCGCGAGCGAGAGGGCGCCTTCGAGTACGGCGAGGCGGTGCCCTCGGCGGAGACGGGTATGGAACTGCCGACGGTGCGGACGCTGGGACAGGTCCACGGCTGGAGCGTCGACCTCGACCCGGAGTACCGCGACGGTGTCCGACTCCGGGTCAGGGACGTGGACGTCGTCGACCGCTCCCCGTCACGGGCGGCGTGACCGGGAGCGCCCACTCGTGGCTCTGTCGAGGGGGCGAGGCGTGTGACGGGCGGAACGGACAAGTGTCACCCCCACCTCGCGTCGAGTATGACGGAGTTCGTGCTGTACGGCGGGAAAGGAGGGGTGGGCAAGACCACGATCTCCTCGGCGACGGCCCTGCACATGGCACAGGCCGGCGGGCGAGTGTTGCTGGTGTCGACCGACCCCGCGCACTCCGTCGGCGACGTGTTCGACGCCGAGTTGGGCCCGGAGCCGACCCGCGTTCGCGAGGACTGTGACCTGTTCGCACTGGAGGTCGACCCCGAGTACCGCTTCGACGAGAAGTACGCCGACGCCTTCGACTCGCTCGTCTCGCGGGCGGAGTCTCTCGGCGTCGACGTCGGCGACGTCGACATCGACAGTCGCGGGGTGATCGGCGGCGAGGAGGTCGTCGTCGTCGACCTCCTCTCGCGGTACGTCGACAGCGAGTGGGACTACGTCGTCCTCGACACGGCGCCGACGGGCCACACCCTCCGCCTGCTGAAGTTGCCGGAGGTGCTCGACTCCACGCTTGGCACCGTCGGTCGGGTGGTCTCCCGCGTCGACAGCGTCACCTCCCGCGTGAGCGGGCTCATCGGCGACGGCGAGGACGACGACGAGGAGGAGCGGATCGACTACGAGGGCGTCGAACGACGCCTCCGCGAGGTGGAGACGGTGCTCACCGACCCCGAACGCACCCGGTTCCGGGCGGTGATGGAGCCGGAGGAACTCTCCCTGGCGGAGACCGAGCGCCTGACCGACGAACTCGAGGACTACGACATCCCGCTCGACAGCATCGTCATCAACAAGGTGCTCACCGACATCGACGAGGGGTGTTCGCTGTGTAGCGCCCGTCGTGACCAACAACAGGACGTGATCAGCGACGCCGAACGCACCCTCGACCGACCGCTCGTCGAGGTGCCACTGCTCGAGTCCGTCGAAATCGGCCAGGTCGCCGACCGTCTCGCGGAGGCGCCCGCCTCCTGAGGCGGGACCGTCCTCGTCACCCGTTGCCACGATCGCCGGACAGAGAGGCCCAGACCGGCGTTTCCTCGCGCCAGCGTGAGCGCGGATGGGTGGCTTTTTAGTCCGTGATCGCGTACCGGATTCCATGTTCAACGCTATCGTCAGCGCCGACACGCTCGGGACGGCGCTGGACTCGGTGAGCGTCCTCGTCGACGAGTGTAAGATCCACCTGGACGAGGACGGCCTCTCGATCCGTGCCGTCGACCCCGCGAACGTGGGCATGGTCGATCTCACTCTCTCCGCCGAATCATTTGAGTCCTACGAGGCCGACGGCGGCCTCATCGGGGTGAACCTCTCCCGCCTGGAGGACATCGTCGGCATGGCCGAGTCCGGGCAACTCGTCAACCTCGAACTCGACGAGGAGACCCGCAAACTCCACATCCACATCGACGGTCTCGAGTACACCCTGGCACTCATCGACCCCGACTCGATCCGCCAGGAGCCCGACATCCCCGATCTCGACCTGCCCGCCGAGATCGTCATCGAGGGCCGAGACATCGACCGGGCGGTGACCGCGGCGGACATGGTCAGCGACCACATCGCACTCGGGGTCGACGCCGACAGCGACACCTTCTACGTCGACGCCGAGGGCGACACCGACGACGTCCACCTCGACCTCGGCGAGGAGGACCTTCTCGCGCTGCAGGCCGGCGACGCCCGCTCGCTGTTCTCGCTTGACTACCTCAAGGACATGAACAAGGCCAT
>CAZQHW010000162.1:0-5872 GCA_964593395.1 uncultured Halobacteriales archaeon
TCCTGCTCGCCGCCTCGACCGGCGACCTCTCCGCGGAGCCGGCGGCCCGCGAGCACGCCGACGTCGTCGAGTTCCGGATGGACCTCGCCGCCGCGCCCGTCGAGACGCTACGGGCCTACAACGGCGAGACGCCGGTGCTGGCGACGAACCGCGCCGCGAGCGAGGGCGGCGAGGCGGACGATACGGGACGGATCGACGCCCTGGTCGCCGCCGCCTGCGACCCGTCGGTCGCCGCGGTGGACGTGGAACTCGCCGCCGTCCGTGACGGCCCCGGCGAGCGGGTGCTCGCGGCCGCCGCGGAGACGGACACCGCGACGGTCGTCTCCGCGCACGACTTCGAGAGGACGCCGGACAGGGCGACGATGCGGGAGACACTGTCGGCCGCCGCCGACCACGGGACCGTCGGCAAACTCGCCGTGACGGCCGCCGACGCGGGCGACGTTCTCGCGGTGCTGTCGGTCACCCACGACTGCACCCGCGACGGGGCGGCGGTCGCGACGATGGCCATGGGCGCACCGGGGCGCCACTCGCGGGCGGTCGCCCCGCTGTACGGCTCCCGGATCGGCTACGCGCCCGTCGACCCCGCGGCGGCCACGGCGCCCGGACAGTACGACCTGGCGACGCTTGCGGGGCTGGTCGAGGCCCTCGGCGGTCCCGGCGGTGTGCCGTAGACGACCGGTCGCGTCACTTCTCGATGATCCGCTCCTCGACGGCGGTGCCGAAGTGACGCCCACCCGGCTCGTACAGCAGTCGCACCTCGTCGCCCGCCGCGAGGTCGGTGACGGCGGTGCGACCCTCGCGGGTGGCGACCTTGATCGTCTCGGCGTTCTGCACGAGCGTCTCGACGCGGTCGCCGTCGACGTCGACGGCCACCCGGAACATCGGGCGGCGCTCTATTTTCACGCGCCCGACCACCGCCGAGCGGGTGGTGCCGTCGGTCGCGGCGACGAGCACCTCGTCGCCGCTCTCTAACTCGGAGAGGTACCGCGTCTCCCCGCCGGGCATCCGGACGTAGGCGTGGACGGCCCCGGCGTTCACCCGGAACGGTCGGGGGTCGACGTACGGCGAGTCGGCGGTCTCGGCGTGGACAAAGAGGAGCCCGCGACTCATCGACCCGACGAGGAGTCCCTCGTCGTCGTCCATCAGCGTCCCCGTGTCGACACAGACGCGGTCGGCGGACCCGGCCTCCTCGACGGCGACGACCTCGCCCCACCCCAACTCGAACCGCTCGCGAGCCGCCGCCTCGCGCAACTCCACCGTACGGCGGATCTCGTCGGGGTCGTCCGTATCTAGCATGACCCCGTCGACGCCGCGTTCGAGCGTCTCGAAGGCTGTCTGGGCCTCCTCCGCGTTCGTCACCCCGGCGACGAGGTGGGTGTCCGCGCCCACCTCGGCGATCAGGTTCTCCGTCGGGATCACCGTCCAGTCCTCGCCGACGACTACCGTGTACGCCGCCGTTCGAGCGGCCTCGCGGGCGAACTCCTGGTAGCGCTCGCCCAGCATCTGGACGTACGCCCCCCGCGGACCGTCCTCACGACGCAGCGCGGTCAGCGCCGCCGACCCCGAGAGATCGGGCGGCAGGTCGACCGTGCCGTCGCCCTCGCCGTCTTTCCCCGTGACCGTCAGGTCCGGCGGCGGGCCGGCGTCGTCCTCGGCCTCCAACACGTGGACGTCACCGCCGTCAAAGGCGGCGACGTTCACCGCGCCCAGTTCGCGGACTCGCTCGACGTCGCCGGGGTCGACCAGCACCCAGTCCACGCCCGCCTCCAGGCCGGCGGTGACCCGACGCTTGCGGCGCTCCCAGTCGCCGACGGCACCGTCCGCACGCAGCCAGACGGTCCGCTCGCGGTCCGCCTCGCCGCCCGCCGCGGTCGCGGCGTCCGCTCGGTCGCGCTCGGGGTCGCCGGAGTCGAGTTCGCTCATGGTCCCGCTCTCGGGCGGTGCGGGTATGAACGTGGCGACTGATACGGTCGAGTGCGCTCCCGGCGGTCACGCGTCCGACGGGTGTCCGTGTGGTGTCAGACGTCGATCCACTGGCCAGCCCGGGCCTGCTGGAGGGTGATCCGGACGGCGGTGCCGCCCATCTCGGACTCCTCGAAGGTGACCTCGCCGCCGGACTCGGTGACGATCCACTTTATGAGCCACAGGCCCAGGCCGGAGGCGTGCTCCAGGGGGGTCTCGCCGCCGCTTGTCAGCACGGACAGTTCCTCGTCGGGGATGCCGGGCCCGTCGTCGGCGACGGTGACGGTGACGGCGTCGTCGCCTGCGAGGCGGTCGGTCTCGACGGCCACCCGCAGTCGCGGGTCCGGTTCGGGGTTGTGCTGGACGGCGTTCTCGACGGCGTCGCCGACCGCCGACCCGATCCGCCGGTTCGCGAGCACCCACTGGCTCTCCGGCAGCGACCGCTCGACCGCGAGTTCGGGGTGTGAGCGCTCGATGGCGGCGAGGTGCTCCTCGACGGTGGAGACGATGTCGACCATCTCGCGGCGCTGCTCGCTGGTGTCGAGCGCCTGCTCGATGTCACGGACCTTGTTGCCCAACTCGAGCATGTCCGCCGCCGTCGAGCGGATCGTCTCCGCGCGGTGGTCGCTGCCGTACTCCCGCATCAACAGCTCCGCGTTGCCGAGGATAACGTTCATGTTGTTGCGCAGGTCGTGACGCAGCGTCCGGTTGAGAACGTTCATCCGCTGGGCACGCCGGCGCCGCTCGGTGATGTCGCGGCTGTTGACGACGAGCCCCTGGACGATTGGGTCTTCGAGCATGTCCGTCGCCCGTGACTCGACGACCCGCCAGGAGCCGTCGTCGTGCTGGAAGCGGTACTCGACGATAGTCGTCCGGGAGGGCCCCTCGACGGCGGTGCGGAACTCGCCCATCACCCGCTCACGGTCGTCCGGGTGGACGAACTCGTACAGGCTGCGCCCGTAGAAGTCGTCCGGACTGTACCCGAGTGTCGGCTCCACGGAGGGGCTCTGGTAGACGTAGGTGCCGTCGGCGTCGAGCACGGACACCACGTCGGAGGACTGCTCGATGATGGTGCGAAAGCGCTCTTGGGTCTGCTCGATCGTCGTCGCGTCGTGGTAGCGCTCGGCCACGCTGCGGATCTCGGCCGCGAGAGCGTCGGTCTGGTCGCGGCCCGGGTCCCGCCGGAGGTAGCCGCTGATGTCGGCGGCGATCAGTTCCTCGCCCACCTCCCCCATGTGGACGTCGGCGTACAGGACGAACGGCAACGCGGCGTACCGGTCCCGCACCGCTCGCAACAGGTCCAGGGCGGTCGCGTCCGGCAACTGCCAGACGCTTATCACGCAGTCGACGTCGTCGGCGCCGATCCGCTCCAGAGCCGCCTCCGCGGTGCGCTCGCTCGACACGGTGACGGTGTCTTCACCGACTGTCCGCGGCGGGGCAGCCTCTGCGGGTCCGACGTACAGCGCGCGTATCCCACCCGGCATCCAGTTGGTTAGATGTACTCCCCGTGTGGTTTAGCTTTACCGCCGGTTCCCCGTCGAACTCTTGTCATCTGTCACGCCAGTCCCGCCGCGCGCAGCGCCCGGTCCGGGTCGCGATTCTCGTGAACGACCGCGGCGACCGCCGCCGCCATCGCCCCCGGACGGTCGTGCTGAAACACCGTCCGCCCGATCGACACGCCCGCCGCCCCCGCGGCCATCGCGTCCGCGACCGCCTGAAGCGTCTCCCGGTCGCCGTCCGGTTCCCCGCCGGCGATCAGCACCGGCAGTGCGGTCGCCGCCGTCACCCGCTCGAACGACTCCCGCGAACCGCTGTACCCCGTCTTCACGAGGTCGGCGCCGACCTCCTCCGCCAGCCGCACCGCGTGGGCCAGCGCCTCGGGGTCCTCGGGATCGACGTCCGGTCCGCGGGCGTACGCCATCGCCAGCACCGGTACCCCGAGGCGTGCGGCTTCGTCGGTGACCCGGGCGAGGTCTTCGATCTGCTCGCGCTCGTGGTCGCTGCCGACGTTGATGTGGTAGGAAACGGCGTCGGCGCCCACCCTGACCGCCTCCTCGACGGTACCGGTGCGGCGCTTGTCGTTCGTGTCCGGCCCCAGTGTCGTCGAGGCGTTCAGGTGGACGAGGTAGCCCCCGTCGCCGACGCGTTCGATCCCCTGCTGTGCGCGGTCGGCGACGCCCTTCTGCGTGAGCACGGCGTCGGCGCCCCCCTCGACGACCGCCGCGACGGTCTCCTCTATGTCGACCAGCCCCTCGACCGCACCCAGTGTGATCCCGTGGTCCATCGGCACGATCACGTACCGGTCGTCCGTGCCGATCCGTCGCAGGCGGGTCCGGACGCCCAGGTGTGTCATGGCTCCGATTCGGGACCGCTCGCGGTTCGAACTTGTGGTTCCGGTCCGTCACGTCGGTCGTCGTTCTCGTTCGTTCCCGTCTCCGCGCCCGCGTCGGGCGTCCCGCCGTCGGTCCGGTCCTGAGCGCCGGCCAGCGCCCCCTGCTTGAACTCCCGGGCGTACTCCGTGAGATCGGCGGCGACGGCCCCGGTCGGTCGCCCCTCGGCGGCGCCGTCGGCGACCACGTTGACGAGGGCGCTGCCGACGATGACGCCGTCGGCGCCCGCCGCCGTCACCTGGCGGGCGTGTTCGCCCTTCGAGACGCCGAAGCCGACCGCCGTCGGCACGTTCAGGTCGTGGTCGTGCTCCGCCAGGCGGGCCAGACTCTCGGCGGTACGGTCACTCATCTCCTCGCGGGCGCCGGTCGTCCCGAGACGGGCCTGGACGTACAGGTACCCCGAGACGCGGTCGAGCATCGCCGCGAGACGGTCGTCCGTCGTGGTGGGCGCGACAATGAACACCAGATCCAGGCCGTGCCGGTCACACGCCGCCCGCAGCGGGTCCGCCTCGTCGACCGGCAGGTCCGGCACGATCACCCCCTCGATTCCCGCCTCAGCGGCGCGGGCGACAAAGGGCTCCACGCTCGGCCCCCGTGTGTCGTCGCCCGCTTTCCCGTCCCCGTGCGCGGAGCCGTACTGCAGTATCAGGTTGTAGTACGTCATCACGGCGATCGGCGCGTCGACGTCGATCCGCTCGACCAGTTCGAAGTACCGCTCGGGGGTCATCCCCGCCTCTAGCGCCCGGACGATCCCCTCCTGGATCGTGGCGCCTTCGGCGATCGGCTCCGAAAAGGGCAGGCCCAGTTCGACGGCGTCGGCGCCGCCCTCCACGAGCGCCTCGACGTACTCCGCCGTGGCGTCGGCGGAGGGGTCCCCCGCAACGAGGTACGGGACAAAGGCGGCGTCGTCCGCGAACGCACTGGCCATGCCGCGCTCTCGACTGTCTCGTGTGTCACCGGGGTCGCTCACGCCCCGTCACCTCCGTGGTCGCCCCCGCCGGTACCGGTGTGATCGCTCATGCCCATCTGCGTGCTGCCGGTGGCCTCGAACACGCTCATGTCGGGAGCGGTCGCCACGTCGCGGGCAGCGGTCTCCTCTAGCACCGTCTCGAGGTCCTTGTCCCCGCGGCCGGAGACGTTGACGATCGTCACGTCGCCCACCGCCTCCGAGTTTTCCTCTAAGTACCCGAACGCATGAGCTGTCTCCAGGGCGGGGATGATACCCTCGTCCTGGGAGAGACGGTGGAACGCCTCAAGCGCGACGTCGTCGTCGACGTTGACCGGCGTGATTCGGCCTGTATCGACCAGATGAGCTAGTTCTGGCCCGACACCGGCGTAGTCCAGCCCCGCCGAGACCGAATGGGACTCCATGATCTGTCCGTCAGTGTCCTGCAGGAGTTTGGTCCGCGCACCGTGGAGGATACCCTCGTTTCCGGTCGACAGCGACGCGGAGTTCGGGGCCACACCTTCCTCTTCGTCGACCGTCAGCGAGGAGCCGCCGGCCTCCACCGCGACGAGAT
>CAZQHW010000163.1:0-5823 GCA_964593395.1 uncultured Halobacteriales archaeon
GACGGTCACTCGTCGGGGAGGTCCTCGGCGTCACGCCAGGTCTCGGGCACCTCGATGGCGTAGCGGCCGTCCTCCATCAGCGAGATAATGTACTCCTCGCGGTCGTACAGCCCCATCAGGTTCAGCTCGTACTGGCCGGGTTCGACGATCTTGATCGACTCGAACTGCTCGTTGAGTTCCTCCCGGAGTTGGGCGAGGTTCGACGCGCTCGGTGTCGCCGTGGGGTCGGCCGGTTCCGCGGACCCCGTTGCGGTGGCGTCGGTCCGGCGGTCGTCGGCGGACCCGCCGGCGACGGCGGCAGCGCGTTCCTCCGCGGAACCGAGGTCCGGGCCGTCGCCGTCCGTGTCCTGCGGCTCCGGGATCTCGTCCGGGTCGACTACGCCGGCACGGGCGTCCGCCTGGGCGGTGTCCTCCGGAGCGTCGCCCGACTCGGACGCCGGACCGGCATCGGCCACGTCGTCGGCCGTTCCGGTCGTCGTACTGCCGGCAGGGGGATCGGTGGGTGAGTCAGCGGCGGGATCACCAGGTGAGTTGGGGGAGGGATCGGCGGATGAGTCAGCGGCGGGACTGTCGGGCGAGTCTGCGGCCGGGTCAGCGGAGGTCTCGGAGTCAGACGCCCGGGTGCGGGCGTCGGGACCGGACGCCGTGTCGGCGGCACCGGACGGCGTCGACCGGGTGCCGACCCACTCGCGGACGGTGGTCGTCGCGCGGTCGACGACGCCCTGGTCGCGGGCGGGCAGTCCCTCGTCGTCGGGGTCCGGCGGGGCGCGGTCGCTCGTGTGCGTCTCCGTCGTCACACCGTCGGGGTGGTAACGGAACTTGTTGCCGCCGCAGTCCGGACACCCTGACAGCATCTCCTTCGAGCCGTCGGGAAACGTCCGCCCGCAGGTGGTACACGCGTGGGGCATACGCTACTTGCGGGAGACGAGCGTGCTGATGAGGGTCTCGTCCTTGTGCAGCGTCTGTATCTGGTCCGCTGGACCGATCACGGTCAGCGGCGGTGAGGAGTCCGAACCCATCAGCCGGCCGATAAAGCCCGAATTACTCTTTGTGGTCTTCGGGTAGGTCTCGATCTCGATGCCGTTGAACTCGTCGTAGTCGGGGGAGATCTCGGCCATCGTCACCTCGATGAGCCGGGACTGCTCGTCCGGCTCCAGACCCTGTTCGAGAACGACGATGTTGCCGTCGCGGACCCCGTCGAGTATCATCCGGATCTTCTCCATGCTGGTCATCCCCTCGATGCGGTCCGCACCGATGAGATCGACCTGGACGCCGTCGTCGCCGTCGGGTGGTTTTGCGGCCGGCATCGGTATCACCCGAACTTCTCCGCTATACCGTCGTACACGCGGTCCATGTTCTCACCTTCGAGTGCCGACAGTTCGACGGTTTCGTGTTGCGGGAAGGCGTTACGGATGCGCTGTGGACTGGCCTCCTCGAGGTCGATCTTGTTCGCGAGGATCAACACGGGCAGGTCCTGGCTCTCGATGATGCCGACCAGCATCGTGTTCACCTGTGTGAACGGGTCCTCCGTGCTGTCGAGTACGTAGACCACGCCGTCAACGTCCTCACGGAGCCAGTGCATCGCCTCCGCGACACCCTCGGTGGCCTCGCGGGACCGACGCACCGCGTCGTCCTCCTCCATGTCGAACTCCAGGAACTCCTCGTAGTCCACTTTCGTGGTCACCCCTGGCGTGTCGACGATATCGATCGTGACGCTGTTGCCGTCACGCTCTATCTCGACGTTCTCCTTGCGACGTGCCCGTCGTGTCTCGTGGGGGATCTGGCTCTCCGGACCGACCGCGTCGCCGGTCCAGTCCCGGGCGATCCGGTTCGCTAGAGTCGTCTTCCCCGCGTTCGGCGGGCCGTAGATGCCGATCCGACGCTGCTCGTCCTCCCGGAACAGTCGCTCACGAACGCGAGTGATGCTGTCCCTGATGCCTTTGAAGATTCCCATCCTTTTGCTCCTGCACTCGAAGTGGTGCGTACAGCCTCTCGAACAGTCGTACTCACTTAGTTCTACGTCAGACACATGTTCGACGCACGTCGTTCGCCGCGGTCGTTTCCCGGCGCTGTCTTGTGGTTCAGGGTGACGAACGTCTCGGCGAACCTCCCCACCGAACGCTGTCGTATCGGGCACGTGTCATACGCTGTCCACGCGCCAGGCAGGGCGAGCCACGGCAGGGCAACGGCGGTGTCCGGACAACGACGAGCGTCAGGACGTCGGACTCAAGACACCACGCCACCGGACAGTGGCTCCGTTCGCCGCGGTGCCAGCTCGTCGTTGACGACGAAAACGCGAAGACCCGGACACCGACGGACAGTTACCACCGCTTGGAGCGTTGTTCCACCCGAAACAAAGGGGTGCAAAGGAGACGGTGTGACGCTCGCCGTTTGGTTGTCCGACACCCCCTCATTTCAGGTGGAACCCGACAGAACCACCCGGATCAGGGCAGTCGAGACGGGACTCGTCGTGTCACTCGTTCCGATAGTCGTGTACTGTAATACTATAGACACGACCGTGACGGAACAGCGGACCGGGTCGCCCGGCCAGGGAACCCCCCCACCCCCTTGTTTCAACTGGAACGGCTGGAGAGGGGTAGGGGGGTGGGAGGGGGGAGTTCGGTCTCGTGTGTGACACTCCTGGTTCGTCGGGCCGCCGACGATCCCGCTAAAGCCAGCGTAGGAGCCCTGAGACGGTGTATCTAAACTGATTACGGTGAGAGACGGCTCTCGGGCGTCCGGCACCACCGCCGAACGGAGGTCTCGTGACCTGTCTGGCGCGACAGTGCGCTCGGTGACGTGTTTCCGGAGTCGAAACAGGGGGGTCAGTATGCAGTTTCCGGGAGCGAGACGCCGTGAGCCGTGAACTGTCGTACCTTCACCGTAGATAACCTGTTTCCCATCGAAGGGAATAGAAACGTTACCGCGCTAGTCGGACTAGCTCGGTGTATTTCTATATATATCTTTCGCTACTAGTAGACCTCGTGTTGACCCCCTCCCCCCCACCCCCCCTCTAGAAACTGTTCCACCCGAAACGATGGGGTGGGGGGGTTCCCCAACGTGTTCCAACACACCACGACCGACATCACCACCACACCAACGTCCTGACACCCCTCCGATTCCTTTCGACACCACCTCCACGACTGTCCGTGAGACG
Source organism: uncultured Halobacteriales archaeon (assembly GCA_964593395.1). Lineage (GTDB taxonomy): Archaea > Halobacteriota > Halobacteria > Halobacteriales > SW-7-71-33 > SW-7-71-33. The sequence continues at coordinate 3,158 of CAZQHW010000163.1, forward strand.
CAGCCTCCCGGGCTCGGAGACGAGGACCGACGACACACCCCCACTACGTCGGTCCCCCTGACCCCGGTCCGGTCAGCGTGTCCCGGTTCCCACAATTTTCCGTGACCGTACTCCGCCTGGACCTGCCGTTTCGACCGGGGTGTGGACTGCTTTCGGCCGGACACACCACCGACCGCTGGTCGGGTCCACGGGAGACTCCGACCGTTTGGTTCTCCTGGTGGAACTCAGAGAGAAGGTTTTATGTCCCATGCAACACCAGCCTTTCACCTGCATCAACTGGAGGCGTCCAGCCAGGTTCGTCCGGCGAGCGGCCGAGGTTCGTCCCAAAACGCCGGATTCCGTCGGGGTGGGTGTCGTTTCCAGTCGAAACAAGGGGCGTACAACGGAGGCAACTGATACGAATGACAGACGACGACACACCGGTGGACCCGCGTCGTGCAGTCGACGTTGACCCGTCACGGAGCTTCGATGTCGACCTAGACGACGTACTGGAGGACGACGGTGAGGACCGACAGGGGTTGTTCGACGACCTGCTCAGCGGCGAACCCATCTTCGAGAACAAGGAGGTGCTCCGCCCGTCGTACACACCACACGAACTCCCACACAGGCAAGACCAGATCAACAAGATGGCGACGATCCTCGTCGCTGCCTTGCGTGGTGAGACGCCGTCGAACATCCTCATCTACGGAAAGACCGGCACGGGAAAGACCGCCAGCGCGAAGTTCGTCAGCCAGGAACTCGAGAGCACCTCGGAGAAGTACCGGGTGCCCTGCAACGTCGAGTACATCAACTGCGAGGTGACCGACACCCAGTACCGCGTACTCGCTCAACTGGCGAACAAGTTCATCGAGTCAAACCGCGAACTGATCGGCGAGCGCCTGGCCGACCTGCGGGACCTGCGGGACCGCGCTCGCGAGACCCCGACCGCGCTGGCCGGGTCCGACTGGGAGTACGAGACGGTCGACGCCGTCGAGAACCGCATCCAGGAGTTAGAGACCGACCGCGAGGAGTTCGAGGAGGTGCCGATGACCGGGTGGCCGACCGACCGCGTCTACTCCGTGTTCTTCGACGCCGTCGACTACTTCGAGCGCGTCGTCGTCATCATGCTCGACGAGATCGACAAACTCGTCGAGAAGTCCGGCGACGACACGCTGTACAACCTCTCGCGGATGAACTCCCAACTGGAGAACTCTCGCGTCTCCATCATCGGCATCTCGAACGACCTGAAGTTCACCGACTTTCTGGACCCCCGGGTGAAGTCCTCGCTGGGCGAGGAGGAGATCGTCTTCCCGCCGTACGACGCCAACCAGTTGCGGGACATTCTCGAGCACCGCTCCGAGGTCGCCTTTCAGGACGCCGTCCTGAGCGAGGACGTGATCCCGCTGTGTGCCGCCTTCGCCGCCCAAGAACACGGTGACGCCCGCCGGGCGCTTGACCTGTTGCGGACCGCCGGCGAACTCGCCGAGCGCGACCAGTCCGAAGTGGTCGACGAGGCTCACGTCCGCAAGGCACAGGACAAGATCGAACTCGACCGCGTCGTCGAGGTCGTCCGTACGCTGCCCACACAGTCGAAACTCGTTCTTTTCGCTATTCTCCTCTTGGAGCAAAACGACGTCCACAACATCAACACCGGCGAGGTGTACAACATCTACAAGCGCCTCTGTGAGGAGATCGACGCCGACGTGCTCACCCAGCGCCGGGTGACCGACCTCATCAGCGAGTTGGACATGCTCGGTATCGTCAACGCCGTCGTCGTCTCGAAGGGCCGGTACGGGCGCACAAAGGAGATCTCACTGTCGGTGCCCGTCGAGGAGACACAGACCGTACTCACAAGCGACTCGCGACTCGGCGAGGTCGAGAACGCCGAACCGTTTGTCCAGGCGCGGTTCGACAACTGATTTCTGCGACTCTCGTGACTCGTCACTCCGCGTCGTCCTTGCTCACCCGACCAGCGGGTACTCACAGCCGATACCGGACAGTTCGAGGCGGATACAGCCCAGTTTCGGCAGTCGGACCTTCGCGTTGCCGCGGATCCACTCTGGTTTGACGACGTCCGAGAGCGTACTCGCCTCCGTCGACCCCACCTGGTCGTAGCGCGGGTTGTTGTCGCCCCTGGTGATGAACCCGTCGTGGTCGGCGGGGCAGTGGACGTTCTCCGCGCAGGTCTGCTGGTTGCCCAGGTACTCGGGGTCGGCGCGTTCGACCCAGTTTTCGCCTTCTTCGACGTAGATGCGGGCCCGGTGGATCACCGGCGTTCGCGCCCGTCCGTCGGGCTGGAAGACGACGACGTTGCCGTGACTGCCGAAGCTCCAGTAGCCGTTTTGCTGACCCTGCTGGAAGGTGACCACCCCCCGGACGGCGTCGCCGGGGGCGTACCGGCCGTTCTCGGCGACGAACACCAGGTCACCCTTCGACATGTGTGGCTCCATGCTCCCGCTCTCGACGGCGACCAGCGGCGGCCACACGCCGCTTGCGGCAAACAGCAGGGCACCGACGACCAGCACCGTCCCCACGCTCGTGACCACCTCCCGGACGAAGTCGGTGAGGTCGTTGTGCTCCCCGTCGTCGCCCTCACCCGCCGGCGACGGTCGCGACTCCCGCTTGCCACCCTGCCCGGGCGCCGGCGTCCCCGACTCGTCGGCGGCTCCGTCCGCGGGGTCCCCGCC
>CAZQHW010000164.1:0-1518 GCA_964593395.1 uncultured Halobacteriales archaeon
TGCTAAAGTCAGAAAGAACGGCAGACGTACCCCCCCGCCCCGCTCGACGCAGGGTTCTATTGTTCGACGTACCCTCCCACAAACGCGACGTTCGGCGGTTGAATCTCACGCAAGCATGTTTCCTCGAACTTCCGACCTCCGTGGTGGGCGGGAACTCTCTCGGGACTCTGTTCCACGGATGGGGGCCCTCGCCCCGGTACAGGCCCCTGGTTCCAGGGGCTTCACCGGGCACCCACTGGAGCCCCCGCTGGGTCCCGACCCCCAGCGACCTGTCCCTCTGCCTGAAGCCCGGTTTGAGCCTCTAATCGCCCCGATTTCAGCCGGAAGAGGTATTCCAAAGGGTGGTCCCTGGACACTATTCCGGCGTCCCTGGGTTCCCTCCCGGGAGTCCCCCTCCGTTCGGCACCCGTTCCGCCGGCCCCGGCAGAGTCTCTTCTCCAGGATTTCCGTAACTTCAGAGGCTCTTCGGGGAGTACGGAAGTGTCGGGAAGGTACCCCAACCCCGGTAACGTTTTCTCGCCCGGAGCGCCCGGTAGAGGTGCCTACTCGTCGGGTTTTCGGAGGATGGTCCGGCTCCACTCATGGGGGCGGAGCAGGGTCCCGTCATGCTTGGCGTCGGCCTACTGTCTCTCTGTCCACCCAGTCGTGCCGAAGAGGCTCTGATTCGGAGAAATTCAGATATCTGATGGAACCCATTTCACCGGAGACTCCCGTCTGCCACCCCCCTGCACACCCCGTAGTTCACGGGCCCGGACTGCCCCGTGACGAACGGTGTGTCGGCCGTGACGTACCGGGGGGTGCGCTCGACGTACGGGGCCCCGTTCGTGACGTAGGGCTGGGGAGCGTGACGCACGGGTGGTACATGAGGGTTCAGAGAGGCAGGTGAGTGGCGTTTCCTCTTTTTGTGTCTTTCAGCTCCAGTAGAGACGATTCTACGTGCTGTTTCTGGCTCGTCCCGTCCCGCGGTAACGGCGTTCGTACCGTGGTTCGGTCGATAGAGCGGTGTGTAGACTACCGTTCGGAGCAGCCTAGAACGACATCTACCAGACGAACAGGCACACGATGGGATACGATTGGGTCGAATACAGTACATAGAGGCCATATACGGGTGTTATAGGGGTGATTGGCGTATCACGAACGAGGGCAACAGGTGGTGGTTGTCGGGTACGACAGTCCCCAGACCACCCGCACATCCTGGGGGAGGGAGGGGGTACACGTTGGAAGAATCCACACATACATTATATGCAGACCCGATAATGAGACGGGGGTAACGAGAGAGACACACCAGCACTGGCACCAAGCTACCGGTGGGAGGACTCACCGGGCACCGCAGGCGCGAGTGTTGCTGGCGTAGTGACGGAGTCAGGTTCCGTCGGTGGACCGGCGAAAGTGTCGGCGAGTCCCACCAGAGGAGTGGTTGTGGAACGGCGTCGGAGTGTAGGGTTCCTGCCGTCGACGCCGATTCGGCCGTATCGTGCGCTGTGATAACCTACAAGTTGGAAGATTGTTGGTTAACAC
>CAZQHW010000164.1:1618-4405 GCA_964593395.1 uncultured Halobacteriales archaeon
AGCAATACACGCCACTATTAGGGCTTCTACCGTGTGAAAACAGCACATACAGGTTCTCCACACACCCTCACCACCAGCTTCTTATATAGTCAGCGACAAATAGTGGGATGTCCACAGGCACCAAGACAGACGGGCGAAAGAAGCGAGGTAAAGCGAGGCGAAGCGGGACAGCAATCGCGTCGCGGGCACCGCGCGGTCGAACCAGGCGTCCAGCCGAGACTCGGAGTCGAATTCGGAAACGGAGACGAACGCGTGAGCGAGGAACGGACGACAGGAAAGGGAGGCTCGCCGCCGGGCGACAGCGTCGCTCAGGGCAACGCGAGCCGAGGTGGCGGACTCGACGGAGCCTACCAGGCGCAGTTTGAGGGGCAGTTAGAGGAGGCGCTGGACGCCGAAGCGCGGCGAGAAGCGTCGGACATGCCCGTCGGGGAGCGACTCGACGCGGACGACTTCTCGGAGGGGGACGTCGTGGTGTTCAGCCAAGTCGACGGGGGGGACGAATTCCGTGCGGAGGTCCAGGAAATCGAATACGATCTCGATGGCAACGTAGACGAACTGCTGGTGCAAGGCGAAGAGACGCATCATCCGGTGTTTCCGACGGATGACGGCCTGATGACTGCGAACGTCGCCTACGAGGTGTTCGACAGTGAGCGGCGAGAGATTCCAGATGTGGGCATCGACACGGCGTCGTACGAGGAGGTGCGAGGGGCGCTGGACGAGTGGGTGGAGCGGGGCGGCACCTCCAACGTCACGTGGTCGGAGGACGGCGCACATCCAATCAGTGATGCGGCGGCTGACGAGGCGTTGGACACCATCGCCGAGTCGTTGAGCAGCGCGAAGTACGACGACCTGGCCGAACGGGTGACGGGAGCGCTGTCACACGTCGGCGACGACGTCTCCCGTGCGTTCGCCAACGTGGACATTCACTCGTTTGAGGCCCCCCGGACGGGCATGGTGTTGGAGGAATCGTCGTTTGGGTCACTCCCGTTTGCGTCTCGGGTCGCGGAGGACACGGTCACCCACGAGACGGGCCACGTGGTACTGAACTCATACGGCCTGTCTGGAACCGACAACAGGCTCTCGCAGGACTGGAATGGGGACGTCCCATCGTACGACTGGGGTTACTCGGGCCAAATGGCCCCGCAGGAGCGGTACGCGATAGACGTCACTGAGGGGCCGACGACCTCGTACAGTGCGGAGGCGGCGTACGGTCGTGACCAGTGGGAGCCGAAGGTGGACCAGCAGATAGCGAGTGCGACCGGTCCAGACGAGTCGGCGTTTGCGACCCCGCCGTCAGGGTCGGGAGAGCGGTCGCAGTGGTGGACTGAGACGGTTGACGAGGGCGGGTACCTCCGCTTCGACAATCCCGTAGCGGCGTCTTCCGGTGGCGACGCCCACCGTGTGTGGCGAGTCGAAGACAAGTCGACATCGTCGCTCACGGGGAGCATCGAGTACGAGTTGAGTAGTGGGAGCGGGGAATCGATGACAATCACGGTCGACGGTGGACGGGGGCCGTTCTCGGGGTCGGGAGACATCACCAGCACGAGTGCGGCCAGCGGGGTATCGTCGGTGCCGGGCTACGCTGATTCGGGCGGGGAGTGGCACATCGAAACGACGGACCCGGATGCGGCGCTTGGTGGGGAGGCGCCCGAAAGTGACGAAGCGGCGATGGCCCAACTGGCGGAGCGAGCGAACGAGGCCTGGTACCGGCAGGCGGTGTTGAAACGCGAGTACAACTCGGACGTGGCGGCTGACGCCACCATCGGAGCGACGTACTCGGCGACGAATGCCCACGAAACGGTGGCGAAGTTACACGAGACGATGCAATCACCCGGAGCGGCATCGTCGGGGCTGGGTGCCAGCTCAGTAAATACCAGCCAGGTGGCGGACTCGTTGGTGAACTACCATCCCGAACTCCTGGAGGCGTACCGACAGACCTTCGAGATTAGCCCGTCGATGAAACAGGAACTGAACGACGCTTTGGAAGAGAGCGGTGCATCGTTCCGGTTCGACACGTGACAGCGTACACCTCCCGTGCCACCAGGCCCTATCGACCCCCCACGCCCCCACACCCTACCGAGAACCCAAAGTGGGACCCTGAACGACGCACAGTCCGACAGGCGTCGAAAGGCCGGCTGTCGACCACGGTGAGCCCACGATGACAGACACACGCACAGACGGCAGCGGCACTGCCGACGAATACGTCTTGTACGACAGGACGACCGAGGTTCGGCTGGGAACGGTGTCGTTGAATCCGTACGCGGTAGAGTTGACCGAGGCCGGAGCGGCACGAGAAGCGTTGGCGGAGGAGTTGGCGGCGTTGGACGACCGAATGACGATGGACACCGGACCGGCGGAGGTTGCCGGCGGTCAGGCTGACAGCACGGGCGACGGGGACAGTGGGGCGGAAGCCGAGTCTGGGTCCGAAGTCGAGGGTGAGGGGGAGGGTGAGGGCGAGGACGAGGATGAAGTCGGTGGCGATACTGACCCGGTCGGTGAAGGGCGTGTGCCACTGACTGAGAAGCCGGCGGCGCTTCGTTCGCAACTCGACATGGTCTGTCGGCAGCACGAGGTGGCGTACGCTCCATCGGACGAAGCGCCCGACTTGGCGGCGGCACCGGGCACGTGGCACAAGTACCGGCTGATGGACGCCCGCTACTTCGCCGGGTTAGCCGCCTATGCATTCGACATCGACGCGGAGTCGGTGGTCGCGCCGGCGGCAGACCCCCAGGACGCCGAGGTATCTCGGGTACGGCGGGTAGCCACACCGGACGGCGGGGACGATGG
>CAZQHW010000164.1:4415-5823 GCA_964593395.1 uncultured Halobacteriales archaeon
TGCCGCCGGACATCCGGTTCGGGTTGACCGACGAGGACCCCGGAACATGAGTACGGAACGACCACGGTTGCAGAGGACCGCCCCGTCCCACGGGCCAGGAACCAGCACCGGCATCGGCACCGGCATTCGCATCCAGCACCCGAAATGGGACCCACGAGACGATGAGTGACGACGGCCCGCCGTTGCAGGGAGCCGTGCCGCGAGTCGAGTACCAGCACGCACACCGGCAGTTTCTGGAGGCGGTTCGACCCCCGGCGGCGATGATACGACTGCCGCACGTGCGTCGCGCTTTGGAGGACGGTGAGACGGCGGCGACGCTGTTCCCGGAGCGAACGACGGTCGTGACGACGACCACGGTGGACGACGAAACGCTGGCGGAGATTCACCCCGACGAGGAAGAGGCGTTGGTGACGGCGTTCGAGCCGGATTACCACGTGCCGACGGACTTCCCGGTGTACGGGTCGATGCAACCGGAGCGGCGGCGGCAGAACGTGGTGCGGTGTGCGACCGGCACACGGCAGTTTCACGACGCGCTCTCGGGGACGCCAACCGACGTGCTCCCGCTGTTGCACGGGACGACGCCGGAGGAGCGAGCGGTCACACAGCAGGCCGCCAGCGAGGTGGACGCGGCGATGGGGGTGTTCTACGCGACACAACACACGACGGCGGCACAGCAGTTTCCGGCACTCAAGCAGGACCTGGAGGTGTTGGCCGACGAGGTGGACCGGCGGGTGTTGGTCATCGGGTACATGAACCCGAGCGACTACTACGAGGCTCGGGGGCACTCCCTGGCGAGTCTCCCCGACGTGGTCCAGGCGGCTGCCGGACTGAACCAGTGGTTGACGGCCGTCGAACCGCGGTCGTCATCGCCAGCGGAGATGCGGGAGTCGTACGTCGAACTGGCGACGGGCGTCGCCGACGCCCTCGGTATCGAGTCGCCGCCAGCCCCGGTTGGCGACACCGGCATGGACGGTGCGAGCACTGGGCGCTGAAGAAGCCGGTAGTGGCCCTACATCAAGCCACGAACGGCACCCACGCTGGAAATCACCCAACTCAGGACGCGAAAAGAGAGCGGTCGTCAGCCCCGCAGAACGCGGGAGAGGCGGTCAGTCCTCAGAGGAACCGACCGGTGTCAGCCTTCCGCGAGCGAACGCGGTTGGCGATGAACGCCGCGTTGACGACCAGCGGGACGACGGTGAGCGCGAGCGACCCAGCGGCGACGCCGAAGAAGGCGACGCCGAGCGGGGTGAACGCGACCGCGCCCGACCGTCCCATCTGACGCAGGTCGATGTCCGAAGCGTCGGAGAGTTCGATACCGGTGCGAGCCGCCACGAACGCCGACGCGCCCACGAGACCGGTGCTAAGGAGGACACCGGAGATGATGAGCGCGAGCGTTGGGAGTAGTTCG
>CAZQHW010000165.1:0-5729 GCA_964593395.1 uncultured Halobacteriales archaeon
CTCGCGCGCCATCCGCCGACAGGTAGCGTCCGGTCGCCCGCTGCGAGGACCCCGAGCCGCTGGTGAGGGGTCCGAGCGACTTCCGCGACCGGGCGGGGAGGTGTGGGGATCACCTGCTGTCCCTGGCGGAATCGAAGGGCGAGGCGTGCTCGGCCGACTCCTCGGGACGCAAGGACCGCAGCGAGCGAAGCGAGCGAGGACCACAGCGACCGAGAGTCGTCGAGCACGTCGAGGGCTTCGAAGGTGTTCTCAAGAGGATCGAGAACACCTGATCAAGAGAGCGCGCCGAGGGCTCCTGAGGACCACACACTGCGATCGAGAGCGCCCAGGGGACCTGTCGAGAGAACGGAAACGACGAGCGCCCCGATTCACGATCGCCGGTGTTCGTAGACGAGCGCGGCGGCGGTGCCGCCGACGACGCCGGTCCCCAGGAGTAGCGCCACGCCGCTGCCGGCCCAGGTGCCGACGAGCAACAGCGCCCACCCGACGCCGGTGCCGCCGTGGCCCAGCGCCATCGTCCGGCGCCCGGCCCACAGGAACAGCACGCCGCCGACGAGCATCGACAGCGCGAGCGCGGTCGCCGAGAGAACGACCGGCCGCACGCCGACGGGCCCGACGACGAGGAAGTCGATCCGTAACTGCAAGAAAAAGAGTGCCCCCGACACAGCGACCAGCGTGCCGACGACGGCGCCAACGGGGTCGATTCCCTGGTCGGGGCGCGGTCGTCCCGGCGGCGCCCTGAACTCGACGTCGCCGTCCGGTTCGGGATCGCTCGCTGTGGTGTCGTCCCAGTGTCCGTCACCTGCCTCCGTTCCGCGGTCGGTCACAGCAGGCGGAGCCCTCCGCTGCTCTCGACCAGTTCGCCGCGCTCCCGGAGACGGTCGAGGAGGTCATCGGTCGCGCTCCCGGGAACGCCTCGATCCGTGGCGTACTCACGGACGGCGTCGCGGTCGGGACGCTCTAACTTCCGGAGGGCGTCTCGAACGACCTGGTCGCGGCTGCGGGAGTCGCCCCGGCCCTCGGTGGCGCGTTCGCCGGCCGCGGCGGCGGCCTCGGGGTCGACGCCGCCGCTCTGGAGGTACTCGGCGTCGTCGACGCCGGCGTCGTCGAGGCGCTCCTCGAGGTCGGCGTAGGAGTCGACGTTCGCGAAGGCGTCGCTCTCGTCCTGGCGGGCGGCCAGCATCGAGGCACGCACCTCGCGGGCGTGGGTCTCGTCGGCCGTCTCGACGAACTGCCGCAGGCGGTCGAACTGGTGGCGCGCCCCACAGCGGGGACACTGCGTGGTTTCGCGGTCGTCGGCGACGACCCACAGCGCCGAGCAGTCAGAACACCCAACGACGGCGTACATACCGGCCTCTGGGTGGCGACGGTGTTGAACGTTTCTCGTTGGCGCCGACTCGGTCGTCCGTCCCGGTGACGCGGTCCGGTCTGCCACGGAGCAATCAACTGTACAGCGAGCGGTACAGCGTTCCGAACCCGACGATAAAGGGGATCGTCTCGGCGATGTTCATCACCGTCGCGAACTGCCCGGCCTCGGCGGCGCGAGCGGACAGCACCATCACCGCGGTGCCCATGCTGATGAACGCGAACCCGATGAACGCCAGTTCGAGTCGCTCGGTTTGCTTCTGGCGGTACGCCTGGAAACTGATGATCGTCAGTCCGAGCGCGAGCGCGAACATCACCAGCCGCAGCAACGACAGCGTCGCCCCCAGAATGAGCTGGGAGTTGTCGAGCAACAGGTCGACGACGCCTGACTGCGCCACGGCGAGTGTAGGGTCGGCCACTACCCCCGAATGGGCGGGGGGTGTACAAAAATCCACACCTCGCCGCGAACCGCGGCGACTACTTGCTCAGGTCGTCCCAGAGGTTCGCAAAGCGGTCGGGAACGTTCTCCTTGCGGTAGATCCGGACGTCGTACTGGTCGTCCTCGAGCCGGATCACCGTACTGTCGAAGTTCGACTCGTACACGTCGTAGTGGTTGCCGTCCTCCGCGACGTAGGTACTCGACCGGACGAGGTTGTTCTCTTCGAGCATCTCGACGCGACGGTACACGGTCGGCAGTGACATCTCCAACTCCTCGCCCAGTTGCTTCGCTGAGCGGGGCTCCTCACTGATGGCCGCGAGAACGTCACGAGCCTTCCCGTCCCCGATAGTGTCGAGGACCTCCTCGATCGGTCGGTCTTCCTCCACACTGTACGAACGGGCGCAGTCGGTGTTAAATGTTTTCTACCACACGGTTTCGCGTGACGACGCCCGGACACCCGTCCGACGGGGTGGACTGTTTTCAGAACCCGAAAACGCTCTGGAGTGACTTTATGTGTGTGGGTTGTACGCAGGTGTATGGCAACGACCAGGGATTCTTTCGACGGACTGACCGAGTACTGCGACAGTTGCGAGACCGACACGCTCCACCAGGTGTCGGTCCAGATGCGAACCGAGAGCACGAAAAGCGAGAACGCGGAGTTCTCCCGCGAGCCGTACCGGGTGGCCGAGTGCCAGCGCTGCGAGACGCGCTCGAGTCAGCGCATGAACGACATGTAAGCCACTCGACGTACGACTCACCCCAGCCCGGACGCGCCCCCGATCTCGTCTCGAACTGTCGGACAACGTATCTGTTATATATCTAGTAGCTACGCCACTAGTGGCATCGTCGTCTACCTGTATTATCATCTATGAAAACGGACGTTTTTGATTCATCGCCGTCGTAGATGAACGGAATTTTCCTGGTTTCGTCTGGCGATTTAATCCGGCTAAACTCGGCTACAGCTACGTCCGCTTATATGATGCTCCCCGTTGTTGGTGTGAGTGCACATGGCAACGACCAGGGACTCACTAGACGGGTTGACCGAGTACTGCGGCGACTGCGACAACGAGACGCTGCACGAGGTCAGCGTCCAGATGAAGACCGAGAGCACGAAAAGCGAGAACGCGCAGTTCTCCCGGGAGCCGTACCGGGTGGCCGAGTGCCAGCGGTGTGGCACGCGCTCGAGTCAGCGGATGAACGACGCCTGATCAGCGCGTGGTGACCTCGCAGCCGTCGTCGGTGACGATGATCGTGTGTTCTTTTTGACTCACTAACTCGCCGTCGTTCTCCTTCAGCACCGGGTAGCCGTGGACGATGTCGTTCGCGACGAGTCGTCGCAGCGCCATCTCCGCGCGGGGACCGTCGAGCCAGCGCGTCGCGAACGGCAGCGTGCGAAAGTCCTCGGTAATCTGCTCCAGGGCCTGCCGGGCGGCCCGGTCACGCACCGTCCGTTCCTGCTCCAGGGCGTAGATCTCCTCTTGGGCGCCCTCGCGGACCTTTCCAGACCCCGTCGTTGCGAACGGCTCCACCGCGACCACGTCGCCGCGTTCCAGGGTGGCGGACTGCTCGACCGCGCGGTTCGGGATGTTCGGGTCCGTGTGTTGCTCCCACCGGCCAAGCCCGTGCCCCGAGAGGTTGACGACGGGGTTGAACCCGTAGCCGTCGATCGTCTCCTCGATGACGGCGCCGACCTCGCCGGCATCGACGCCGGCCTCTACCGTGTCGAGTGCGGCCTCCAGGGCCGCCTCGCTCGCCTCGACGAGGTCGGGTTCGCCTCGCAGGTCCACCGTGATGGCGGTGTCCGCCAGCCAGCCGTCGACGTGGACGCCGACGTCCAGTTTGACGACCTCCTCACCGACGGTACGGTCGTCCTCGGGTCCGGCGGCGCCGTGGGCCGCCTCCTCGTCGACGCTTACGTTCACCGGGAAGGCGGGTTCGCCGCCCAACTCGCGGATGCGGTTCTCGGCCCACTCGCTCAACTCGAGGTAACTCGTGCCGACCTCACAGCGCTCGGCGGCCGCCTCGCGGACCTGCGCGAGAATCTCGCCGGCCTCGCGGTGCTTCTCGTACTGCTCGCCGTCGAGGTCGACCTCGGCGTCTGCCATGCCCCCGCTTGCCGCGGGCGCACAATGAGGGTTCCGTGTCCCACGTGATCGCCGCGAACGGTGCTCGCCCGGTCAGCGCTGCGCCGTGGCGGTCTGCATCCCCTCGCTGTTGTACGCGCTGCCGACCTCCGCCTCGCCGGCCAGGATGATCCCGACGTTCGCGTCGGGCGCCTGGCTCTCGAACTCGTTGACGGCGAACCGGGCCGCCGTGGAGGCGCCGTGGCCCGCCTCCAGGTAGCCGACCGCCCGGCGGGTGAGACTCGCCTGGGCGATCTGCTCGCCCGCGCCGGTCGCACTCGCCGCGCCCGCCTCGCTGCAGTAGACGCCGGCGCCGACCTGTGGCACGTCGCCGACCCGCCCGGCGAGCGCGAACCACCGCCCTCCCGTGGAGGTGGCCCCCGCGAACCGGTCGCCGTCCCGGGCGACCGCCCCGACGGTGTCGTGGTCGTGGAGGTCGCCGCCGAGTCCGGTGTCCTCCTCGGTGGCGGGATTGCCCGCGTCGTCCTCGTCCTCGTCGTCCCTGCCGGCGAACCGCTCGTTCACCCACCGGAGGTGGGCCCGTGGACTCGACCCCCGCGGGTGGTCGACGGACCCCCAGCGCTCGCGGGTGCGCTCCGTCCAGAGGTTCTGCTCGGTCTGGACCCCGTAGTCCTTTGCGAGAACGGTCGCCTGCGGGCCGGTCACGAGAACGTGGGGCGTCTCCTCAAGCACCACGCGGGCGGCGCTGACGGCGTGTTCGACGCCCTCCATCGCGCAGGCGGCGCCGGCCTCGCGGTCGCTGGTCATCACGCTCGCGTCGGTGCGTATCTTCCCGTCGCTCTGGACCGCCGACCCGACGCCGGCGTTGAACCGCGGGTTCGACTCCAGGCGTCGCACCGCCGTCTCGACCGCCGACAGCGGGTCGGTCTCGCCCGCGCCGTCCTCGGCGGCCTCGTCGACGACCGACTGCCGTCGCTCGGGCTCGTCCGGCGTCCCGCCGGCGCCGCCGTGTACCAACACCTGCATACACCTCGGTTCGCTCGCACCGGTATAACTCTCCCGCCGGTCGCCTCCCGCGATGACAGCACATATGGGCGGCTCCGCCCAACGCGGGGGCATGGCCTACGACAGGACTGACGTTCCGGACGGCTCTCGCGTCGACGTCGTCGACGAGGACACCGGCGAACTCGCCGTGCCAGCGGACCCGATCGTCCCCGTGATCCACGGCGACGGCATCGGCACTGACGTCGCGCCCGCCGCGAAACGCGTACTGCAGGCGGCCGCCACGGAGACAGGCCGCTCGATCGAGTGGATGCGTGTCTACGCCGGCGAGAGTGCTCGAGAGCGCTACGACGAGAATCTCCCCGGGGAGACGGTCGAGGCGATCCGTGAGTTCAACGTCGGTATAAAGGGGCCGCTGACGACGCCGGTCGGCGCCGGTTTCCGCTCGCTCAACGTCGCCCTGCGGCAGACACTCGACCTCTACGCCAACGTCCGCCCCACCTACCATCTGGAGGGCGTGCCCTCGCCGATGAAAGCGCCCGAGGAGATGGACATGGTGTCGTTCCGGGAGAACACCGAGGACGTGTACGCCGGCATCGAGTGGGAGGCCGGCACCGAGGGCGCAGAGCGGGTGCAGGAGTTCGTCTCCGAAATGGGCTTTGCGGAGAACTTTCACGACGGCCCCGTCGGGATCGGGGTCAAGCCCATCTCCGAGTTCGGCACCAAACGACTGGTCCGGCGAGCCATCGACTACGCGGTCGAGCGCGACCGCGACTCGGTCACCCTGGTCCACAAGGGCAACATCATGAAGTTCACCGAGGGCGCCTTCCGCGACTGGG
>CAZQHW010000166.1:0-5723 GCA_964593395.1 uncultured Halobacteriales archaeon
CCGGCGGCGAGCGATCCGAGTCCCGCGAGTAGCTTGCGCCGTTTCATTGTTGGACTCCACTCATCACCACAACCCCATCCCTTATTGATACACGCCGAATGCGGTGACGGCAGTGGGTTCTTGCGGAAACCACAGACCGTGACTGCCCGAACACAGACGGTCGCTGCGGGCGACGCTGCCAGCCACAGTCGTCGTCTACTGAGCACGCTCCACACTGACAGACACCGCTTATCGAGGACAGGTTTCGCCGAAACGATCGTCTACGGACCGTGAGGACCACCACAATCGCTCGCTGTCGAGACCGGCCTCCGACAACAACCATCGTCTGCGAGACCGGATCACGTTGACTGTGATCGGTACCGGTCACGTTAACGTTCGTTTCGAGGCCCTTACTGTACCAACGGCACTGGAGAGCGTAGTACATCGTCGGCCGAAACCGAAAGTTCACAGAGGCGAGGCCCCCGGATCGAATGACGGGCGAAAATGTTATTGGATAAGAAGGTTATTGTAGATTGACGTGAAAACAACGCAGCGTCTAGATGATGGGGGGACAGAGTCGACAGACGGTGACGGGGGCGACGTCGACGCCGTACTCGACGACGGGGGTGAGTCGACCGTGTCGAGCGACGACGGGGGTGAGTCGACCGTATCACGCGACGACGTCTTCGAGATACTGAGCAACCGACGACGCCGACACGTGTTGCACCTGTTGAAAAACGCCGAGAACGGGCGGGCCGACCTCTCGGACCTCGCCGAGCAGGTCGCCGCCTGGGAGCACGACACCACGCCGGAGCAACTGTCGTACAACCAGCGGCGGTCGGTGCGGACCACGCTGTACCAGCACCACGCCCCGAAGATGGACAAGACGGGCGTCGTCGACTTCGACGAGCGCGACAAGGTGCTCGAACTGAGCACGGAGGCCGAGGCGTTCGACATCTACCTGGAGCCGACCAGCGAGGAGTTGCCGTGGGGGGTGTACTTCCCGCTGTTGACGGCGGTCTGTGCGGCCGCCGTCGGACTCGGCTGGCTCGGGGTGGTCGACCTGCCCGAGATGGGCTGGGCCGCGTTCCTGCTCGCGGTCTTTGGCACCTCCTCGCTCGCTTTCCAGTACGACACCCGCTACCGGATGCGTCTCGGGAGCGGCGAGACACCGCCGGAGGTGGACCACGACGCTGACGACGAGAACTGATGTTCCGACGAGCGACGCTCGTACTGGCGGTGCTCGGGCTTCTCGCCGCTGTCCCCGCCACCGGCGGGTTCAGCACCGTGACCGCCGACCGCGGCCTGAGTGTCGCCGTCGTTGCCGACGACCGCGCGTATCTCGGCGTCGACGTGGCCGAGAACACGACCGGCGACGTCACGGTTACAGTCGTCAACCGCTTTCCCGTGACCCTGGGGACGGTCACGACGACTGCCAACGGGACGACGCGGACCGTCGAGAACCTGGCGCCAGGCGAGTCCGCGACGCTCGAGTTCGAGGACTGTGAGCGAGTCGCGATCGAGGGTACCGGCGAGGACACCAGGGTCGAACTGACGCGGGACTGCCCCTGACCGGGCGGCGCCGTGTCGACGGTGGTTGAAAGTCATATAGGCCCGCCGTGTTTGGTGTGGGTAATGAACGGCAACAGTTTCGGACGACTGTTCCAGGTGACGACGTTCGGGGAGAGTCACGGACCGGCGATGGGTGTCACCGTCTCGGGGTGTCCCGCCGGACTCGAACTGGAGCGCGAGGACGTTCAGGCCGAACTCGACCGCCGCAGGCCCGGCCAGTCGATGATAACCACCAGCCGCGGGGAGCCGGACCACGTGACGATCGAGTCCGGCCTGCAGGACGGCTACACGACGGGCACGCCGATCGGGATGGTCATCGAGAACAAGGACGCCCGCTCCTCGAAGTACGAGCCCTTTGTCACCGCGCCCCGGCCCTCGCACGGTGACTTCACGTACTCGGCGAAGTTCGGCACGCGCAACTGGGGCGGTGGCGGCCGTTCTTCCGCCCGCGAGACGGTGAACTGGGTCGCCGCGGGCGCGATCGCAAAGAAACTGCTCGCCCAGGAGGGCGTCGAGGTCGCCGCCCACGTCAAGCAGATCGACGACATCCGCGCGCCCGATCTCGACTTCGAGACGATACGGGACAACCGCGAGGACAACGAGGTGCGCTGTGCCCACCCCCCGACCGCCGAACGGATGCGCGAGCACATCGACGAGTACCAACAGGCCGGCGACTCCATCGGCGGCTCCGTCTACTTCGAGGCTCGCGGTGTGCCTCGCGGCCTCGGCGCGCCCCGCTTCGACTCGGTGCCCGCCCGCCTGGGCCAGGCGATGTTCGCGATCCCGGCGACCACCTCGTTCCAGTTCGGTCTCGGCACCGAGGCACGCACCACGACTGGCTCCGAGCGCAACGAGGACTGGACCTTCGACGAGAACGGCGACCCCGTTCCCGAGGGCAACGACCACGGCGGTCTCCAGGGCGGGATCACCACGGGCCAGCCGATCTACGGCGAGTCCACCTGGCACGCGCCCACCTCGATCCCGAAAGAACAGGAGACGGTGGACTGGGAGACGGACGAGCAAAAGACCGTGCAGGTGATCGGCCGGCACGACCCGGTGTTGCCGCCGCGAGCGGTGCCGGTCGTCGAGGCGGCGCTCGCGCTCACCCTCGTCGACTTCATGCTACTCGCCGGCCGGATCAACCCCGACCGCGCCGACGACCGACCGGGCGAGTACGACACCGACTACCACCCCTCCTCGCCGGTGAACCAGGACGAGAGCGACGAGACGGCCCAGACGGAGGACGACGGCGAGCGGGTGGAAGACGGGGAAAGCGAGGGCGCCGCGCCGGAGCCAGGCGACGACGACTGAGGTGGCGGGGCTCTGTCACTACGCCGACTTGGAGAATGCCGTCGACGACGCCGAGCGCCTGGGGCGGTTCGCCGGCCTGGTCGACCGCCACGCCGGCGAGGGCACGCTCCTGACCGACGCGGGCGACACGCTCGCCCCCTCGCTGCTCGGTGGGGAGACCGACGGCGGCCACGTCCCCCGGGTGCACGAGACCCTGGGGACCGACATCGCGACCGTCGGCAACCACGACCTCGACCACGGCGTCGACGCCCTGCTGTCGGTCGTCGAGGCGAGTCCCGCGACCTACCTCTCGGCGAACCTCGCGGTCGACGACACCCCTCTCGCCGCCTCTCCGGGTGTGACGCGGGTGACGCGGCACCGCGTCGACGGACTCGACGTGGCGCTGACCGGCGTGACCACGCCGTCGGTGGCGGACCACCCAGTCGACACCGGTCGACTGGCCGCCGACCCCGTCGTCCCGGCGGTTCGGGACGCGTTCGCCGGGGTCGACGCCGACCGCCGCGTGGTCGTCTCCCACTGTGGACACGCCGACGAGCGGATCGCCCGCGACTGCGACGTGGACTGCGTGCTCGGCGGGCACGTCCACGACCACCACGTCGACCGCGTCGGCGGGACCCCGGTCGCTCGTCCCCGTCCGCGGGGCGAGCACCTGCTGACGGTCGGCCTCGACCAGGGGGTCAGCGTGACCACGCGGTCGCCCGGCGAGAGTCCGACGGCTCCCGCCGCGGTCGAGACGGCGCGCGACCTGCGGGCGGGTACGGGAGTCGACGAACCGGTGACGACACTCGACGGGTCGATACCCCGCGAGGGTGAGGCCCTGCGCCCGGAGTCCGGTGTCGGCAACCTCGTCGCGGACGCCTTCCGGGCGGCGGCACAGGCGGACGTGGCGCTGTTCGACGTCGGACTGCTCCGTGCCGGCCCGCCACTGTCGGGGACGGTCACGGTCGGGGACTGTCGCTCGCTGGCGCCGTTCGACAACGAGGTCCACTCGACGACGCTCTCCGGTGCCGAACTACGTCGGCTCCTCTCGGACTGCCCGACCGTGACCGACGGCGACGCGGTCGACGCCCACTTCAGCGGTGCGACGGTCACCTACCGCCACGGCCCGGGCGGGGAGTGGACGCTGCACGCCGCCAGTGTCGGCGGCGACCCGCTCGCGGACGACCGGTCGTACACCGTCGCGGCGCCGAGCATCGTGTTCCACGCCGACGGGTTCCGGCCGCTCGCCGTCGACCGGATCGAGGCGACACACGGTCACCAGCACGACGCCGTGGAGACGTACCTGCGCGAGGCTGGGCCGGCGCTGGCGGATCGCGTCGCTCCGGAGGGTCGGATCGTCGTCGAGCGCGTCGGGTGACGGCGGTGGTCACAGTCGCGCCAGAAAGGCCCGCAGTTCGGCGCGTGCGGCCCCGGGTTGGTCGTGGAACACGTAGTGTCCGGCGTCGTGGACGTGGACGAGTCGGCCGTCGGCGAGGCTCTCGGCGGCCCCGAGATCCCGGACCCGACGGTCGTGACCGGCGTCCGACCGCAGTACGAGCGTCGGGCAGTCGATCCGCTCGAACACCGCACGAAGCGGCTCCGGGTACCCCTCGCGGGCGTACTCCGCGATTCGCGGGCGGCACTCGGTTGCGGCGACCGCCAGCCGCCGTGCCCAGGCCGGGTCGTAGTCGTCGTACTCCGTCTCGATCAGTCTCTCGACCGACCGGCCCTCGACCGCCCGAAGCCGCTCGCGCGTCGCCGTGGCTCGCCTCTCGGCGCCCATGTCCGGGTCGCTGGTGTGGACGCCGACGGGGTCCTCCAGAACGGCGGCCCGTGGAAAGTCACGCTCGGCGGCGGTCCAGGCGGCCGTCGCCGCACCCATCGAGTGCCCGAGCAACACGGGGTCGTCGAGGCCGAGTCCGTCGACGACGCCCGCGAGGTCGGCCACCCGGTCGCGAACGTGGTAGCCGGTCTCCGGGGCGTCCGAGCGGCCGTGGCCCCGGGCGTCGTAGGTGACGACCTCGTACTCGTCGGTGAGGTCTGTCGCCAGGGGGAGCCAGCAGCGTCCGTTGCCGTAGAAGCCGTGGGCGGCCACGAGCGGCGGCCCCTCGCCGCCGCGGTAGCACTGCAGGTCGACGCCGTCGACGGTGACCGTCTCGGCCGTCCAGCCCTCCGGGAGGTCCACGTCGTCACCGGCGGGGCGGACGATCATCACTCCGGCGGTTCGTCGCGAGGCCAACCCCCGGCGTCTGACGGGGCCGGTCGCCATCTGGAGGCTCCACGAGGCCTGTCAAGCCGGGTCGCGTCGAAGTTTAATATGGCTCCGGTCGCAGTCGAAGGTATGACAGTGCTCGTCGCGTACGACGGGTCCGAACCAGCGGTCGAGGCGGTCGAGTACGCCGCCAGGGAGCACGCGGACGAGGAACTCGTGTTACTGCGGGTGACGGAGGCGGCCGACAACTCGATCGAGGCCGGCATCGAACTGGCACAGGACGCCCTCGGGGACGACGAGTCCGGCGACGGCGTGCTGTCCGAGGACGTGCGAGACCTGCTCACGTCGGACGAGGTCTCCTTTCGCGTGGAGCGCGTTCTCGGCGACCCCGCCGAGAAGATCGCGGCCGTCGCCGAGCGCGACGAGGTCGACCACGTGGTGATCGGCAGTCACGGCCGGACTGGCGTCTCCCGCGTGCTGCTGGGCAGCGTCGCCGAGAGCGTCGTCAGACGCGTACGGACACCGGTCACCGTCGTCGAGTGACCGCACTCGCTGGCCGTCGCGACCCCGGCGACAGACCCGACCGCCAGTGACCCACCCGCCGCGCCGGTCACACGCAGGAACGCCCGCCGCCCGAGCGACTCGGTTTCGCTTCTCATCCGTGTCGAAC
>CAZQHW010000167.1:0-5649 GCA_964593395.1 uncultured Halobacteriales archaeon
GCCAGCAGGATCTGGTGGTTCGAGTTGAACGCCTTTGCGACGTGGATCTTGTCGAGAAAGTCCTCGATGAGCGTCTCCATCGCGTCCTCGTCGCCCGGCTCGCCCTCGATGCCGCGGTCCTCCATCGTCGCCGCGATGGCCTCGTCCGGCAGGCCCCGCACCATGTCGTCGATGCGCTCCGGCCGGAACGTGTCCTCGCTGTCGATGAACATGGCCGCGCCGTGCAGTCCGCCGTGTTCCCGTGGCAACTGGACGTTCACCGACAGTTGGTGTGTGATCTGGGACTTTCCGGAACCGAACTCGCCGTACACCTCGGTGATAGACTGGGTCTCGACGCCGCCACCGAGTAGCTCGTCGACCTCGTCGACGCCCCAGGAGAGCTTGCCGATCTCCTCGCGCCGCTCCATCACCGCGGCGCCGCTCTCGAAGCCACCGACGTCGGCGGCGTCGCGGGCCGCCTGGATGATGTCGTTCGCGGTCGACTCGCCGATGTCGGCCGTGTTCGACAGTTCACCCGGGCTCGCAACCGCGAGACCCTGGAACGAGTCAAAGCCCGCATCTGTCAACTTGTCCGCCGTAGCCGGGCCGACGCCCGGCAGCGACTGCAGGTCTGATTCTGCTGCCATAGATTCGGATCGTGCGGCCTCCCACATAAAGCCTCGTTAACAGCCACGTGAAAGTGAAACCGTGGTACGGGAGTGGGTGGTCGCGATCCGATGTCGGAAGGTTTTGATTAGATGGCGCCAGTCGGGGCGACACCTGCGGGTCGGACCCACAGTTACCAGTCGATCACTCGGGTGGCGAACCAGTACAGTCCATGCAAACTGGCGGCGACGACGACGGTGACGGTCACGGTCGTCGCGGCGACCTGCCGGGACAGACCCAGCGACACGACCGCGTTCGTCCCGAACGCGAGGGTGTACCCCACCAGAACCACCGTGCCCACCAACAACAGTTAGAAAATAAACTCTAGCCGTCACTCCCAGGGGTGTTTGCCGGGCGCGGAGGGCCACAGGGGGTACCAGTACTCGCGGTCGGACTCGATGCCGAGTTCGCCGTCGAGAACGCTCTCGAGTTTGAACTCGGCGTTGCGGTCGCGCTCCCGGTTGCGGGGGTCGGCAGGGGCAAAGGGGTAGTACGACCCCCGGCGGAAGGAGTAGATCCAGTACGTGCGACTGTCGCCCTTCTCGAAGCCGTACACCGCCGCCAACAGGCGACTGCCGAACTCGTGTTCGATGAACGTGTCCGCGGCGAAGTGCGTACTCGTCACGAGGTTCTCGAAGTCGATGTCCCGAAGCACGACCCACTGGTAGCCGTGACTGTCCTCGGTGAGTTCGGACTCGATGCCAAGGTCGCGTTCGCTCGCCTCGAGAATGTTCATCACCTCCTCGACGGCGTCCTCGAAGTCCGTCGAGTCGACGCCGGAGAAACACAGCGCCGCCTCCTGCACGGGGTCGTACCCCAGGTCCGCCCCCATCGTCAGGTAGGCCGTGCTCATCCCGAACAGGTCCTCCGGGTCCGCATCGCTCGTGGCGTCGGTCTCGGCCCGGGTGCCCAGGAGTTCCCGAATGCCGTCCAACAGGCCCATACGTCGGTTAGGAACCCCGTCCGCTTAGACTTGTCCACGCCGCCGGCGAGGGTGGACCTCTCGGCGGCGTCACTACGAGCCCCAGAAGTTGTCCCGTGACCCCATCCGTGGGCCGTCGTCCTCGTCGTCGTCTCTGGTCTCGACGGGGTCCTCGTCGTTTTCCTCCTCGACGAGTGGCAGTCGCTCGACGGGTTCGGCCGTCGCGTGGTTCGAGTGCACCCGGGTGATCTCCACCTTCGCGCGGGCCTCCGGCAGGACGCCGTCGACGAGGACGATGAACCCGTCCTCGGTGCGACCGACGCCGGCGCCGCTCTCGTGGATGTCGTCCACCGTGACCACCAGTTTCTCGCCCCGCTTCACCGGTTGGGTCTTGAGGTCGTCGATGGGCTGACTGTAGTGGTTGCACCACTCCTTTCCACCCCTGTCGCCGTAGTGCTGGCACCCCATGCCCTCGATACGCTCGGAAAAGGACGGACACTCGTCGGCGAGGGGACAGTTGGCCATGCAGTTCAAAACGTGCGCCACGATATAAACCCAGCGAGTAACCGGGGGACAGGTGTGGTCACACCCGCTCCTGCAACAGCACCTCGCGATTGTCGCCCTCGCCGAGTACGACCCTGACGACCGCCTCCGGTCCCGCTCGAACGGTCGCCGACTCTCCCTGTACGACTCGCCCGGACCACCCGGTGCGGCGCTCGTTCGTGTCGACACTCACGGCCACCTCGCTGGCCTGCACCGGCGGTCCGCCGGCGTGTTCGACCCGGACGTGGGTGTCGTTGACACGCTCGACGCTCCAGTTCGCGGCCGCGGCGTCGCCGGTGCTGTCGGTGGGCACGCCCGTCGCCACGAGGACCCCGACCAGCACGAGCGTGCCGAGAACGAACACGAGCAACGCTCCGCCGGCGAGGTTCAGCATCCGGTCGCCGTCCATCTCGCTCGCCTGGAGTTCGACGCCGACGGGGAAAACCACCGCGGTCCGCACCGAACGACGCCGGACCCACCGTGTCAGCCCCGGAACCCAAACCGAAAAGCCCGCCGAGTGGTAAGCCCGCCCGATGAGTCCCCGCTCGCGGAGCGTCCTCGTCCGGGCCGCCGTCGTTGGGGCGACGGCGGCGCTCCTGGCGCGGCCGGTCGCCGCCCACGCCGGCAACCTCGGCGGCACCGACGCCGGCGGGGCGATCCCGCTGTGGCTTGTCGCGATGACCGGCGGGGGGATCGTCGGCGTCTCCTTTCTGTTCGCGACGTTCATGACCGACCACCACGCCATCCGCCGGGTGAACGCCACGGGCGCCCGTCTCCCGTCGACGGCCGCGCTGGGCCGGGCCGCCCTCGTCGTCGGGCGGGCGGTCGGCGTCGCCGGTCTCGTGGCCGTTCTCGTCAGTGGGGTCGTGGGCCCGCTCGACCGCACCACCAACCTCGCCATTCTCCTGGTGTGGGCGGGGTGGTGGGCCGGCTACACGATGAGCGTCTACGTCGTCGGGAACACCTGGCCCGCGCTGAACCCCTGGCGCACCCTCGCCGACCTGGGTCCCGCCCGCGAACGCCGCCCGATCCCCGACAGGTACGGCGTCTGGCCAAGCGTCGCCGGCCTGCTCGCACTCGTCTGGGTGGAGGTGGTCAGTCCGGTCGCGAGCGACCCGCGCCTGCTGGCCGGCGTCGTGTTCGGCTACACCGTCGCGACCCTCGCCGGCGCGACGCGGTACGAGGGGTGGTTCGACCGGGTCGACCCCATCGCACGGGCCTTTCGCACCTTCGGTCGCGTCGCGCCGGTGCAGTGGACCGACGACGGCGTCGAGTTCCGGCTCCCCGGCGCGGCGCTGACCGATGCCCCGGACCACGACGGCACGGCCAGAGCGGACGACAGGCCGAAGCCGAGTGGGGTGGCGACGACCGACGCGCCCGACACGGCGCACGACGAGACGCCGTTCGTCGTCGGCCTGTTGTGGGTGACCACCTTCGACGGCCTGGTGACCACGCCGGAGTGGAACGCCGTCCTCGGGTGGCTCGACGGGGCGGGCGTGCCCGGGTTGCCGCTGTACGTGCTCGCCCTCGTCGCGGGGTACGGCCTGTTCTACTGGGCGTACCTGGCCGCCTCACGGCGCTCGCCCGAGGCGGCGGACTCCTTTGCCCGACCCGCCGCGCTCGCCCGTCGCTTTGCGCCCTCGCTGTTGCCGATCGCCGCCGGCTACCACCTCGCGCACTTTCTGGGGTACTTTCTCACGCTGTCGCCCGCGCTGGCGGCGGCGCTCGCCACCCCGCTGTCGCCGGTCGCCGACCCGCAGGTCGCCGTCCTGCCGGGGTGGTTCGGCCCGCTGCGACTCGGGTTCGTCGTTCTCGGGCACGTTCTCGCCATCTGGGTCGCCCACGCGATCGCCTTCGAGATATTCCCCGGCCGCCTGCGGCCGATCCGAAGCCAGTATCCCTACGCGGTCGTGATGATCTTCTACACCAGCGTCAGCATGTGGATCATCGCCCGACCGTACGTCCAGCCCACGAACCTCGGACTCCTCCCATGAGCGACACCGCCGACTCGGACCCGGACCCGGACCCGGACCGCGACAGTGCTCCCGCCACTCGGACGACACCAGTGACACGCACGGACGACGCCACGGCGACGCCCGACGACTGGTGGCGACTCACCCCCGAGGAGAGTCGCGTCCCCGAGGACCGCGAGGACCCGGTCGCGGAGTGTCCGTACTGTGGGCGGCCGTTCGAGGACAGTCGTGCCCGTACCCTGCACGTCGGCGAGGTCCACCGCGAGGCGTGCACCGACGAGGAGCGCGCCGCCTACGAGGAGGCCGACGAGGCCGAGGTGGACGACCTGTTCGTCTACCACCTCAAGGCCGTCGTCGCGATCGGGCTCACCTGGGCGGCCTTCGTCATTCTCTACATGGTCGCCATCGGGTCGAACATCATCTGAGCCGCGCGGTCGGTGACCTCGTTCGACTCACTCTCCGAGAAACGCTCGCACGGGGTCGACCTGGTCGGGAACGTTCAGCGGCGGCGGGTGGCCGCCCGGCACGACGAGCGAGCGGGCGTCGCGGGCGTTGAGCATCCGCGACAGCGTCGCCGTCGAGAGTACGTCCGACGCCTCGGCGTGGACGACCATCGCCTCGCAGGGCGCCGCGCGCCACATCGGTCGCTCGTCTATCTCCTCGGCCTCCGCGAACACGGGTTCGACGACGCGGGTGTCGTAGTTCGGCGTGACTCGGCCGTCGGCCGTTCGCCGCGCCCAGGTCCGGGCCATCCGCCGCCACTCCGCGTCCGTCTGCTCGGTCATCACGTCGTACGTCTCCCGGACGTACGCCTCGAACTCCGAGAAACGGTCGAACGTCGGCGGGTTCGTCAGGTACTCCAGAATGCGGTCAAGGCCGTCGTCCCCGTCGTCCCTGTCGTCCCCGTTGTCCGCTCGGTCCGCCAGTCGTTCGGCGGTTGGCTCCGGGTAGGCGTCGTTCAGCACGAGGTGGCTCACCCGCTCCTCCAGGTGGTCCCCGGCGAGGTGCAGGCCTATCCGCCCGCCCAGCGAGGTGCCGACGACCCGGAGTCCGTCCGTGCCCAACTCGCGGTTCCGACAGTACGTGGCGACCAACTCCGACATCGCAGCCACGCGGTAGCGCTCCGGGTCGTCGGTCCACTCGCTCTCGCCCCGCCCCGGCAGGTCCATCGCGACGACGCGGTACTCGTCGGCGAGCGCCTCGGCGAGCGGGTCGAAGTCCCGCGCCACCCGCGAGAGTCCGTGCAGGCACAGCACGGGTGGGGCCGCCGGGTCGCCCCGCTCGACGGTGTGCAGTTCGAGTCCGTCCACGACGCGGTACCGGTGGTCCATCGCCTCGTCGTGTGTCGGGTGGCGTGAAAACTCGTTGGGTCTCGGGTGCTCTCAGAAGTCGTCTTCGGTGACGAGTGGATCCAGAACTCTCCTGTTCCGGTACTCTCAGACGACAGATCGACCGATGGGACCACTCAGAAAGCCCCCGCCCCGCTGCGGGTGCCTCACTCGCTGTGCGCCTCGCTCACCCTGTTCGCTCGGTGCTTGCGTCGTCACCAGAATCCTCCGGATTCTG
>CAZQHW010000168.1:0-5601 GCA_964593395.1 uncultured Halobacteriales archaeon
GCGGTTCTCACGTTCAGTGTGACTACTAGTAGTTTCTGAATGTGGAACGCCCACATGCCCTTTGTCCCGTACGGCGACCGACCGATCAGCATCGACGAGGGATCCCGGGAAGTGCGCCTCCCCCACGAGACCGGTGTCTCGCTCACCACGCGGGACCACGAGAACGAGCACAAGCGCGTCTCGATGGCGGACCTGATGACCGAGTGCAACTACCTCAATCCCGACGTGGAGGTCATCGCCGAGATCAACACCCCTGCCTCCTTCCAGACGTTCGCCGAGTCGCTGAACACGGGCCACGGCCTGATCGGCACCACTCACGCCGACGACGTGGAGACGCTCGTGAACCGCGTCGTGGAGCAGGGCCTGCCCGCCTACCTGTTGCGGGAGTTGGACCTCGTCGTCTTTCCGAGACACGTCGACGGCGAGCGCTACGTCGGCCACGTCGTCGAGTTCCTCTCCGAACCCGAGTACCGTCGCCTCGACCCCGACGGCGACAGCGGCACCATCCGCAAGGACGACACGACCGTGTACTGGAACACGATTCTGCGTCGCGCGCCCGACGGCCGGTTCCGCTTTGCCTACGACGGCGACGTGACCGAGACGGCGCCGGTCGACGGCGAGGGTGCGAGTGACGGCGACCTCGCGGGAACGGCCCACGCCCGTGCGTTCCACCGTCTCGGACGGGCCACCGACCGTCCGGCCCGCGAGGTGGAGTCGGAGTTCCACACGAAGCTCCGGTACGTCCGCTACCTCCGCCGCGAGGGTGTCGAGGACTTCGACTCGCTGTACGAGTTCCTCGCGGACCTGCGGGCCGACGAGGCGGCGACCGTCGAGCGCGCCCGTCTCGACGCTCCCGCTCCAGCCCGCGCCACCGACGGCGGCCGCACCGACGACACCGGGGACGACGGGCCGCAGGACCCGGGCGCCGACGCCGGCACCGACCGCGGGACCGCTCGCTCGCCGGGTGACTGGTCCGACGTGCCCGACGGGAGGGACGACCGTGGACCGTGAGGATCGCTCCGGTGCCGGGGACGGCCCGGTCACCGCGACCGCCGCCGACGACCCGCGTCCGGACGGCGGAACTGCGGGTGACGTTCGCGTCGACGGTCACGAGGTGGGGCGGCCGACGACGTTGCCCGGGTCGGAACCCTCCGCGCTCGACAGGGCGCTGTACGCGCTGTTCTCCCGCCACGCCGACGGTTCGCGCCACGAGCGCGACCGCCGGGTGTACCGCGGGACGGCGCTCGGCCCGGACTTCGACGTCTACCTCGCCCGCGTCTACGGTGTCTCCTGGCTGGCGTTCGTCGCGGTCGCCGTCGGCGTCGCGGCGCTCGTCCTGGCGCTGCCGGTGGGTCTCCTCAGCGGCGTCGCCGCGTTCGCCCGCAACGGACTCCCGCTCGCCGAGCGCGTCCCGACCGGCCGGGTGCCGCGACCGACGGTGGCGGTCGTCGCCGCTGTCGTCGCGGGCGCGACGGCAAAGCGCACGACGGTGGCGCTGGGTGGCCGGTACCTCCGGTGGGTCGCGGGTGCGCGTGCCTCGGAGATAGAGCGCACGCTTCCCGGCGCGGTCAGGTACCTCCGGGCGCTGTCGGCGGGGTGTGACGACCGCGAGACGATGCTGCGGAAGGTCGCCGAGAGCCGCGACGCCTACGGCGAAACGGCGGTGGAGTTTCGCCGGGCGTTGAACGACGCCGCGCTGACCGGCTCCGTCGACGAGGGCTTGCGACTCGTCGCCCGGGAGACTCCCTCCCGGGACGCCCTGGCGCCGTTTCTGCTGAAGTTCCAGGAACACGCCGACCAGGGGTCCGACGCTCTCGCATCCTTTCTCCAGATGGAGTCCCGGATGCTCAGTCACCGCCAGGCCAGGGCTCGCAAGCGTGCGGAGGGCTTTCTCGAACTGCTCGCGGAGATGTTCATCGTCCTGCTGGTGTTGCCCGCTCTGCTCGTCATCGTGTTGACGGTGATGAGCGTACTCGCGCCCAGTCTGACACGCCCCGTCGGCACGCCCCTGGGAACGACGACGCCCCGGGCGCTGATGGTGTACGGCGGCGGGCTGTTCGTGCTCGCGGTCGGCGCGATCTCCGCGTGGCTCGTCGGGTCGTTACGTCCGCCGGACCAGTCGACGCCGGCGTACGCCCGGCCCGGCGGTCTCGAGACGCTGCGGTCGGCGGCGATCAACCCCGCCAGCGCGGCCGTCGTCGCGGTGCCGGTCGCCGTCGCGGTCGCCGGTCTGCTCGCCACCCTCGGCTACGGCCCGGTGAACGTCGTCCTGCTGGGGTACGCCGCGCACGCGGTGCCGGTCGGGTTGGTCGCCGTCCGCCGGGCGCGACTGGACGACGCAAAGGACCGCCAGATCGAGGAGTTCGTCCACGCGGTGTCGGGTCACGTCACGCTCGGGCGACCCTTTTCGGAGGCGGTGGCGGCGGTCGCCCGCGACGTCGACCTGGGCGCGCTGCAGGCCGACGTGGAGGACCTGGCGTTCAACAGTTCGCTGACGACGCGCGAGGGCGACCTGCGCCGGCGGGCGCTGGATCGCTTCGTCGACCGCGTGGGCACGCCGCTGGCGGAGCAGACGATCGGACTGGTCACCGGGGCGCTAGAGGCGGGCAGCGACACCGGCGACGTGTTCGACACGCTCCAGACTGAGGTCGGGCGACTGTACCACGAGAAGCAGGCGTTGCGCTCCTCGATGCTCGTGTACGTCGCCGTCGGGTGGACGACGGCGCTGTTGGTCGTGGGTATCGTCGTCGCGGTCAACGGCTACGTGCTCGACGGGTTCGCGCAGTTGAGTGCGGTGTCGGGCCAGGGGTCGGTCGCGATCGACCCCGACGCTGTCCGGCCCGCCCGCGAGCGGTACCGCTTCTACGTCGTCACCCAGGCGACGATGCTCGCCTCCGGTTGGTTCGCCGGGATGGCCTCCCGCGGACGCTACGAGGCGCTCCTGCACTCGGGAGCGCTCGTTCTCGTCGCTTACGTCGTCTTCGCGGGGGTGGGGATGGTGTGACCCGACGCCGGTCACTGGACAGCGCCACCGGACGCGCTCAGTCCAACGTCGTCGGTGTCGCCCTGTTGCTGGGCTTGACGGTGATGTCACTGGGGGCGCTCACCGCTGGCGTCGGCACGGTCGTTCAGAGCAACGCCGCCGGCGCCGACGCCGCCCGCGTCGCCGACGGCTTCGACTCGGCGCTGCGCCCGGTCGAGACAACCGGCCTCCGGCGCGGTGAGGTGGCCTTCTCGTCGGGGTCGCTGCGGGTGGTCGAGCGGGAGTTGCGGGTCTCGAACGCCACGGCCACGCGCCGGGTGCAGGTCGACGCACTCGTGTACGAGTCCGGCCCCCGCCGTGTGACGTTTCTCGCCGGCGCGGTGGTCCGTGGCGAAGGTGACGGTGCCCGGCTGGTCCGCGGTCCGCCGGTGGTCGCTTCCCGTGACGGCGGCGACGGCGTGCTCGTCGTCGGCGCGCCCCGCCTCGACGCCGACTCCGTCGGCGTGAGCGGGCAGGGTGGCGTCGAGGTGAGCCTGCGGACGAACGTGACCCACGACCGCGAGCGTCTCGGCCCCGGCGAGTACCGCGTCGCGATAGAGACCGCGACGCCCGCTGCCTGGCGCTCGGCGTTCGAGGACGCCGGTGGCACGGTCGTCGCCACGCACGACCCCGACGGCGACGGCGTGCCGAGTGTGGTCGCCCGGTTCCCGGGCGAGCGCGTCGCGTATCTGGTCGTCCACGACATGGACCTGGAGGTGGGACGGTGACGCCGCCCGCTCGCGGACCCCGTCGAACGGACGCCGGCACCCGAGACCGCGCGGTGGTGCCCTCTGTCGGCAAGGCCCTGGAGGCGAGTCTCGTCCTGTTGTACGTCGCCCTGCTGTCGACGACGCTCTACGCGGGTGTCGTGCCCGAGTACCGGGCGAGTGCCGGCGAGGAACTCGCCGACCGCACGCTGGCGACGGCGGCCCACGAGGTGCGCTCGGCGGTGCCCCCGCCGGCGACGGCGGCCCGCGCCGAGCACCGGGTCGACCTGCCGGACACGATAGCGGGCGACGGCTACCGCGTGCGGGCGACGAACGGGACGCTCGTGCTCGACCACCCCGACCCCGGCGTGAGCGGCCGCGCCCGACTCGCCCTTCCCGACCACGTTCAGCGCGTCGAGGGCGAGTGGCACAGCCAGCAGGCCGCCCAGGTGGTCGTCACGCCGGTCGCCGGCGGCGTCGTCGTCAGCCTGGAGCGCGGCCCGGTCGACCGTGGAGGTGACGGGGAATGACCCGCCCCCTCGCCGGGCGCGGGCAGGCGAACCTCGTCGCCGTCGGCGTCGCGCTGGTGATCCTCACGGCGGTCGCGGGTGTCTCGCTGGTGATCGCAGACGACGCCCTCGCAGGTGCCGACCGGCAGCCGGGCGAGCGCCGCCTCGCGGTGGGGCTCTCGGAGCGCCTCGTCGCCCCGGACGGCCCGCTCACCGACCGGGGGAACGTGCTCAACGCCACCCGTCTCCGGCGGTTGGACGACGACCGCCTGACGAGGCTGTTCCCGGCGGCCGAGACGGGGGCGGTGCGGGTCACACTGGACGGCGAACTCCTGGCGCGAACCGGCGACGCCACCGGCGGGACGACGGTCCGGCGGGTGGTGCTCGTCCAGGAGCGCTCCACGGTCACGGTGGAGCCGCCACTGCGGACCGACGCGGTGAGCCTGCCACGCCGGACGCCGTGGGTGCGCCTGCGGGTCGACCCCGCCGATGCGACGGTGCGGACGGTGCGGGCGAACGGTCGGGTGGTGTTGCACGACCCGGACGGTCTCGACGGCACGTACAGGGTGCGCACCTCGCGGTTCGAGACGACGCGGCTGACCTTCGACGCCGACCGGCCGCTGCGTGAGGGCGACGTCGCGGTGACCTACGCCCCGGCGGAGACGACAAAGGCGGTGCTCGAGGTGACCGTCGATGAGTGACCGCCACCACGGGCACTGCCGGGCATCCAGTGAGCGCGGCCAACTGTCGCTGCCGGCGGTCGAGGTCGCCGCGGGGGTCGTCCTCGTGTTCGGCGTGGTGACCGCCTTCGCCCTTGGCGTGCCCGGCGCGGACACCCGCGAGCCACAACTGGACGCCTACGCCGCGGACGCCGCGACGGTGCTCGCCGGCGAACCCCCGCGACACCAGGGCGCCACGCGACTGTCGGAGGTGGTGCGTTCCGAGACCGCCTTCGACCGCGAGCGAGCGGCGCTGGACCGTCGCGTCGACCGCATCTTGCCGGACAACCTGCTGTACCGCGTCGAAACGCCCAACGGCGCCGTCGGCCACCGCAAGCCCGGCAGCGTCGCCGTCGGCGTCGCGACCGTCACGACCGAACACGGCGACGTCACCGTCTTTGTCTGGTACGTATGACCCGCGCGCCCCCCGACCGCGGCCGGCGCCTTCGCCTCGACCGGCGCGGACAGTTGGTACTCGTCGCGGCGGGACTGATCGCCGTCGCACTGGTGCCGATGACGCTCGCGTACCTCCAGTTGGGGTACGACGCCGACGTGCGGGCGGGCGGCGACCTCGCGGCGCCCGGCGAGAACGCCGAACGCCTGCTCTCGCGGGCGGTCCACGACGCGGCGGTGAACGACGGCCG
>CAZQHW010000169.1:0-5579 GCA_964593395.1 uncultured Halobacteriales archaeon
GTCAGACCGCGAGGTCGCCCGCTCGCTTGATCACGTCGACGGCGCCGGCGTCTGCGCGTTCCACGTCGAGAAAGTGCGGGATGAACTCGCGTCGCTCGAAGGCCTCGCGCTCGTCCTCGGTGCCGACGACACACCACAACTGCACGCGGTCGGGACCGTGGTAGTCGCCGTTGCGGGTGACCTGGAAACAGACGAGTTCCTCACCGTCGTACTCGATGACGCCGTTCATCCGGACGCCCGGGTCCCCGTCGATGATCAGCCGTCGCATCGTCTGCAGGTGGGGCGCCGGGGTATTGAGCACACCGCTTCCACGTCGCCGGTGACGGTGGCGTGGTGGCCCCGTGTTCGCGACGGGAGTCCTGGCCCGTCACAGCGCGAGCGAGGATTTCAAGCGACACCCGACAGCGTCCCCCGGCCTTTGCACGCCCCGGCTCCCGACCAGTCGAGTGCGTCGTGATCCGTACGGGTTTTAACCCGACCCCGTCAAGGGCCGGTACCATGGAGATGCCACGGCGGTTCAACACGTACTGTCCGCACTGTCACTCCCACCACGAACACGAGGTGGAGAAGGTCCGAAGCGGTCGCCAGACCGGTATGAAGTGGCAGGCTCGTCAGCGACGACGCAACCAGGGGATCGGGAACGACGGCAAGTTCTCGAAGGTGCCCGGTGGCGACAAGCCCACAAAGAAGACCCAACTGAAGTACATCTGCTCCGAGTGCGGCACGGCCCACCAGCGCGAGGGCTGGCGCGCCGGTCGACTGGAGTTCCAGGACTGATGCCGGGAGACTTCGTCACCGTCGAGTGTCCGGACTGCGGCAACGAGCAGACGCTGTACGCGAAGGCCGCGAGCGAGGTTCACTGTGCCGTCTGTGGGACGACGCTCGCGACGCCAACCGGCGGCGAGGCCGAGGTCGCCGGCGAGGTCACAGAGGTCGTCCAGGGCCGCCCCGAGTAGCGCGGATCAGTCGCGGTCGCCGTGACCGCCGTCGGCGTTCTCCACGCTCTCTACACACCCGAGCCGTGAGTCTGTCTCGACCGCGGTCTCAGTGGTCCGTCGGGTCGGGCGTGGGAGGGCCGTCGGTCGTCTCGTCTGGGCGGTCCGTCTCGGCGTCGACGCCGGTGAACTCGAAGCGTGCGCCGCCGCCGTCGCTCTCTTCTAAGTCGACTGCCCAGTCGTGAGCGGTGGCGATGGACTCGACGATGGCGAGTCCGAGTCCGGTGCCCTCACCCGTGGAGTAGCCACGCTCGAAGGCTCGGTCCTGGGCCGCGGGGTCGACGCCGCTGCCGTCGTCGGCGACGACGAAGCCGTCGGGGTGGTCACCTACGCGGACGCGGTCGGCGCCGCCGTGTTCGACGGCGTTGCGAAAGAGGTTCTCCAGGAGGGCCGCCAGGCGGTCGCGGTCGGCCGGGAGCGTGAACTCGGTCTCGACCGCGAGCGTCGCGTCGCCGGTGTCCGCCGTTTTCCAGGCAGTACTGGCGACGGTCGGAAGCGACACCGGGTCGAGGCTGTCGATGGCGCGGCCGTCGCGGGCCAGCGTGAGCGACTGCTCGATTATCTCGTCGGCACGGTCCAGGGCGTCGATAGCCTCGGGGAGGCGGTCGACGCTGTCGGCCTCGGCGGCCGTCTCGACGTACCCCCGCGCGACCGAAAGCGGGTTGCGCAGGTCGTGTGACACCGTCGAGGCGAACCGGTCCAGGCGGTCGGTCTGGCGTTCGAGTTCGGCGGCGTACGTCTCGACGGCGGTCACGTCACGGAGCACGACAACGTACCCCCGCGGTCGCTCGGGGTCGCCGACCGTCGACGGCTGGACGACGTACTCACGGGCCTCGGCGCCCGAGCAGTCTGCGAACCGGGCAGCGAACTCGCTCTCGGTCTCCGGTCCGTCGAACCGGTCGTCACGCGGGCGGTTCTCGGTCGCCAGCGCCGGGTCGAGCGGCGTCTCGACCCGACCGGTGCCGCCGTCGGCGGTCACCTCACTCGACCGGAGCACGCCCGGCAGGACGCTGCCGACGTCGCTCCCGATGTCGTCGTCGCCGACGCCGAGCGGTTCGGCGGCCGCGTTGAAGTCGACGAGACGGCGCTCGGCGTCCAACACGACGACCGCGTCGGTAACGGACTCCATCACTGCCGCTCGCGAGACGGGGTTGACGGCGAACAACTGCTCGCGAAACAGCGTGTAGCCGACGACGGCGGCGAAACCGGCGGCGGCGACCGGCATGTAGTCGAGTCCGTTCGCGGGGAGGTAGTCGGCGTTCTGGGCGACGCTCACGACGACGGAGGGGACGAGCCCGAGCGACAGCAACAGCGCCTGGCGGCGGTTGACCCGCCGGGAGGTCAGCAGCGAGACGCCCAACAGGACGACGGACCCGAGAACGATGCCGTAGGCGGCGCCGGCGATCACCCAGAACAGCGGCGCCGGGTCGGCGGTGAGGTGTGGAAACGGGGTGTCAATTGTGTCGACGTTCTGGAACACCAACCCGTGGACCGAGTTGGTCGCCTCCAGGCCGCTCCCGACGGCGGCGACGCCGACCAGGCCGGCCCAGCGTCGCCGGGTCAACAGCGACTCGCGACCGACGTAGTGGACGACGAACCCGGCCATCGCGACCACGCTGACCCACAGCGGAACGAAGTTGACCGCGGCGACGACTTTCATGATCTCGAAGTCCCGCACGATGGTCTGGACGACGTTCAGGCACCCGTGGAGGATCCCGGCCGCCAGCGAGAACACGAACAGGTCGGCGGCGCGGCTCTCGGCCCGGCGGTACACCCACGCGGCGACGCCGGCGTTTGCGACGATAGCGACCAGCAGGACGGCGACGTACGTCGCCCGGGCCGACAGTGACACACGACGGAGTACTGCCCCGGTGACAATCACTTTTGTTGCCGGGTGCATCACACCTCTGAATAAAATTTACCGTCGACGTCCGATCCCGGACGGTTATACCGGTCGGCGCCCAAGTTGGCGTATGAAGTACAGCGGTTGGCCCGAAAAGGGAGACCTCGTCGTCGGCAAGATCGACGAGATCGAGGACTTCGGGGTGTTCGTCGACTTGGAGGAGTACGAGGACAAGCGCGGCCTGGTACACGTCTCGAACGTCGCAAGCGGGTGGATAAAGAACGTCCGCGACCACGTCGGCGTCGACGAACGCGTCGTCGCGAAGGTGATGGAGGTCGACGAGAGCGCCCAGCAGATCGACCTCTCCCTAAAGGACGTCAACGACCACCAGCGAAAGGACAAGATCCAGGACTGGAAAAACGAGCAAAAGGCCGACAACTGGATGGAACAGGCCTTCGGCGAGGACGTCGACGACGAGACGTACGCCGCCGTCGCAAACGAACTGCTCGCGGCCTTTGGCTCGATGTACGACGGCTTCGAGCAGGCGGCGATCCAGGGCCACGAAGCCATCGAGGAGACGGACCTCTCCGAGGCCGAGCGCGACGCCGTCGTCGAGGTCGCCCGCAACAACGTCTCCGTACCGTACGTCACGGTGACGGGGTACGTCGACCTGCGTTCGCCCGGTCCCGACGGCGTCGACGACGTTCGCACCGCGCTAGAGGCCGCAAGCGGCGGCGACAACGGCGCCGTCCCCGACGAGATCGACCTCGAGGTGACCTACGTCGGCGCCCCGGAGTACCGGATCCGCGTACAGGCACCCGACTACAAGACCGCCGAGTCACAGCTTGAGAAAGGCGTCGAGCGTGCCCGCGAGGCTATCGAGGCCACGGGCGGCACCGCCGAGTACCACCGCGAGCGTCGCGCCAGCGAGGAGTGAGCGTGCGGTCGGACGTCCGTGTCTGCTCGGCGTGGGCCGACGAACACGACCGGCCCGTCTACACGCTGAGCGAGGAGTGCCCGGACTGTGGCGGGCGGGCGGTCAACAGCGCGCCGGCGCCGTTCGGTCCCGAGGACCGCCACGGGGAGTACCGACGCGCTCTTAAGCGGCGCGACCGCCAGTAGCGCCATGGACGAGATCGAGGTCGTGGAGACCGACGAGGTGTCGCTGTCGGACCCCGTCCTCGTCGAGGGGTTGCCCGGCGTCGGCCACGTGGGCAAGCTCGCCGCCGAGCACCTGCTCGACGAGTACGACGGCGAGGTGGTCCGCCGCGTACACTCCGAACACCTCCCCCCGCAGGTCTCCGTCTCCGGGGGCGGCGTCGCCGACCTCGCCGCCGTCGAGTTCCACGCCGTTCCCACCGAGGGCCGGGACCTGTTGGTGCTCACCGGCGACAACCAGGCCCAGTCGAACCGCGGCCACTACCGACTCACCGAGGCCTTTCTCGACGTCGCCGTGGACTTCGGCGTCGAGACGGCGTACGCGCTGGGTGGCGTGCCGACCGGCGAGTTCATCGAGGAGTACGACGTGCTCGGGGCCGCCACCGACGAGGCGCTCGTGGACCGTCTGAGCGAGGCCGGCGTCGAGTTTCGCGAGGACGAACCCGCCGGCGGCGTGGTCGGCGTCTCCGGTCTGCTTCTGGGACTGGGTGGCCGCCGCGGCGTCGAGGCCGCCTGCCTGATGGGCGAGACCTCGGGCTACCTCGTCGACCCAAAGAGCGCCCGCTCGGTGCTCGAAGTGCTCGAGGACCTGCTGGGCGTGGAGACCGACTTCGCCGAACTCGAAGAGCGCGCCGAGGAGATGGAGGAGGTCATCAACCGCATCCGCGAGATGGAGGACGACTCGATGGAACTGCCGGCAGACGACGACCTGCGGTACTTCGGCTGACCCCCGCGGCGAACGAGTGACCGCGACGGGTGGCTTTTTGTGCGACGGCCCGCCAGCGACGGCATGAGCCAGGCCGAGACCCACGACCGACTCACCGCCTTGCGCCGCGAACTTCACCGCCACCCCGAACCCGCCTGGCGGGAGTTCTGGACGACCGCCCGCCTCGTAGAGGAACTCGACCGGATCGGCGTCGACGCCGTCCACGTCGGCCCCGAGGCGATCGACCCCGAGGCGCGGATGGGCGTACCGCCAGCCGAGGAGATAGCCGAGTGGCGCGACCGGGCCGCCGAGGCGGGCGCCGACCCCGACCTGCTCTCGACGATGGAGGGCGGCGTCACCGGTGCCGTCGCCGTTCTCGAGCGTGGCGAGGGACCGACCGTCGCCCTGCGGACCGACATCGACGCCCTCCCCCGCGAGGAGTCCACGAGCGAGGACCACCTACCAGCCCGGGAGGGCTTTCGCTCGGAGACCGGCGCGATGCACGCCTGCGGGCACGACGCCCACGCCGCCATCGGGATCGGCGTCCTAAAGCGGGTGAAAGAGAGCGACTTCCAGGGGACGTTCAAGCTCGTCCTCCAGCCCGCCGAGGAGGTCGTCGGCGGCGGGCGCGCGGTCGTCGAGGGCGGCCACCTCGACGACGTAGACCACCTGCTGGCGACCCACATCGGGCTGGACCACCCCACCGGCGAGGTGGTCGCCGGTGTCGGCGGCTTCCTCGCGGTGTCGCACTTCGAGGCCACCTACACCGGCGAGCCCTCCCACGCCGGCGCCCACCCGGCCCAGGGGCGGAACGCGGTGCAAGCGATGGCCGACGCGATCGGCAACCTGTACGGCATCGCCCGCCACGAGGACGGCG
>CAZQHW010000170.1:0-5549 GCA_964593395.1 uncultured Halobacteriales archaeon
CGAGCTGGCCGCCCGGGACGTCATCTCCCGCGCCGAGCTCACGGGGGTCAACGAGGGCCGTGGGTTCGAGGACGACTACGTCCTGCTGGACATGCGCCACCTCGGCGAGGAGCGCATTCTCGACCGCCTGGAGAACATCGTCCACCTCTCGGAGGACTTCGAGGGCGTCGACCCCCTGGAGGACCCGATGCCGGTCAAGCCCGGCCAGCACTACGAGATGGGCGGCATCGAGACCGACGAGAACGGCGAGACCGCCGTGGAGGGGCTGTACGCCGCCGGCGAGTGTGCTTGCGTCTCCGTCCACGGCTCGAACCGCCTGGGCGGCAACGCCCTGCCCGAACTCATCGTGTTCGGCAAGCGCGCCGGGCACCACGCCGCCGGGCGGGACATGCCCGCCGCCGAGATAGAGACCGGCAAACGCGGCGAGTTCGAGACCGGCGAACTCGATACGCCGGTCGCACCGGGGGCAGTCGACACCGGCGAGGGTGACGCAATCGCCGACGGCGCGATGGTCGAGGGTGACGCCGTTATCGAGGAGGCCGTCGACCACGAGCGCGACCGGGTCGACACCCTGCTCGAGCGGGAGGACGGCGCCAACCACGCCGAGATCCGCCAGCAGATCCAGACGGCGATGACCCGCAACGTGAACGTCTTTCGCGAGGAAGACAGCCTGAACACCGCCCTACGGGAGATCCGTGACGCCCGCGAGCGCTACCAGAACGTCGCCGTCGAGGACCCCTCGCGGACGTTCAACACCGACCTCATCCACACGATCGAGACGCGCAACCTCATCGACCTCGCGGAGGCGATCACCCTTGGCGCGCTGGCCCGCGAGGAGTCCCGGGGCGCCCACTGGCGCGCCGAGTTTCAGGAACGCCGCGACGAGGAGTGGCTCAAGCACACCCTCCTCTCGTGGAACGAGGGCGACCCCGATATCTGGTACCGCCCGGTCGTCCTCGAGGGCGAGGAGACGGAGTACGAACCCGTCGAGCGTAGTTACTGACGCCGGCCCACACACGTCCCGTCTGTGTCTGTCCCGGGGTCGCGCGACCGACGAGTAGCCAACGCAATGTGGGCACGTTTAAGCCCATGACACACGTACGCACGATAATGTCATCGATCGAACTCACGCCGAGTCAGCGTACGATCCTCAGCGCGCTGGTGGACCTCCACCGGCAGG
This sequence comes from uncultured Halobacteriales archaeon, assembly GCA_964593395.1. Classification (GTDB taxonomy): domain Archaea; phylum Halobacteriota; class Halobacteria; order Halobacteriales; family SW-7-71-33; genus SW-7-71-33. The sequence goes on from CAZQHW010000170.1 coordinate 1,181, forward strand.
CGGAGACGGCAGTGAAAGGCGAGACGATCGCAGAGGAGGTCGACCGCAACCCGGGCACGATCCGCAACCAGATGCAGAGTCTCAAGGCGCTCCAGTTGGTGGAGGGCGTCCCTGGCCCGAAGGGCGGGTACAAGCCGACCGCGCGGGCCTACGACGCCTTAGAGGTACAGCGCATGGACGAACCGGCGACGGTACCGTTGAGTCGGCGGGACGCTGACAGCCCCATGGAGGGTATCAACGTCGAGTCGATCGACCTCACGAGCGTCCACCACCCCGAGCAGTGCCGCGCCGAGGTGTACGTTCGCGGGTCGATCCGCGATATCCACGAGGGCGACGAGTTGCGCGTCGGCCCCACGCCGCTGTCGAAACTCGTCATCGACGGCGTCGTCGAGGGGAAAGACGACACCGAAAACGTCGCTATCCTCTCGATCACCGACATGGTCGCGCCCGCCGAGGACCCGGCGAAGTAACGCTCCGGAACCCAGGATCGAGCGGGGGCGACTGTAAGCAGACGACCGTACTTCGGTGGGTTTGTATTCGTCGGCGGTCCACTTGGGACCATGACGACCGTTGCGGTTCTGGGTGCGGGGTACGCCGGGTCGAAGGCCGCCCAGCGTCTCGACCGGGACCTGTCTCGCGTCCCGGGAGAGGCAGACCTCGTGTGGGTGTCTGACCGGGACTACCACCTCGTTCTCCACGAGGCACACCGCGTGGTCCGCGACCCCGACGTCGCCGACGCGATCACTGTCCCCGTCGCGGAGATCGCGCCCGACGCGGAGTTCGTCCAGGGCAGCGTCGACCGCGTCGACGTCGACCAGCGCCTCGTCGAGGTGTCCGGGGCGCGGGACGTGGAGTACGACTACCTCCTGGTGGCGCTTGGCTCCGAGACCGCCTTCTACGGTATCCCGGGGATCGAGGACCACGCGCTCACCCTGAAGTGTCTCGACGACGCGCTGGCGATCCACGACGACGTGGCCGCGGCGGCCGAGGCGGCGACCCCCGACGACCCGGCCAGCGTCGTCGTCGGCGGCGCCGGACTGTCGGGCATCCAGACCGCCGGTGAGGTGGCGGAGTACCGCGACCGCACCGGTGCGTCCATCCGGGTGCACCTGGTCGAGGCCCTCGACGACGTGTTCCCCGGTCACGACGACTCCGTCCAGCGGGCGCTGCGACGCCGTCTCGAGAACGCGGACGTGGAGATTACGACGGGCGACCCGATTACCGAGGCGACCGCCGAGGAGATCCGGTTCGACGAGGGCGACCCGCTGGCGTACGACGTGTTCGTCTGGACCGGCGGCATCACGGGGTGTCGACCGCTGGACACGCTCGAGGTCGACCGCGAGGAGCACTCGGACCGCGTCATGGCCGACGTCACGTTCCAGACGACCGACGACCGCGTGTTCGCCATCGGCGACGCCGCCGTCGTGGAAGGAGCCGACGGCGACGACCCCGCGCCGCCGACCGCCCAGGCCGCCTGGCAGGCCGCCGAGATCGCCGCCGAGAACCTCGTCCGGGCGGTCGAGGACCGGCCGCTAAAACGGTGGACCTACGAGGACAAGGGCACGCTCATCTCCGTCGGTGAGGAGGCAATCGCCCACGACGTACAGTACATGCCGGTCGAGACGTTCGGCTCCCTGCCCGCGAAGTTCCTGAAGAAGTTCGTCGCCGCCCGCTGGATCGCCGACATGGGCGACTGGCGCCAGGCCGCGAGCGCCTGGGGCTCGCTGTAGCCCACGAGCGGTCCCCGTCCGTCGAGACGGACCCCCGGACGCCGTGTCACGGCCAGCGCCAGGACCACGTCTCCGAACCCGCCTCGCCCTCGTCCTCGCCGTCCCGGTCCCCGTCGCTGCCGTCGTCAGGCCCGGATTCCTGGGTCGAGTTCCCGTTCCGTCTCCTGAACGCGTACAGCATCGCCACCCCGAACCCCGAGAGGACGACCGCGTCGGGGACGTCGGGGACGCCCGGCGGGTCGGGCACCCCGGGAGCGTCGGGGAGGTCGACGCCAGGTGTGTTCCCACTCGAGGAGGAGTCGACACCGTCGCCCTCGCGCCCGTCTCCGTTCCCGCCCACATCGCCGTCCGTGGACCCCGCCTCCGGGGCCGCCTGCCGTGCCCAGATGTCGTGGTGACCGAGCGTGCCCTGGCGGACCCGCGAGCCGACGCTGTCGCCGTTCGGGTCGGCGACGACCGTCGGCGACGACCACACCGTGTCCGCGGGGTCGGTGAACCGCCAGCGCTCCTCGCCGGTCACGGCGTCGAGTGCCGAGAGGGCGTCGTTGTCACCGTCCACCTCGCTCCCGGCGTACACCGTACCGTCGTGAACCGTGGGCGTCGTGCCGAGAGTGCCTCCCTCGGCGCTCCACAGCGAGTCGCCGCCCTCGGCGTCGAAGGCGTGGACTCGGTCGAGGACGTCGGCGACGAACACCCGACCGTCGGCGACGGTCGGCGAGCTCTGCCCGACGTTCGCGTCGAGACTCGTCGCCCACTCCCGTGTCCCGCTGGCGGCGTCGAGTGCGTACAGGGCGTCCTGCTTCGCGGCGACGTACACCGTCCCGTCGACCACCGTCGGTGAGGAGGCCACGGCGTCGTCCGCGTCGAACCGCCAGGTGACCCCGCCGTCGGTGGCGTCCAGCGCGTACACCACCCCGTCGTTCGAGCCGACGTACACCGTGTCACCGTACCGGGTCGGCGAGGAGATCATCGGGAGAAAGCCCCGTTCGACCGACCACACCCGCTCGCCGGTCGCGGCGTCGACGGCGTGCATCACGTCGTAGCTCGGGGCGTACACCGTTCCCCCGACGACCGACGGCGAGGAGAACTGCGAACTGCCGTTGTACGTCCAGCCCTCCTCACCCGTGTCGGCGTCGAGCGCGACCAGCGTACCGCCGCTGCCGACGTACACCGTCCCGCCGACCACCGTCGGCGAGGACCGGGTGACAAGCGCCCCGGCGCCGAAGCCAGAGTACACCCACTCGGGGTCACCGGTCGCGGCGTCGACCGCACGCACCGCCCCGTCGGCGGTCCGGCAGTACACCGTCCCCTCGACCACCGTCGGGGACGTCTGGACCGGGACCGAGGCGTCGAACGCCCACACCCGCTCGCCGGTCGCGGCGTCGACCGCGTACAGCGTGCTGTCGTCGGACCCGACGTACACCGTCGGACCCGAGGCCTGCGCTGTCGCCGCGGCCACCGTCCGCATCGACCCGAGACCGACTCCGGCGCCGACACCGACCCGCAACAGGTCGCGTCTCGTCCGTGTTCGCGTTCGGCGTCGGTGAGCCGTGTCGTCCGTGTCCGGCGGCGGTCCCATGTCGTTTCTATGGCCCCGTCGCCGAGTAATAAACCACACGCGGCTTACAGGTCCACGTCCAGCCCAGGGTGGAAGCGGTCGACGCCCGCCGCGCGCTTGGCGCGGTCCATCTCGGCGAGGATCGACACCGCGAGCGAGGCCGTCTCCGCCGCCTTCGACTCCCCCTCGGTGGCGAACTCGCCGGTCTCGCGGTTGGCGTACACCGTGCAGACCGCTCCCGCCCGCAGGTCGAACAGGCCAGCGAGAGTGAGGATCGCGGCCGCCTCCATCTCGATGTTCTTTACACCCGCTCGTTTCAGCCCCTCCAGGAGGTCGTCGGCGTCGGTCGGCTCGTACCCCCCGAACGCGGGCCGGGCCTGTCCCGCGTAAAAGGAGTCCGCGCTCATCGTCACCCCGACGTGGTAGTCGTGGCCCAACTGCTCGGCGGCGGCAACGAGCGCCGACACCACCTCGTCGTGGGCCGTCGCCGGGTAGTCCTCGCGCACGTAGGCGTCGCTGGTGCCCTCCTGTCGAACCGCACCGGTGGTGATCACGAGATCGCCCACGTCCATCTCGGGTTGCAGGGCCCCACACGAGCCCACCCGCAGGAACGTGTCCGACCCGACGCGGGCGAGTTCCTCGACGGCGATCGCAGCCGAGGGCGAGCCGATTCCCGTCGACGTGACCGATATCGGCGCCCCGTCGTACTCGCCGGTCGCCGTGCGGTACTCGCGGTGGTGGGCCACCGCCTCGGCGTCGTCCCACAGTTCCGTGATCACGTCCACGCGCTCGGGGTTGCCCGGCAACAACACGGCGTCGGCCACGTCACCGGGCGCCACCTCGAGGTGGTACTGTTCCTCCGTGTTGGGGTCCTCGCTGTCCGGCGTGTCCTCGGTCATGCTCGGCGGGTCGCGGGCGGGGTGGATAGGCGTTGCGTGATCCGGGCGGTCGCCGTGGTTGGGTATCAGGTGCTCTCGATTTCGGGTCTAGCGTGGCGAACTCCGAAGCCCCCGGCGCGCTCTCTGGTTCAGGTGGTCTTGATCTCTCTGTGTAGTCCTCCGAAGCCCTCGGCGCGCTCGAC
>CAZQHW010000171.1:0-3841 GCA_964593395.1 uncultured Halobacteriales archaeon
GCGTCGACGACATGTACCAGGAGGGCGACCTGATGGTCGTCGAGGGCGTCGCGCCCGTCGAGGAGATGATCGGCTTCTCCTCGGACATCCGCTCGGCGACGGAGGGCCGTGCCTCCTGGAACACCGAGAACGCCGGCTTCCAGGTGATGGCCGACAACCTCCAGCGCGAGCAAATAATGGAGATCCGCGAGCGCAAGGGGATGAAGCAGGAACTCCACGAGGCTATCAACTACTTCTGAGCCCGCGGCCCCCTGTCACGGGGTCCCGACCGCGGTCACCGGGACAGCGAGCGGTCGTTCGCCCGGACGTCGACGACCTCCGGCGGCGTCGCGAGTTCGACCGGCACGACGTCGATGTCGCGGACGGCGTACATCGTGACCGTGGTGCCGGAGCCGACGGTCGTCGAGAACTCCAGTCCCCCGTCGGCCCTGGTCCAGTCACGTCGACCGTACTCCGAGTGTAGCCCGACGTCGCTCTGGTCGACGGCATCTGGCAACTGCTCGGCTATCGTGACGCTGCGCTCCCGACTGCCACGGGCGGTGAGCCGGAGCCAGACCCCGACGGTGTCGGCCGACGCACGAACAAGGGCCTTCTCGACTTTCACGGCGTCGTGACTCGACTGCAGGTGTACGATCTGGTCTGTGGCGTTCGTGGTGTCTGTCGTCGCCATCTTCGTACACACTGACACGAGTGGTCTTGAGTATGCACTTACTGTGGTCGTCTCAAGCACCGATTGTAGCCGTTCAAGCGCCGCCTTCGCGGCCGCAAACGGCTACTACCCGTCCACTCGCCGGGACTCGGGCGGCCAGGACCTGGGGTGTCTACTCCATCGCGATGTAGGTCTGGGTGTTCTCGACGCCGCCGGTGCCCTGGATTGTGTTGGCGACGACGTCCTTTACGTCGGCGGGGGTGTCGACCTCGAGTTTGGCGATGATGTCGATGTCGCCGGCGACGATGTTGACGTCGATAACGCCGTCGACCCCGGAGATGGTGTCTCGGAGACGGTCGGCCTCGCCGGTGTTGGCCTTTATCATGGCGTAGGCGATGACCATCTCAGACGCCACCCTCCGCGACGACGGGGCCGTCGCCGACGACGATCTGCCGGACACTGTCGAGCACGTCGAAGTCGGCGAGCACCACGAGACGGTCACCGGTGGCAACGGACTCGTCGGGGTCGGGCAGCGCGAGCGGACGGTCGCCCTTGCCCAGCGCCAAGACGGTGGCGTCGGCGGGCAACTGGAGTTCGTTCACCGTGTACCCTCGGACGGGGGCGTCCTCGGTGACGGTCAACTCGACGACTTGGAGGTTCTGGGCGACGTCGGCGACGGCGCGGACACTCCCGCCCAGGAGGGCGTTTTTGGCGCCGATGGCGCCCAGGCGCTCGGGGTAGATCACGTCGTCTACCTCGGCAGTGTAGCGACGGTAGATCTCCTCTCGGTAGTCCTCGTCGATGCGCATCACCGTGCGGGCGCCGTGGTGGTTGGCGACCGTGCAGGCGGCGAAGTTGTCGTTCAGGTCCCCGGTGAGCGCGCCGAGGGCGTCGGCGTCCTCGATCCCCGCATCGAGCAGCGTCGCCTCACGGCCGCCGTCGCCCTCGACGACGGTGACGGCGCTGTCGCGGGCGCGGTCGGCCAGTACGGGGTCGCGTTCCACGATCGTGACGTCGTGGCCCTCGTCGATCAGTACGCGGGCGGTGCGCAGGCCGACCCGCCCCGCACCGACGATGACGAACTTCATCGCAGTGGACTTGCGAGTCCCGCCTGAAATAACTTCGTCCCGGTCGTGGCGTCGCTCCGCCGTGTCGACTCTCGTCGGCGTCCTCACCAACCGGAGGAGAACGTCGCCGGTCGTCGAGGTCGAGCGACCGGGTCGTCGCACGGTAGTCCGCCCCGTTGCGGGTTCCCTGCTGCACGTGGAGCACGTCACAGCGGTCGCTCCCCTCGTTGCCCGTCGCCGGCACCGTGCCACCGTCGCCGTCCCGGCAGACGCCGTCAGCGTCCATGACGAAAGGGGGGGGGGAGCCGAGCACCCTCGAACACCGCTGTCGTCCGGGTCCCGTTCCCCAGCAGGTCACCGATCGGGGGTGTCCGAACACCCCGCCGTTGCGGCCAGTTCACTGGCGGCGACCGCACGCAGGAGCGACCGCCGCGTCGGCCCTCCGTCACCGTTTCCGTCGCTCGTACGTGCCGGTACCAGTTGACAATAAAGTGCTTTCTGTTCGACACAGGCGGTCTCAAACGTGTGTCCCTGCCTGGGAACTGCAGACGGACCGACCCGGTCGCCGCCGCGGGCGGGTGTGCCAAAGGCTTTTGTCCCGTCTTGGAGTATCGCGGTCCGATGGTCTACGCCGTCATCATGGTGGAGACGGGAGCGGCCACGTCCACCGACGTGCTCGACCGCGTACTCGCCCTCGACCGCGTCACCGAGGGCCACGTCGTCGCCGGCGACTACGACATCATCGTCGAGGTGGAGGGCGAGGAGGTGTACGACCTGCTCGAGGCCGTCTCCACCGAGATTCAGGACATCGACGGCGTCGCCGACACTCGGACCTACGTCTCGCTGGACTGACCTCCCGCTGCTCCGGGCCGGACCGGTCCCGTCACTCGCCGTCGCCGTACCGTTCGAGCACCGCGGCCCGCTGTCGTCGCAGTCGCGGCGGGAGGTCGGCGTAGACGGGGTCGAACACCTCCTCCGGGCCGGGGTCGGGCACGGCCTCTGCCGTCTCGACTGCCTCGTCCACCTCCGTCTCGGCCTCGTCGGCGACCGCGGCGACGGTCTCGTCGTCGAGAACGCCCTGCTCGCGGAGAAAGGCCTCGTACCGCTCGATGGGGTCACGAGTGCGCCAGTCCGGCAGGTCCGCCTCGTCGCGGTACCGACTCGGGTCGTCGCTCGTGGTGTGGGCGCCCTGGCGGTAGGTGAGTGACTCGACGAGCACCGGTCGACCGGCCCGCACCCGTTGTAGCGCCGCCCGGACGAACTCCAGTACTGCGAGGGGGTCGTTCCCGTCGACCCGGCCGCCGTCGAAGCCGTAGGCCGACGCCTTCCCCGCGAGCGTCGCCGAGGCGGTCTGGCGCTCCCGCGGCAGGGAGATCGCCCAGCCGTTGTTCTCACACAGAAAGAGCACGGGCGCGCCGAACACGCCGGCGAAGTTCAGTCCCTCGTGGAAGTCACCCTCACTCGTCGCGCCGTCGCCCAGGTAACAGGCCACGGCAGTGCGTGCCTCGTCCGTGTCGGCGTCGTCCGGGGCCATCGCTTCCGGCGTGTCAAGCGTGTCGAGTGCCGACCGTGGTGCGCGGTCGTCCCCGGTGTCCCCGGGCGCCAACTCGCCCCGGCGGTAGTTCAGTGCCATGCCGATCCCGGCAGCGTGGGGAATCTGCGTGGCGATCGGCACCGCCTGGGGCAGGTGGGGAAGGTCGTGGTCGGAGTGGAACTCGGCGTGACCGCGCCGAAACAGCAACACGTCGGACATCGGCACGCCGCGGGCGATCTGGAGGGCGTTCGAGCGGTAGGTGGGCGCGAGCCAGTCACCCTCCGCGAGGGCGTGGGCGGTGCCGACCTGTGAGGCCTCCTGGCCGCGAAAGGGCGGGTAGCCGGACATCCACCCCCGGCGCTGGAGGGCGACCGCCTGGTCGTCGAAGGTCCGGGCGCGGACCATGTCGCGGTACAGCGACAGCGCCCGCTCCTCGTCGACGCCCGCCTCGTCCAGCGACTGCTCGCCGACGATTCGGTACACGCCCGGCCGGACGCAGGGATCGAACAAGTTCGTTCCGGTCGCTCGTCGCCACGGGGGCCACGACCGTTGTCGCCCGTCTCGGACCGAAGGGTTCCGTCGAAGAACGCC
>CAZQHW010000171.1:3941-5533 GCA_964593395.1 uncultured Halobacteriales archaeon
CGAGAGTGAAACGGGGCGCCGCACTGTGGGGACTCTCTGGCGCTTGATGCCGTCGAGTTCGGTCGCGTTCCCGGTCGAACCCCACCCCACGTCGGACCCGACGGAATGAAGGGCGGGCCTCCCGACCGCTCGGTATGCTCGTCACGCTGGAGGGACTGGACGGCAGCGGGAAGACCACGGTCGCCGAGGCACTGCGGGAGTCTCGCCCCGAGGCGACGTACACTCGTGAACCCACCGAGTCGTGGTACGGTGAGGCCGTCCGCCGCTCGATCGGCGACGACGACGCCGACCCCGTCGCCGAGTTCTTTCTGTACACCGCCGACCACGCCGACCACCTCCGGCGTGTGGTCCGGCCCGCCCTACAGCGGGACGACCTGGTCGTCTCGGACCGCTACGTCGACTCCCGGTACGCCTACCAGGGCGTGAGTCTGGAGGGCGTGATCGACCGTCCCGTGGAGTACGTCCGGGGCGTCCACCAGCCGTTCACTCGCGAGCCCGACGCGACGATCTACCTCGACGTCGACCCCGAGACCGCCGCCGCGCGGGCGGGCGCGACAAACAAGTTCGAACGGACGGGGTTCCTGGCGGCGGTGCAGTCGAACTACGAGCGCCTGATCGAACACGAACCCGAGCGGTTCGTCCGGATCGACGCCACCCAGTCGCCGGAGGCGGTCATCGACGCCGTCGAGGACACCCTCGACCGACTGGGCGTGTAGCCGTCGGCGCCCGGTGTGGTCGCGACGCTTCGCTCACCCGTCGTCGGTCGTGTCCGGCAACTCCACCTCGTCGGGGGCAGGCATCCAGAAGAGGTCGATCGCGTACCCCAGAGTGAGCGGCACCACGAGCACCGCGAGCAGGGCGCTCCGGCGACCGAGACTCGCTCCGAGACCGAGCGCGCCGGTCAGCACGAGCGTCGAGACCACGAGTAAAACCGGCACGAGCGTCCCGGCGTACAGCGCCCGGCCCCACCGGGTGCGCAGTCGCAGTCGCACGTACCGCGTCGCCACCGCCGTCAGCAGCGTGTGCACGACGACGACGACTGCCAGTCCGGCAGCCCCAACGACCGACACCATACCCGTTCTACGCCGTCGAGCCATTTGCCCGTGTCGGACCCGGGAGGGGGAAAACAAAACGGAATTAAGCCCACGGCCCCACATCAGTTGGCACATGGCGATCAACCTGGCGGGACTCGCTCTCGGGGCGCTTCTGACCCTCGTCGCCGTGGCGGTCCACCTCTCTCGTGGAACGCCCTGGCGGGCCAACGAGGACATCTCCCAGGAGGTACTCGAGCACCGCGCCGAGTCGGTGCCGGAGACGGAGTTCGCCGAACCGATGAACCGCGCGATCGGCGGCGGCGCCGCGCCCGCGGGTGTCCCGGCGGGCGACGCCGGCGGCGAACTCGCCGAGGGCGGGGACGCCACCGACGAGAGTCCGTCGGCCATCCCCGAGGAGGACGTCGAGTACTTCGAGGTCGACTACGAGAAGGAAGGCGAAACGATCGAGGTCGCCAGCAACGAGACGCTGCTGGAGGCCGGCGAGGACGAGGGCTGGGACCTGCCGTACGCCTGCCGGCAGGGCCAGTGTGTCTCCTG
>CAZQHW010000172.1:0-5479 GCA_964593395.1 uncultured Halobacteriales archaeon
GGGCTCCGCGTTCGGGACCGCCCTCGACATCGAGGGCGTCGACGCCTCCCGGACCACGTGCAACAACATCCACGAGATCCGCAGCGAGTTGGGGATCGAGGCCGCCCGCGAGGCGATCATCAACGAGACGATGGAGACCCTCGAGGAGCAGGGGCTCGACGACGTGAACGTCCGCCATCTGATGCTCGTGTCGGACATCATGACCAACCCCGGGACGATCGAGTCGATCGGTCGCCACGGGATCAGCGGGTCGAAGGAGTCCGTGCTCGCCCGGGCCGCCTTCGAGGTGACGGTCAACCACCTGCTCGACGCCGCCGTCCACGGCGAGGTGGACGACCTCAACGGCGTCACCGAGAACGTCATCGTCGGCAAGCCCATCAAACTCGGGACGGGCGACGTGGACCTGCGGATGCGCTCGCGCTCCGCAGAAGAGGCCGACGCGGACGCCGACTAGATGGCCCGGCGGATCACCGACGAGGCCCGACGCTGCATGGCGCTGTTCGAGGACGAAACTGGCGCCAGCCCCGTCGACTGCGTCGTCGACGACGACCACGACCGCGTATTGGTGCTCGTGGCCGCCGGCGAGATGGGCCAGGCGATCGGTCCCGACGGTCAGAACGTCGAGCGCGTCGAGCGCCGCCTCGGGCGCACCGTCTCGCTGGTCGAGGACGCCGCCGACGCAGAGGCGTTCGTCGCCAGCGCCCTCGCCCCGGCGGTGGTCCACAACGTCACCGTGAGCGAGATGGGCGACGACCGGGTGGCCTACGCCGAGGTGGACGACGCCGACCGTGGCGTGGCGATCGGCGCCGACGGCCGGACGATCGAGGCCGCCCGCCTGCTCGCCCGGCGGCGGTTCGACGTCGACGACGTCGAACTCGTCTGACTCCCGCGAAGTTTATTTCCAGTGGCGCCGTCTCCAGGGTATGAGCGTTCACCCGGACGAACTGGACTTTGACTTCGAGTTGCTGCGTGAGTTGACCGAGGAGACCGGCGTCCCCGGCTACGAGGACCGCATCCGGGCGGTCGTCCGCCGGGAACTGCGAGAACACGCCGACAGCGTCGAGAGCGACGCCATGGGCAACGTCGTCGGCACCGTCGAGGGCGACTCCGACTACACGGTGGCCGTCGCCGCCCACATGGACGAGATCGGGTTCATGGTACGCCACGTCACCGACGACGGCTTTCTCCAGTTGGACGCACTGGGCGGGTGGGACCCGCGCGTACTGAAGGCCCAGCGGGTCACCGTCCACACCGACGACGGCGACGTACAGGGGGTAATCGGCTCCGTGCCGCCACACACCCTCGACGAGGAGCAACTGGAGGGCACCCCCGACGTAGAGGACGTGCACGTCGACCTGGGCCTGCCCGCCGAGACGGTCGAACAGCAGGTGTCGCCGGGCGACCTGGTGACGATGGAGCAGACGACCGAACTCGTCGGCGAGCACGTCACCGGAAAGGCACTCGACGACCGCGTCTGCCTGTTCGCGATGTTAGAGGCGGCCCGGCGCCTGGAGGACCCGCCGGTGACGGTCCAGTTCGCCGCCACCGTCCAGGAGGAAGTCGGTCTGCGAGGAGCGAGGGCGCTCGGCGTCGACCTCGACCCGGACCTGGCCGTGGCGCTTGACGTGACCGTCGCGAACGACGTGCCCGGCTTCGAACCCGGCGACCGCGTCACCGAACTGGGCGACGGCGCCGCGATCAAGCTAAAAGACTCCTCCGTGATCACGAACCCGAAGGTCACAAAGCGCCTGCGCTCGGTCGCGGAGGACCGCGCGATCGACCACCAGACGGAGGTGTTGCCAGCGGGGGGGACCGACACCGCCGCCTTCCAGACCGCCTTCGGCGCGAAGCCCGTCGGCGCCATTTCCATTCCGACGCGGTACCTCCACACCGTCACCGAGAGCGCCCACCACGGGGACGTGGCCGCGGCGATCGACCTGCTCGCCGGCTTTCTGGAGACCGAGACCGGGGCGAACGACTACCGACTCTGAGCGCGCCGCCAGGATGGTCGACCCGAGCGAGGATCCGATCGAACTCGTCCCCTCCCGGCATGAGGAGTGGCGCCGGGCGTTCGAGACGGAGCGCGAGCGGGTCCGGGCAGCGCTCGAAGAACGGGAACTCGGCGGGACCGTCGAGCGGATCGAACACGTCGGGTCGACCGCCGTGCCGGGCCTGCCAGCAAAGGACATCGTCGACCTGGACGTGGTCGTCGCGGACGACGCCGTCGAGGCGGTCTCGGGGGCGGTCGCCGCCGCGCTGGGCGGGGACCGCTACCGCAACACCCCCGAGTGGCACCCGGTGTTCCGCCGCGCTGCGGGCCAGCGGTTCAACGACCACGTCTTCGCCCGCTCGGGCGACGGCTGGCGGGTGAGTGTCGCGACCCGCGAGGCGCTCGTCGCCGACCCGGAGTTGCGGCGAGCCTACGCCGAGCACAAGCGTAAATTGGCAGACGAAACCGACGACCTCACGGCGTACTCGCGGGGAAAGACCGACCTCGTCCGGCGGGCGGTCACCGCCGTCCGCTCGCCGGGCGGGCCGAGTGTCGCGTTCGACGTACCGCCGCCCGAGCGAGTCGGGCCCAGTAAACAGTGACGGGCCGACGACACCCTGCCGGCGGCGCAGGGGGGGTGCAAGCGGGGGTTGGGACGGAAGCGAAGCGGTTAGAAGTCGCGGGTCCCACTGTGGGCCATGGATCAGGGCGTCTCTCGTCGGCAGTTCACGCGGGCGGTCGGCGGCGCCGCGGCGGTCGGGGCGGCCGCCGGGCCGACGTCCGCACAACAGGAGGAACCCGATTTCAGTTACATCAGCGGTGAGAACGTCGTCTCGGTGATGGACATGCGCGGCGAGTCGGCGGTGACGGTGGCGGTCGGCGCGGGCGGACAGGGTCTGTCGTTTGCTCCCACCGGCCTGTGGATCGACCCGGAGACGACGGTCACCTTCGAGTGGACCGGCGAGGGTGGCGGTCACAACATCATGCCCGACGAGATTCCCGAGGAGAGCGACTGGGCGGGCTCCGAGGAGGTCGTCGACGAGGAGGGGTTCACCCACGAGCACACGTTCGCCGCCGAGGGGGTGTACAACTACTACTGCCGACCACACCGTGACCTCGGGATGCTCGGTGCGGTCGGGGTCGGCGACGACATCCCCACCGTCGAGGTCGGTGGCGGCGGGTCGGGGGAACCGGTGATCGGCGACGGGGCGAAGACGCTGGTGGTGGCGACGATGGCCGCCTTCGGCACGACGCTGTCGCTGGCGTACCTGTTTCTGAAGTACGGCGGCGGGCCGCCGAGCGAGCCGGCGGAGCCCTGATCAGGACTGCCAGTACGACCGCGTCAGCAACACGAGCACGGGCAGCACCTCCAGGCGACCGACGATCATCAGCGCGATCATCAGCAGTTTCGTCGTCGACGGGAAGGCGGTGTACCCGCCCATCGGCCCGACCACGCCGAGTCCTGGCCCGATGTTGCCCAGCGTGGCGATCGACGCGGTGACGGCCTCGATCACCGAGAGGTCGAGGTCGGCGACGCGGGTGGCGTCGACGGCGATGAACAGCGCGGCGACGAAAAAGAGCACGAGGTACGCCATCGTCAGCCCGAAGATGCCCCGGACGGTGCTCTCGTCGAGCACCTGGTCGCCCAGCCGGACCGGGCGGACCGCATCGGGGTGGACGGTGGTGAACAGCTCGCGGCGGGCGGCCTTCACGATCACGACCCACCGCACCACCTTCAGGCCGCCGCCGGTCGACCCGGCGGAGCCGCCGATGAACATCGCAAACAGGAGGACGAACTGGCGGTTGCCGCTCCAGGCGGTGAAGTCCATCGATGAGTAGCCGGTGCTGTTCGTCAGCGCCACCACCTGGAAGGCGGCGTGGCGCAGCGACGCCTCGACGTCGCCGAACGTGGCGAGGGTGGGACCGAACTGCGTCTCGACCGGCGCCTGCAGCGCCCGGTCGGTGAACAGCAACACGGAGACCAGCCCGGTCAGCGCGAGCACCGCGCCGAGGTAGGTGCGGAACTCGGTGTCGTCGACCAGCCGGCGCAGCCGCCCGGTGACGACGGCGTAGAACAGGGCGAAGTTCACCCCGGCGGCGAACATGAACGGGACGATCACCCACTGGACCGCCGCGGAGAACGCCTCGATCGACCGCGCCTCGGGGGAGAACCCGCCGGTGGGCATCGTCGTCAGGCCGTGGGCGACGGCGTTGTAGGCGGTCATGTTCGGGGCCAGCCCGCCGAGGTGCAGACCGTACAGCAGGACGATCTCCAGGGCGGTGATGCCGGCGTAGATGATCCACAGCGCCCGGGCGGTCTCCCGGATGCGGGGGGTGAGCTTCTCGACGCTCGGGCCCGGCGCCTCGGCGTCCATCAGTTGGGCGCCACCGACGGAGAGTTCCGGCAGGATGGCGACCCCCAGCACGACGATCCCCATGCCGCCGAGCCACTGGGTGAGTTGGCGCCACAGCAGCAGCGCCCGGCCGTGCTTCTCGACGCTTATTTCGCCGAGGACGGTCGCCCCGGTGGTGGTGACTCCCGAGGTGGACTCGAACAGAGCGTTCACCGGGTCCTGAAGCGTCGTGTCGTACCCCGTCGTCAGCCCGGGGACGCCGTGGGCGGCGAGCAGGTACGGCACCGTGCCGACGACGCACACCGCGACCCACGTGGCGGCGACCATCAGGAAACCCTCGCGGGTGCCGATGTCCGGGTCCGGGTCGAGGCGTCGCAGCGCGGCCCCCACCACGAGCGTCAGGAGGATCGTCAGCGCGAAGGCGACGACGTCGCGGGCGAGGCGACCGGCACCGGCGGCGGTGACACCGTCGGCGGCCGCCAGCGCGAGCGGGACCAGAAGCGGCACGCTCAGGTACGTGAGCACGCTGCCGACCAGGGCGAGCGCCGCCCGCCAGTCGACGCGCACCTGCACGGTCAGACCAACTCCGAGACTGCCTCGACCGCGTCGGCGTCGACGAACAGGACGACGTGGTCACCCGCCTCGACGACCGTCCCGCCGCGGGGCGTGACGAACGTCAACTCGTCGGCGTCGGCGGTTCCCCGCTGCGTGGTCGGGTCGACGCCGTCGTCGCCGCGGGTGATCGCGCCGATCACCACGCCCTCGGGCAGGTCGGGCACCGACTCGCGGATCGGGCGGCCGACGAGGGTGCTGTCCTCGTCCACGACGACCTCGATCACCTCGGCGCGGTCGCCCTCGATCATGGCGACGTTCTCGGCGTAGCGCCCGCGGGTGAACCGCGTGATCTCCTCGGCGGTGACGGTGCGGGGGTTCACCGCGGCGGTGACGCCGACCGCCTCGAACGGGCCGACGTACTCGCCGGTCTCGACGACGGCGATCGTCCGGTCGGTCCCGACGCGGCGGGCCAGCAGCGCGACGAGCAGGTTGCGCTCGTCGCTGGACAGCGTCGTGACGACGGCGTCGGCCTCGCCGACGTTCTCCCGCTCCAGAAAGGCGAGGTCGGTGGCGTCGTGTT
>CAZQHW010000173.1:0-5449 GCA_964593395.1 uncultured Halobacteriales archaeon
CCGTCGTCGGTCGTAATGCCCGCGCGTTCGTCCTCGTCTACCACGCTACCGGCCGCCGTCGCGGTGGTGCCGTCCCGTTCCTCGTCGGTGCTCTCGTCACCCGTCTCGACGTGCAGTCCTCGCTCGGGGTCGTACTCCCACGCCCCGATCGGGGTGTCGGTGTCCGGCTCGCTCTCTGGCACTGCCCCGTCGTCCGGGTCGTCGAGCACGTCCGTCGGCGCCGGGTCCTCGCGGTCGGCGAGCGACTCGAAGGGGTCCTCGTCCGTGCCCTCAGTGCCGTCAGTCGACTCGTCTCCGTCGGTCATCGGCGAACTGGCCGTCTCGACCCACTCGAACACGTCCACGTCGTCCTCGGGCGTGTCGTCGCTCGCCTCCGACGAGACGGCGTCGTCCGCTCCCTCGGCGGCGAGCGGGTCGTCGATGGCGTCGGCCAGGTCGTCGAACAGGTCCGCCGGCACCCTCTCGATGTCGCCCGCCGCGGGCGTCTCCTCATCGGCGCCGGTCGGCTCGCGGTCGGCGGTGTCCGCGACCGCCAGCGTCGCGTCGTCGGGCGCCGTGCCTGCCGACCCGTCGCTCTCGGCAGCGGCGGCGACCTCGGCGGGGTCGTCCTCGGTGAAGTCGTCGAACAGGTCGTCGACGTCGTCCTCGACCGCCTCGCGGTCGGGAGCGTCGGCGAGCGAGTCGAAGGAGGCCCGTTGACCGGCGTCGAGCAGCGGGTGGTCCTCCGAGGACCGCGTCTCCGTCGCCTCCTCCGTGGCTGGGTCCGGGGCAGCCGCCTCTATCTCGGCGAACACGTCGTCCACGCCCCTGTCGGCGACGACCGCCTCGGGGTCGTTCACCGTGTCGGCGCCGTCGAGCGCCGCCTCGAGAGTCTCGTCGGTCCCGCGCTCGGAGACGTGTTCGCGTGGCTCGTCGGAGCCGAGTTCGTCCGCCAGCGCGTCGAGACCGCCGTACTGTGCGGCCGCACGGCTGAGCCACGCCGGGGCGTCCGTCGTCTCGTCGTTGCTCCCCCCCATGGGAGTATCGACCGGAGAGTTTCGGGCCAGGATAATGAAGATTCTGCCCGTTCCGGTTCGGGAATTAAACTGACACGGCGTCAGCGTCCGTCCGTGCCCTGGCGGGCGGGGTCGTTCCCTCTCGGTCGAGAGCAGAGCACCCGGCGGTCAGGTAGAGGGCGTGGGTCGTGGGCGGGGTCAGTCGACGTAGTCGATCTCCTGTTTGCGGCCGGCGCCGGCTTGGACCCCGTTTTTGTCGTCGTTGCGACCGTAGATCTGCGGTGACTCGACGCCGGTGACGACGATCATCGTCCGCATCGTGCCGTCGAGGTCGTCGTCGACGCTCGTCCCCCAGATGATGCGGGCGTCGGGGTCGATCCGCTCGTAGATTTCCTCGACGACGCCCTCCGCCTCCTCGATGGACATGTCCGGGCCGCCGGTGACGTTGACGAGGGCGCTGTTGGCGCCGGAGATGTCGACGTCCAAGAGTGGTGAGCGCAGGGCACCCTTCACCGAGTCGACGGCCTTCGTGTCGGAGCCGGACTCGCCGAGACCGATCATCGCGACGCCGCCTCGCTGCATCACGGTGCGCACGTCCGCGAAGTCCAGGTTGACCAGTCCGGGCTTGGTGATGAGTTCGGTGATGCCCTTCACCGAGCGCATCAACACCTCGTCGGCCACCTTGAACGCCTGCTTCACGGGAAGCTTGCCGACGGAGTCCAGTAGACGGTCGTTCGGCACGACGATGACCGTGTCCGAGACGTCACGCAGTCGCTCGAGTCCCGCCTCGGCGTTCGTGCGGCGCACCTCGCCCTCGGCGGTGAACGGCGTGGTGACGATAGAGATCGTGAGCGCACCCTCCTCGCGGGCGGCCTTTGCGACGACGGGCGCGGAGCCCGTTCCGGTCCCTCCACCGAGCCCGGCGGTGACGAACACCATGTCCGACCCTGAGATGGCGTCGTGGATCTCCTCCTGGCTCTCGATCGCGGCCTCCTCGCCGACCTGGGGGAGCGACCCGGCGCCGCGGCCGCCGGTGCGGTCCTCGCCCATCAGGATCTTTCGCTCGGCCTCGACCTCGACGAGGTGTTGGACGTCCGTGTTCGCCGCCACCAGGCGAGCGCCGTGGATGCCGGCCTCGTCCATGCGGTCGACGGTGTTGCACCCCGCGCCGCCACAGCCGACGACCGTGATCTGTGTCTCCAGGTCGTCGAGCATCTCGGCCAGTTCCTCGTCCGTCTGTCCGTCCACGTCGTTGCCGTCCGGTGCGGGGGCCGGGTCGGGATTGGCCGCCTCGCCGTCGGAAGCGTGCTCACCCTCCGAGGCGTCGACCGCGTCCTCCGCCTCGTCTATCACGCCCTCTATTATCGAGTCCATGCGTACGGCCGTCGTGATTACGCACCGCTAATCATTCTTCCCCTCGTGTCAGACGCCCGTACGACGACCGTCACCGACTTCTCACCCGAGTGTGTCGGTTCTCGTATATAAAGGTGCGCCGGTGGCCGCGTCCGCGTCGGACCACGGCCACCCGTCCGTCTCACTCGTGGTCTGCGGACCGCTCTGCGCCGGCGACCCCGACGTCGAACGCACGGCGCTCCTCGCGCTGGACCGCCTCGGGCGAGACCGTCTCGCCGTCCACCTCGACCGACTGGCCGTCGGCGAGGCGACCGAACGCCGGCCCCTCGGGCACGCCGGCGTCCCGGGCCGCCGCGGGGTCGAACGTCGTTCGCGCCGCCACGATTACCCCGTCACGACGTTCGACGCTCCCGTACTTCTCCCGGAGCACGGCCGCGAGGTCGTCGACGAGGGCGTCGTACGCCGCGCGGACCTGGGCGACTCCCAGGTCCGGTGGCCTCCTGCTCTCACCGTGGGCCGGTAGCGCGGCCCGCTCGCCGACGCGACTCCCCCCCTCGACGGTCTCGAAGGCCACCGCGGCACGCTCGACGGCATCCCGGGTCGCCCCTGGGTCGACGCCCTGGGCCGCCGACACCAGTTCGGCGGGCAGGTCGACCACGGCGAACGCCTCGCTCACTCGCTGGCCAAGCGCCACGCCGTCGGCGACCCGTCCCAGGCGGTTCTCGACCCGCTCGACGACCGACAGCGGCCGGTCGTCGACGGCACGCAGCCACGACTCTCGCACGACCTCGTACCCCATGTCTGCGACCGCCGCCCGGAGGTCGTCCTGACCGTCGCCGTCGACCATCGCCCGCTCGGCGCCGGACCGCTCGAACAGCGCCCGCAGCACCGTCGGGTCGTCCAGGTCGACGTCGTCCAGCCCCCAGTCGGCGCCGACGTGGCCCACGTCCCACGCCGTCTCCCGCACCACCCGCTCGAACCGCGGCGCGTAATGACCGCCGCCGAGTCCGACGACCGCCCGTTCGCTCGCCGGGTCGACGCCCCGCAGCGCGAGGATCGACCGCGCGGCGGCCCGCGCGGCGTCCGGGTCACGCCACTGCGGTTCGTCCGAGCCGACCTCGACGAACAGCGACGGACACCCCACCCGCGAAGGGCCGTGGTGGGTGCACTCGATCCCCACCTCGTAGGCGTCCGGGGCGTGTTCAGCGAGGGCCGCGACGATTTGTGACAGCGCCCCCGGCGCCGCCGCCGCGACAGACTCCGGGTCGCCGCCGTACTCCGCCGGTCCGAGGTTACCCGTGAAGTGCGCGGTCAGCAGCGGGCCGGTCTCCCCGGAGTGTCGTGACGCGAACGCCAGGAGGTCGGGCGTCTCGGCGTTCTCGTCGTCCTCGTCGACGTCTGCGGCACCGAACGCCTCGCTCACCCCGTCGAGGTGCAGGTGCAACTCGTCGAACGTGCGCATCTCCACGCGCTCTGTGCCCCGGGCGGTGTCCTCGCCGACGTCCGGCGTCGCACCCGCCGGCAGGACGTGGTACTCGCCGCCGCCGTCCCCGTCGGAACAGGTGTCGTCCCGTCGGGACTCCCAGGCCGCGGCCGACAGCAGGTGCTCCCCGATGTGTTCGGACGCCTCGTCGGCACGGCTGACGACGATCGCTAACACGGGGCCGACTCCGACCCGGCCAGGCCTAAGCGCGTCGATCGCGACAGGGGGCTCTCCTACGCTCCGTCGAGAATCTGCGAGTGCGGCCCGACCAGCGACCCGCGCAGGTGGACGCCCTCGGCGTCGGCGTGTTCGTCGACGACCGACCCCTCCAGCGTGCTGTCTCGCACCGTTGCCTCGGGGAACACGATCGCCCGCTCCAGGCTGGCGTTCTCGACGGTCGCGCCCCGCATCACGTGGACGTTCTCACCGACCTCGCTGTCCGTGACGGTGGCACCGTCGGCGACGGCGCTGTCGCCGTCGAGGTGCCAGGCGACGGCGTCGAGGTACGACTCGGGCGTGCCGATGTCGAACCACGCCCCCTCGAAGGTGTAGGCGTAGGTCGGTCGCCGAGTCTGGAGCCACTGGATGAACCACCCCGGCTCGTCGGGGTTGTTGCCGTCCTCCAGGTACTCAGAGAGGAGGTCGACCGCCGCCGCCGGAAACGCGTAGCAGGCGACCGACACGAGCGTGCTCTTTGGCTCGTCGGGCTTCTCCTGGAAGTCGACGACACGGTCACCGTCGAGGTCGACCAGTCCGTACGACCGCGCCCGCTCTCGCGACCCGACGTCGTAGGCGGCGAGCGTGGGTTCGCCGTGAGACTCGAAGTTGTCGAGAAAGTCCGCCACGTCGAAGCTGATGAGGTTGTCACCCGCGATGACGAGCAGGTCGTCGTCGACCGCCTCGCGCTCGACGAGTTGGGCCAAGGCGCCGACGACGCCGAGTTTCTCCGACTCGGCCGTGGTCTCCTCGACCGACAGTCGTGGCTTCTCGAACGACCGGTCCGCGAGGTACGACTCGAACTCCGTCGCGAAGCGCTCGTTGGTGCTGACGTAGACGTCGTCGATCCGGTCGTCCGCCTCGAGTTCGGCGAACACGCGGTCGACGACGGTCGACTCGCCGACTGGGAGGAACATTTTCGGCCGGTGTCGCGTGATCGGCCACAGGCGGGTCGCGTACCCCCCCGCGAGAACGACGCTGTCCATACCACCGGACTGCGGTGCCCGCTCCATCATTCTTGTCCTTCGCCACCGGAGCGCCGACGGGGTGGCACGCGAACGCCACCGGAGAGTGACGGCGTCGCCGACGGTCGAGAAGCGGATCGCGGACTACGGGGTGGTGGTCACGCGTCAAAAGCCGACGACTGCGAGAGACGGTAGAACCCGACCGGACTACAGCAGACCGGTCTTCTGGAGCTTCATCAGGTCTTCCGTGTCGAGGGTTTCGCCGTCCTTGAACTTCTGGTAGATCTCCTCGGCCTCCTCTTTTGCCTCCTCGCGCTCTTTCTCGCGCTCGGTCTGGCGCTCTTCTTCTTCCTGCTTGTCGAGTTCGCGCAGGCGCTTTTGAACCTCCACGAACATCTCGTGGTGGTAGTCCGCGGCCTCCTGGGCCTCGACGAACT
>CAZQHW010000174.1:0-5445 GCA_964593395.1 uncultured Halobacteriales archaeon
CGCGTCGAGGAGTTCCGCACCGAGAAAGAGCGCATAAAGGCACAGCGCCGGGTCGCCGAGGCCGAGGCGAGTGTCAAGGAGGCCACCGCGAGCGCAGACGACGCCGTCGGCACCCGCGTCGGCAGCGCCGTCGACGACGTGCAAGACGCCGAGGCCCGTGCGGCCGCGATGGACGAACTCCGCGACGAGGGCGTGTACGACGACCCCCTCGGCGACGACGACCTCGACCGCGAACTCGACCGCATCGAGACCGACCGCTCGGTCGAGAACGAACTCGAGACGCTGCGCGACCAGCACGGCGACGAGGACCCCGACGAGAACCAGGACGAGGACGACGAAGACAGCGCCTGACCCCGGCAACCAGACACCCAGACCGTCCCGGACGCCGACACCGACCGCCACGCTCCAGACAACGTTTTGTCTCCCCGGCCCGTCACTCGAACCGTGACAGGTGCGGGCCAACTGTCAGTCGCCCCGCGAGCGCCGCTGTCGGTGGTCGACACTCTGACGGCGCCGGCCACGTCGGACGCCCTGGCCTGGACGGCGGTGCTCACCTTCGCCGTCGGCGCGGCGCTCGTGTGGGCCGACCGCGAGGCGGGCGGGCGAGCGCTCACCGCCGGCGCCTGGGTGGTCTTTGGTGTGTTCTGGCTGTCCGTGTTCCCGCGCTTTGCCTTCGAGATGTACAGCGTGATCGAGGGGCTGGGCAGTCTGCTCGCCGTGCCGCTGTGTCTCCACGCCGCCTACCTCACCTACCGCGGGCACGGCGAGTTGCTCACCCTCTCGCACGCGGTGGCGGTGATGGGCCTGTTGTACCTGCCCGTGGAGACGATCCCCGTCGTCCGGCAGACGCTGATCGAGGCGGTGGCAACCCAGGCACACGCGGTCATGTCGGTCGCCGGCTTTGACCCGCAGTTCACCGCCGGCCCGGACCACGGCTACCGGAACCGCTTCGTGTTCCCGGTCGGTGACACCCACTACAGCACGTACATCGTCACCGCCTGCACCGGCATCGGATCGATCGCCATCTTCGGCGGCCTGGTCGCCGCCGTGCGCGCCCCACTGCGCCGGAAACTCCTCGCCCTCGTCGGTGCCGTCTCCGTTATCTGGGTGCTGAACGTCCTTCGTAACGCGTTTATCTCGGTCGCCTACGGTCACCAGTGGTTCAGTCAGGGGCCGCTCGTGGCCGTCGCGACCGCACTCACCGGCGAGTCCGCCGGCTACACGTCCTTCTTTATTGCCGACCGCGTGCTCGCGCAAGGCCTGTCGGTCGTCGCCCTCGTCGGCATCACCGTCGGCGTGCTCCGGGTGACACCGGAACTGCTCTCCACGCTGGAGGCGGCGCTGTACGTCGCCACTCGCCGCGAGATCGACCTCGCCGACACCCTGGGGATCGACCCGCCGGAGGCGGGCGCGACGCCAGTCACCGACGGCGGGCCAGGGGTCGATGCGGACAGCGACACCGTCGACGGGGCGAGAGAGGCGGACCGCGGCAGCACCCACGACGCGGCAGACGCGGGCGGCGAGACCGGTGACGACGGTGGCCCGGGTGACGGGTCCGACGGTGGTCGGCGGTGAGCGCCCCGGCGTCGGCACCGCCCGGACTCGCGTACCGCGCCCGGGGGCTGTACGTCGAACCGGCAGACGCGCTGGTCGTCGCCGACCTCCACGTCGGGCGAGACCGCACCTCGAACGTCGAGTTGCCGATGGGCGAGCGCGGCGACCTCACCGACCGCCTGGGCGCACTGGTCGAGGAGTTCGACCCGGGCGAGGTGGTGCTCGCGGGCGACGTGCTCCACTCGTTCTCGACGGTGCCCGAGGGCGTCGAGACGACGCTGTCGGCGCTGCGCGGGGTCGCGGGCCGTGCCGACGCCGACCTGGTCGCGGTGCGGGGCAACCACGACCGACTGCTGGAGTCGCTGTTCGACCCGGTGCACGACGCCTACCGGCTCTCTGACGGCACCCTCGTCGTCCACGGCCACGAGTCGGCGCCCGCGCCGGCGCCACGCTACGTTGCCGGCCACGACCACCCGACCCTGGAGATCGACGGACAGCGCCGCCCGGTCTGCCTGTACGGTGAGGGTGTCCTGGCGGGCGAGCGGGCAACGGAGTCGGCGGCGACGGTCGGCGGCGCCGACTGGGACGGCGACGCGGACGGTCCGGCGGACCTGGTGGTGTTGCCGGCGTTCAGCCGGCTGCCCGCGGGCGTGGTCTGCAACGGCGCGAGCGCCCGGGACCTCCAGTCACCGCTCGTGAGTGCGCTGAACAGTCTCCGCCCGGCGGTGTACGACCCCGACGAGGAGGAGACGCTGTGGTTCCCGCGACTCGGGAAGTTCCGGCGTCTTCTGTGATCAGCGCAGGTCCCGGCGCACGGCGCGGGCGGCGTCGCGACCGCTCTCCATCGCCGCGTCGATCGAGGACCACCGCGTGTAGTCGCCGGCGAGGTACACCGGGCCACGCGGGTCGCGGGTGTCCGGCAGGCGGTCGTGGAGTCCCGGCGGCTGGTCGAACTGCGCGAACGGCACCCGTGCGGTGTGTACGTGCTCGAACCCGCCGAGCGACCGCTCGGGAAACCACTCCGACAGCGTCTCGCGCGTCTCGCTCGCCAGTTCGTCGTCGGCGGCGTCCTGACGGCCAATGAAAGTCGCGCTGATGAGCGTGCGGTCGTCCGGGGCGTACTCCGGGGCGGCGGCGGTGTGTGGCACTACCTGGTTCGGCCGGTCGTCGGCGGCGTTCAACACGATCCGGGGGCCAACGCCCAGGTCGGTGTCCAGCGCGTAGTACTGGGTGACACAACTGCGGCCCTCGGTCGGCACGGAGTCGACACCCGTAAGACGGGAGGCGGTGGGCGGATCGGTCGCGACGACGACCGCGTCCGGGGTGAGCGTCTCGCCGCCGACCTCGACACGGGGCTCGCTCGCGACGCCGCCGTCGGCCTCGACGTGGTCGTCGGCCGCGGTGCCGGCCACCGACACCCCCGTCACCTCGGCGTCGGTCTCGACGCGGGCGCCGACCCCCTCGGCCCGCTCGCGGAGTTGGGCGGGGATCGCCGCCATCCCCGCCGCCGGGACGCCGATCCGGCCGGACGACAGCGCCTTGAACGTGTACTCGAACACACGGGAGGCAGTCGACAGCGACCGGTCGAGCGTGATCCCCCCGTAGAACGGGGCGGCGAAGTTCTCGACGAACCGCTCGGAGAAGCCACGGCGGTGGAGGTACTCCCTGATACTGGTCTCGGCGTCACCCGGGATCGCGTCCCAGGAGCGCTTCGACATCTCCCGGCGAAACAGCAGCGTCCGCAGTTTGTCGCGGACGGTCACCTCGGTGTTGAACGCCGACTCGGTGAACGCCCGCGGGTCACGGAACGGGTCCGACAGCACCGACCGCTCGCCGGGACGGGCGATACAGGCACCCGGCGCGAACCGCCGCAGGTCGAGGTCGTCGACGTCGAGTTCCCGGCGCACGGATGGGTAGCCGGTGAACAGCACCTGAAAGCCACGGTCGAAAGTGAACCCGTCCCTGTGAGTCGTCTGCACCCGTCCGCCGACCGTCGGCTCACGCTCGAACAGCGTGACCGTCGCGCCGGAGTCGGAGAGGTGCCTGGCGGCGACCAGCCCCGCGAGCCCCCCGCCGACGACGACCACACGTCGGTCTCCCATCGCCATCCAGTACGGCGTCGTGGATAAAAACGCCTGCGCTACGCCCGGTCACTCCTCGAGCGCGCGAAGCACCGTCTCGCGAAAGCGCACGGCATCGGGTAGCGTCGCACCGTCGAACCACGCGGTCCCGGGCGGCGTCGTCTCCGGTACCGGGTCCACGACGCCGTGAAACACCGCCTGGACGACCGGCGCGGTGAGGTCGTCCTCGCGGCCGTAGTCGAAGGAGAGCCGCTCCAACAGCAGGAGGTTCTCGATCCGCGGGTCGACGCCAGCAGCCTCCGCCGCACCGCGGCGTGCGGTGACCGCGGCGGACTCCTCCGAGTCGCCACGCCCACCCGGTGGCTCCCAGTCCGCCTGAGTCTCGCTCTCCACGAGGAGGACGCGCTCGCGGTCGGGGTCGGTCAGCACCGTGACCGTCGCCCACGGAAACAGGTCCTCGTGCGTCTCGGGAAACGACCCGGGCAGGTCGACCAATCGCTCGCGTTCGGGCGTCTCCCCGTACTCCAACAGCAGCGAGCGGTGCACGTCGTCGGCACGCAGGCGGAGTCGTCGCCTGACGTACTCCGGGTCCATCACCCCAGGATCGGGGACGAGGACACAAGTTCTCACGGGTCTCCCGGCTGTGACGCCCGGGGGCGACGGCCCCGCGCTACTCCGGGCGTCGCAGTCCCTCGACCCTGCTCTGTTCGTGAGCAGGGAACAGGTCGGCGACGCTGCCGCCCTGCTCACGGACCAGCGCGCGGAGTTCAGCCTCGTAGTCCGCCCGGCCGACGGACTCGCTGGGGCCGCGGACCACCCGGAGCCTGCGCTCGGCCATCGTCCTGACGCCCCCGTGGCCCACCCCGGCGAGGGGCGCGAGATAGTCGACGCCGTGGCGGTCCTCGAGACTCCGTGCCGTCGGGCGGTCCAGGCGGGGCGTGCGGTCGTCCCGACGGGTGCCGTCGGCGACGGCGTCGAACCCCAGGTCGGCGACCCGCTCGACGGCGTGCTCGTGCACCCGCTGGATTCCGTCACGAGGGTAGCCGTCCGCCCGGACCTGCCGGGCGGCGTCGGCGAAGACGGAGCGATCCAGGGCCACGCGGCGGAATCCAGGGTCGAACGCCGCCGTTTCAGTTTCACCGCGGTCTGTCGAGGGGGCATCACTGTCGCCGACACCGTCGGTGTCTTCGCGGTCGGCCGCGTGGGCGTCGCTGGCAGCGTCGCCGACGTCGTCAACGGTCGCACCGAGTCGTCGGGCGGCGCGGCGGGCGTGGGTCCAGTCGTCGGTGACGCCGGCGTGACCGGTGACCAGCGTCACCTCATAGAAGGGTGCGAGGACGAGCGCGGCCAGGGCGGAGTCGCGGCCACCGCTGAACAGGACGGCCGCGTCCACGGCAGGTCAGCGACGGCGGATGTTGAAGCCGTCGTCGTCGGGTTTCAGTTCGCGCAGGAGTTCTTTCATGTCGTCCTCGTCGATGCGGCCCTGGATGCGGCCGCTCTGGGCCAGGGCGACCACCTGTTGCTCGACCTTCTCGCCGAACTCGGGCTTTGACATCTGCACCGTGTTCAGCCGCTTTCGAGCGCCGTCGGTGAGGTGCTGCCGGAGAACGGCCTTTCGCTGTGCCTCGGCGGCGTTCTGACGAGCCTGGGCCTGCTCGCGGGCGTCCCCCCCCTCGCCGTCCTGAAGTTGTTCCATGCGCTCCTGTCGAAGTCGCTCGAGTTCGTCCTCGTCCTGGTTGCCGCTCATACCCAATGTACGGGGACTGCCGGCCAAAACGATTTCGGACGGGCGCCCGCCTCGCGACCCCCC
>CAZQHW010000175.1:0-5400 GCA_964593395.1 uncultured Halobacteriales archaeon
CGAGGTGCGAGTGCTACTGTCGGGAGCGCGGTACGCCCGCGAGGAGAACCGGCGTCTCGCCCGGACGCTGAACGACCGCGCCGACCGCGAGGGCTGGAACCTCGAGATGCGGGTCGCCGACGACCCCGACGGCTTCGAGACGATTCACACGAAGGGAGCAGTCGTCGACGACCGGGTCGTTCTCGGCAGTCTCAACTGGAACGACCACTCCGCCGCCCGCAACCGCGAGGTGGTGCTCGTGCTGACGGGCGAGGCGGTCGCCGACTACTATCGCGACGCCCTCCGGAGCGACTGGCAGGGTGACAGGGGCCACAGCGGCGTTCCAGTGTGGCTCGCGCTGGCGACGCTGGCGGCGGCGGTCCTCGCCGTCGCGGTCGGGTACAGGCGGGTTCAGTTTCGAAGTCAGAGGAGGGGGTGAGGCGAGGCACAGACGACCGTCGAGTCCGTCGAAGTTATTTATTACGTCAACTGGACACTACGCAGTAGATGTCGACATGCGAGTACGAGCATGATGTCTCAGAACCGCCGTTCGACGACAACGGTATCGACGTGTGGAGTTGCCCGCACCCGTCTATGGACGGAGAGGAACACTGTGTGTTCCATACAGCCGTGTCGAGTGGTGACGAGCCGCCGGAGGGAGTGGATTTCGGAGCCGCGATCAAGCAGGCTGTCGACGCCGAAGGACGCGAGCGAAACCGTCTGATCGGGGCAGTCATCGGCGATGTCAATCTTGATAGTGTAATACTTGACGGAGACACGAACCACCCGATAGACCTGCGAAGGGCACGAGTTGAGGGCGACGTGCGTGCTGCCGACGCTGAGGTGAGACAAGACCTGAACTGTGATGGTGTCCACTTCGAGGGCGCAGTCGCCGCCGAGGGGATCACGTTTCACGCCGACGCCACCTTCGCCGACGCAACGTTCCACGACCGTGTCGATCTCAAGTCCGCGACGTTTGAGGCGTGGGCCGGTCTTGACGGCTGCACGTTCGAGGAGATAGCAAGCGTCCGTCTGGCACGATTCAAAATGGGGCTGTCGGCGATCGGCGCCGAGTTCTGCGGCGGCTTCGACGCCATGACCACGGTGTTCGAGCAGGTGGCGAACATGAAGAACGCGACATTCGAGGCCGGTGCGCTGTTCGACAGCGCCGAACTCGCCAACCTCTCGCTCGACGGGGCAACTTTCGGAGAGAGCGTCGCCATCGGCCGCGACAAGCGCGACAATCCGACGCTGAGCCGGGGAGAGTACGATCTGAATCAAGAGGAGCTGAACGGACTCTCCTTGCTTGCCAGGGGGATCCACTGTGGTGATGTCTCGCTGTCCGGTGCGACAGTGCCCTGTGTCGTCTCACTGAGAGGGGCCCGTCTTGAGGGTGATTTAGAGTTCGACGGGATTCAGACGAGTGAGTCGAGCTTAGAGGTCGACCTTCGCGAGGTCACCGTCGTGTCTGGGACGTTCCCACTCCGACATGGCATCCGGTATCGATTCGCCGAGGCGACGCTCGGCGGTGCACGATTTCAGAAAGAGGGAGACGGAGTCTCGGTCGATCAGCTGGAACTGGGTCGAGTTGAGTACGCGGGCTTCGACTTCGGCCAACACAAGGACCTGTTCCGGAGAGAGCAGTGGGACCTGTTCGGCGGTAGTGACGAGACGCCTGCCACCAGAGAGAACGGCTATATGCGGGCAAAAAACGGTGCGACCGCGATGGGTGATTCCGGTGTGGCAGGAGAGTTTCACCTCCGCGAACTCGACAACCGCGGGCTGTCGTACCGTCGACGAGCGGCCGACGCAGAAACGCGACGGGAGCGAGGGTACTTTCTTTGGAAGTGGATCAGCAACCGCGTTCTGAAGTACACATGCGGCTTTGGGGAGCGGTCCAGTTACGTCGTCGGTAGTTCCGTCGTCATAGTTCTCGCCTATGCGGCCGTGTACTCGCTGTTCAATGTACCGACATCGTACCGAGGCTCACTCGGGGCGCTCGTGCTGAGCTTCGACGCGTTCAACGCTCTCGCACTTGGACTACCCAGCGTCGAGGACCCGGCAGTCGGGGTCCTTGTCACGAGCGAGGCGTTTCTCGGTCCGTTTTTTATCGCGTTGTTTGTGTTCACCATCACACAGTCGATTGGTCGCTGAGAGACACTCAGTCCCGTACGTCTTGTGCCGGCGTCCGGGGGACGCCGGAGACGGGGCAGTTGGTTACGCGTATCCCAGACGGTGCAGCCGGTCACGGACCGCGTCGTCGATACTCTCCTCCAGCCGACACTGCGACGACGGCAAGGCGTCGAACGCCGTCTTGATCCGGTCACGGACCGCCCCGGCGTCAAGATCGAGCTTCGACGGCCGCTGAGTCTCGCCGTTATCGGCGGTTACATCAAGTGCGACGGTCCCTCGTGGGTCAGCTACGTATTTATGAACGCTGTCCGCGCTGCGCTCGTAGAGGACACGTGCAGCTTCTCCGTCCCAGTTGGCGTCCGTGGTCACGTTGCCGCCGTACGACTGCTCGACTGTGCACTGATCGACTGCGAACTCGCCGTCGTTGAGGAGGACCGACCGGAGTTGCATCAGCGAACTCAACCCGTCGCGAGTGGTCATTCCGTCTCCCTCCCCCGGCGGGCACTCGTACAGTGGAATGTGTAGGTTCTGCTCATTGACCGCGTTCCAATGAAACGACACCGGAGAGCCGTCGACTTCGTTCGGCTCACCGAAGCCCTCTCCATGGTCGCTCGTGACCACCACATGTACGTCTGTGAGCGCCTCTCTGTCCGCGAGTCGGTCCAGTAGCCACGCGATTGCCGCGTCGGCTTGATGAATACACCCGTCATACAGTCGTTCCATCGCCCGGAACTCCTGCTCGGTCCGCCAGAAGTCCTCGCTCTTGCCGTCGCTGTACCCCCGTCTTCGCTCGCTGAGAAGGTCCCGCCAGCGACCGAGGTTGTGCCCACGGACCGGTACGTACGGACTGTGGGCGTCCATCAGATTGATGCAGGCGGCCCACCGTCCGTCAATGTTCGCCGTCCATTCATTCACCGCCTCGCAGACAGTCCGCGCCTCGGACCGACCGGTGAGCACTCGCCGGGACCGGGGCCACGCGCTGTCACCTGCGTCGGCCTCAAACCCCGGGTTTGTTGTATCAAAGCCCCTCTGGAGGTTCCACTCCGCGCTCGCGAGAAAGGGATTCGTCGAAAAGAGTCCGGTCGAGTATCCCCGGTTGCCGAGGCGTCCAAAGAGTGTCTCGGTTGTCGGGTCGAAAGTTACCTCCGTGCTGTTGACTCCGTGTGCACCTGCAGGCAGCCCAGTGAACATACTGACGTGACTCGGATACGACCAGATCGACGGAGCCCGAGCACCAGTATGTCTGACGCCGCCGTGCTCGCGGAGCCGCCGACGGACCTCGGCCAGCGTCCTGTCATTGTGTGTCGGCCTCGTGTTCGCATATCGGACGCTGTCGAGGACCACGAGCAGTACGTCGGCGTCCGTTGACATGCATTCTGTCGATCAGTATCGTTACTTGTATTTGTTGCTACGCCCCCTGTGAGCGAACCTGCGCCAGGGGGCCTGACGGTCAGACGACAGGTCCCGACATCGGCGGCGTCAGTCCTCGACGACGGCGGCGCTGGTCGAGCCCAGCGACTCGTCGACCTCTGCCTCTGCGATCCGGTCGACGAGAGCGTCGAGGACCTCCTCCCGGCGGCCGGGGAGAAACTTGATCGACCCGACGACGAGGTGACCGCCGCCGGAGACGCCGCCGCCGTCGACCTCCTGTTTCAGTCCGGACACCATCTCGGGGATGTCCAGGCGGACGCCGTCAGAGCGCAACACGGCGAAGTCCGGGCCGTAACCGACGGTGATGACGGGGTCGCCGCTCTCGGCGACGCGCCGGTCGTGGACCGCGGCCGTCGTTCTCCCAGGTGCCGGGTACTCGAACCGGCGGGCGTGCTCCTCGACGTTCAGGCGGTAGAGGTAGGCGCCGTTGTCCAGGCGCTCGACGGAGACGTGCTCGTCGGCGGCCGCCAGTTGCGCGTCGACCGCCTCGCGCGAGGAACTGGCGAGGTGGTCGACGAGGTCGGCCTGGCGCTCGCGGTCGCCCAGGCCGAGCACGTCGTCGACGAGACCGCGCCCGGCGCTGTACCGCAGGTGGTAGGCGGCGTAGTCCAGCGCCTCGCTCACGTCCTGCAGGTCGGCGTCGTCGTACCCCTCGGCGTCGGCGAGGGCGACGTAGTCCCGCATGGCGTCGGCCTCCGAGCGGTCAGCCACCCCGCCGATCGCCGGCAGGTGCCGCACACTGTCGGTGATCGAGGGGTCGACCATGCGGGCGATCTCGACGGCCATCATCCCCGTCGTGACCGCGTAGTCCTCGCCGTAGAGGTACGGGTTGACGTGTTCTTCCAGGTGTGGCTCGACCGCCTCGGGGTCGGGGTGGTGGTGGTCGACGGCGACGACGGGCACGTCGTACTCGCCGACCGCCTCGTAGGAGGGCACGTCCTCGGCGGTGGAGCCGTTGTCCAGAAGCACCAGAAGCGGCAGGCGGTGACCGTGACGGTCGCGGTCACCCAGCGCGAAGTTGAGGTCGCGGATACCGTCTTCCATCTCGTAGTAGGGCGCCTTCGTCGGCAGGCGCTTGACCATGTGCCGGGGCGCCTCGGGGTCGGCGTACACGTCCTCGACGAACCGCCGGACGGCCCGCTCCATGGGGACGGCGGCGCACATTCCGTCGCCGTCTGCGTGGTGGCGCATCCGCACCGGACGGCCGGTCAGCACCGCCTCTCGCACTAGGCGGGCGACGTGAGCGAGGTCGTCGTGCATGGCGTCGAGGGCGGACCACTCCACGAGAGTGTCGACATCGTCGGGGGCGGCACGCTCCGCGGTCGCCTCCGCAAGACGCTCGCGGAGGGCTGCCGCGGCGTCCTCGTCCAGCGGTGCCACGTCCTCGGTCTCGACCTGGACGGCACCGTTACGCTGTTCGACCTCGCCGGTGACCCGGACGAGGTCGCCCACGCTGACATCGGGGTGGGCACGCACCCCGGCGGCCTCAAAGGCGGCACACGGGACGACGCCGTCGACGTCGCGAACCTGGAATATCGTCGGGCCGCCAGTCTGGTTGGCTTGGACGACCTCGCCGTCGATGCGGACGGACTCACCGATCAGCGAGTCGAGGTCCGCACTCGAGGTTGGCGGGCCGTTCTCGCTGTCTGCGTGGCTGTGGTCCGTGGCGGCTCCGTTCTCACTCGTGTCGGGCGACTCGATCGACACCTCGTCCAGATCGATGTCGACGGGTTCGAAGGCGACGTCGCCGTCGTCTCTGACGTGTTCCAGTTCGACGGCGAGTTCGTCGCCGACCTCGTACTCTCGGTCGAGAGCGGACTCGTGGACGAGCCCGGAGACGGCGTCGGAGACGTCGAC
>CAZQHW010000176.1:0-5400 GCA_964593395.1 uncultured Halobacteriales archaeon
GGCGGGTCAGGCGTCGGCGCGGTCCGGGCGGAGTTCGAGGCCGAGTTCGGCGACAGCGGCCTCGCGGACCGCCTCAAGATCGCCTGCCGGCGCGTACACGCCCAGCCGCCAGCGGACCCGCTCCATCGCCCGCAGTCCCTCGACGAGCGCCGAGCGGCGGTCCAGACGCTGGGGACGGCCGTCCACGAGGACCCGCAGGGAGGACTCGGGCATCGACGGCTCCGAGGGGACGTCCACGACGACGCTCGTCGGGTCGACGCCGGCGCGGTCGGCCACTTCGCGCTCCAGGCGGCGCACCTCGTCGTGGTCGCACTCGACGAGGCGGTCCGGGACGGCGTCGCGGTCGGTCCAGACGGCCCGCTTGAACAGGTCGCGCTCGACGAGACGGCGCGCCGCCTCGGTCGTCGCCGGACACTCGTCGAGGGCGTCGAGAAGTTCGGCATCGGTCATCCGGGCGAACGTCTCGACCGAGAGCTCCGTCTCGTCCAGCAGTCGCTCGCTGGCGCGTTCGAGGGTGGCACCGGCGATGCGAGAGACGTGGTGGCGGTAGACGGTGGCGTTCATCAGCGCCCGGGCGACGAGGACGGACTCGGCGGTGGCGACGTTGCCGTCGTCGAGGACGAGACTGTCGCCCTCGAAGGCCATCGCCCGGAGGACGCGCTCCTGGTCGATGGTACCGTAGGGGACGCCGGTGTGGTGGGCGTCACGCACGAGGTAGTCCAGGCGGTCCACGTCGAGTTCGCCGGAGACGAGTTGCCCGAGCCGACCCTCACCCGCCACGAGGTCGGCGATGCGGTCGGGCGAGAGACCGTGTTCCTCCAGAACGGCGGCGACCTCGGTGCACTCGAGGAGGTCACCCACCTCGTCGTGGTGACTCCCCGTGCGGCGCTCGATCACCGGCTCCGTCTGGTGGCCGTAGGGTCCGTGGCCCACGTCGTGCAGGAGGGCGGCGGCCCGGACGGCGTCGGCGCGTCCCCCCTCGACGCCCAGTCGCTCGAGCGCCCGACTGGCGAGGTGGTACACGCCCAGCGAGTGTTCGAACCGGGTGTGGTTCGCGGAGGGGTAGACGAGCCGCACCGTGCTCAGTTGCTTGATGTGGCGCAGCCGCTGGACCGTCCAGGTGTCGAGCAGGTCCAGCGCCACACCCCGGAGCTCGACGTAGTCGTGAACGCTGTCCTTTATCGCTCGCATTACCAGTCCACACCCGCGGCCCCGACATAGTCCGTGTGGTCCACGGTCGGCGCCGTGTCGTCCGCCGGGGCCGTCCACAGGTTGAAGACCGGTCCCGCGACAGTCGGCGGTGTGCTGGCGATCGCCGGCGGAAAGGGCGGGGTGGGCAAGACAACGACGGCGCTCGGGCTGGCGCTCGAGGTGGCGAGGGACCGCAAGACCCTCGTGGTCGACGCCGACCGGGACATGCCCGACCTGCACGTTCTCGCCGGCGTCCCGGGGCGCCCGACCGTCGCGGCGCTGGTCGACGGGGACGCGACGGGGCGTTCGCTCGCGTCGGTCGCCCACCCCGTTCCCGGCCGTCCCACGGCGGCGGTGCTCCCGTCGGCGCCGGGGGTCGACCGGTCGACGATGCGGCGGGCGCTGCGCCGGATCGCACACGCCGACGCTGCGGTGGTGGTCGACTGCCCGGCGGGGGCGGGGCCGGACGTTGCCGACCCGCTGCGGCTGGCCGACGGCTGTGTCGTGGTCTCGCGACCGACGCCGGCGGGGCTGCGTGACGGCGCAAAGACCGCCGCCCTGTCGCGAGCGGTCGATACGCCGGTCGTTGGCTGCCTGCTCGTCGGTGACTGCCACACACCGCGGGTCGAGCGGCTGTTCGACGCTCCAGTCGTCGCCGTCCCGGCCGTCGACGACCCCCTGTCGGACCCGGCGGTCGCCCGCGCCCGCCGGGGACTGTTCGAGGCCACGAACGGAACGGCCGTCGACGCCGCTATCGGCCGCTAGAGGGCGTCTCGACGGCGCGTACCGGCCGGCTGACGCTGGCACCACTATTTTAGTGTGTGCGTCCTGAATCGCCGGTGATGGCTGGCCGGTTACAGACCGGGATGGAGATCCTCGATCGCCAACTCGACGGTGGTGTGCCGGCCGGGAGCGTGGTCGCGTTGACCGCGTCGCCGTCGAGCCAGGCCGAACTGCTGTTGTACCAACTCACCGCGGCCCGGGGGTCGCTGTACCTGACCACCGAACGCAACCAGCAGGCGGCAAAGGACGCGATAAAGGCGACCGAGGCGCCCGTCGGCGACCCGACTGTCCGGGACGTCACCGGCACCGAGCCACTCGACAAGGCGAGCAAACTCATTCGGGCGCTGCCCGAGGAGGCGAACCTCATAATCGACACCGCCGACCCGCTCGAACGGTCGGAGCCCAACCGCTACCGCACCTTTCTCAACGAGGTGCGCAACCACATGGTCAACACCGGCTCGATCGCCGTTTTGCACTGTCTCGACGGCTACCACGTCCCCGAGAACCGCGACACCACCGCGCACATGGCCGACGTGGTCTTCGAACTCGAGACGAGCGTCCGCGGCACCGACCTCGTCAACCGCCTCTCGGTGCCGAAGTTCCGCGGCGGTTCCGCGCTCACCGACACGATCAAACTCGAACTCACCGACCAGGTCGCCGTCGACACCTCCCGGGACATCGCCTGACTCACCCCGCTCGCGTCGCGACCGCGTCTCGCCCGTTGTTCTCGGTCAGTACTCTATCCGCGTGATCGCCTCGACCGGCCACTGGCTGAGCACCTCGACGCCGTTCTCCCGGACGACGACCATCTCCTCGACGCGCACCCCCTGTCGCTCGGCGGGGCGCTGGGTCTCGACGGCCATCGTCATCCCCTTCTCGATCTCGATGGGGTGGTCCTGCGAGACACCCCGCCAGACCAGCGGCACCTCGTACAACTGGAGGCCGAGTCCGTGTGCCCAGTGGTTTGTCGTCATCTGCCAGTAGTCGTCGGCGCCGTAGTAGTCCATCTGTTCGCCCTCGCGGTCGGGGAACGCCTCGGCTATCTCGTCGGTCGTCACCCCCGGTTCGATCCGTTCGAGCACGTCGTACAGGTCCTCGAGGGCGCGGCGGTACGCCGTCTCCTGTGCGTCGGTCGGCTCGCCCATCGAGAACGTGCGGTAGTAACAGGAGCGGTAGCCCAGGTAGCCGACGTTGTAGAAGTCGGCGTAGACGAGGTCACCCGGCCGGATCGTGCGGTCGGTGGTGTTGGCCTGGTGTTTCGGCCAGGTGTTCGGCCCGCTGGTGAGGTAGCCACCCTGGACCATCGCGCCGTGACGCCACGCCTCTCGCACCGCGTCGCCCCACACCTCCGACTCGCGGGCGCCCGGCTTTGCGCTCTCCGTGATCGCCTGGAAGCCCGCCTCACAGATCGCCGCCACCTGCCGCAGGCACTCGATCTCGTCGGGGGTCTTCGTCTTGCGGGCGTCCTCCATGACCGCGCCCGCCCCGGAGCGGATGTCCGCCCCCCGCTCTGCAAGGGCGTCGTGGAGTCGCTGCGACCCCACGTCGACCCCCATCGGCTCCGCTGCGACGCCGTACTCCGCCTGGGCCTCGCGGACGGTGTCGGCCATCGTGCCGATCAGGAAGTCCCGTGCCGACGCAGAGCCCGACGCGCGGGGCACGTTGCCCAGGCCGGGACAGGCGTACCGGACGTCCTCCAGCCACGGGCAGTTGTGTCGCTGGTTCATCGCGTGGTCGGCGGTGTCCCAGTGGACGACCGACCCGTCCTCGACGAGCAGCGTGTAGTGGTCGGCGCCGGAGCCGCCGGTCATCGCCAGCCCGGTCACGTAACGGACGTTCGGGTCGTTCACCAGCAGCATCGACCCGAACCCGGCCTCACGCATCCGCTCCAGGGCGCGTTTCTTTCGCTGTCGGCGCAGTCGCTGGGTGTCGATGCGTTGCTCCCAGTCGACGGCCATCGTCCCGCGGGTGCCCTCCATGTAGTCGCGCTCGTGCATCCTCCGCCGGTTGCGGCGGCGACGGTATGAGTGTACGGGAGTCGGATTCGAGATCGGTCCAGAGGAGCAGTTGTGACGCGAGTATCCGACGGCGTGGAGAGCCAGAAAGCCCCCGGCCCCTTTCTGGCTGTTCGATCAGACCAGAGTCTCACCGTAGTAACAGGATCGCCTACGCTCTGGTCGCCGATCCGAATTCGTATGTGGGGGCCGCTCCTGCCGGTCTTTGTGCGCGTCGAGGAGGTGCTCCCCGAGTTCGCCGATGCGTTTCCGTTCGACGAGTTCAATCGGATGCAGCGGGCGGCGCTGCCGGCGGTGCTCGACGGCGACGAGAACGTCGTGGTCAGCGCCCCGACCGCGAGCGGCAAGACCGCCCTGGCCGAGGCGGCCATCTGTCGCGTGTTGCGGGCCGGCGGCACTGCCCTCTTTGTCGCCCCGATGCGGGCGCTGACAAACGAGAAGGAGACCGAGTGGGACCGCTTCGAGGAGCTTGGCTACTCGGTGTACGTCGTCACCGGTGAGCGCGACCTTCACCCCCGCAAGGCCGAGCGAGCGGACATTCTCGTGATGACGCCCGAGAAGGCCGATTCCGCCACCCGGAAACACGACAGCAGTCGCTACCGGTTCGTCGAGGACGTCGACTGTTGTGTGCTCGACGAGGTGCACCTACTCGATTCCGAGAAGCGCGGGGCCGTTCTCGAGGCGACGGTCGCCCGCCTCCGGCGACTGTGTGCCCCGCGGATCGTCGCGCTGTCGGCGACGATGGAGAACGTCGCCGACGTTGCCGACTGGCTCGACGCCCCGCCGGACTGCACGTTCGGCTTCGACGACGACTACCGCCCCGTCGAACTGCACGCGAGCGTCGAGACGTACAGCCGCGGCGAGAACCCCTTTGCCGACAAGTACCGCCGCCTGTACCGGGCGCTCGACCTCGCCGAGTCCCACGTCCGCGGCGACGGCCAGGCGCTCGTCTTCGTGGCCTCTCGGGCGGACACCGTTCGCGCCGCCGAGAAGGCCCGCGACGAACTCGCCGAGCGGGACCTCACCCTTGGCGACCGCTCGGACTACGACTTCCACACCGAGGCCCGCGAGTTGCGCGACGAGACGCTCGGGAACTCCGTCGTCGACGGCGTCGGCTTCCACCACGCCGGTCTGGCCCGCGAGGACAAGGACCGCGTCGAGGAATGGTTCCGCGAGGGCCGTATCGACCTGTTGTTCTCGACGTCGACGCTCGCGTGGGGGGTGAACCTCCCCGCCCGCTGTGTGGTGATCCGCGACACCAAGCTCCACGACCCGCTGGAGGGCGAGGTCGACATGAGCCCGCTGGACGTCCTCCAGATGCTCGGGCGGGCGGGCCGACCGGGCTACGACGACGCGGGCTACGCCTACGTCGTCACAGACGGCGCGGAGGCCGAGAAGTACCGCCGGCTCC
>CAZQHW010000177.1:0-5366 GCA_964593395.1 uncultured Halobacteriales archaeon
AGCGAGGAGCGCAGGAGGCTGGGGAGGCGCGAGGCGGCGGTCGCGGTGGGGTGGGACTGAACGGGGCGTCCGGGTGCGGGAAGCACGACGACGCATACCGCAGCGAACGGAGTGAGCGAGACGCGTCCTCGAAATCGCCGGCGGCGATTCCGGGATCCAGCAAGCCTTCGATTTGGGCGACAGCGAGGCGCGCGACCGCACCGGGACGGGGGCTTTCCGGGGCCTGTTGTCAGTGGCGTCGCCCGATGAGAGCACCGGGGCCGGGGCGTTCCGTGTTCACTCGACGGCGACGCCGCCGATCGAACGTACCGACCCAGAGACGCCCGATCGCCTCACAACGGGGAGAGACCGTTTGGCGCCCGGGCATCGGGGTCGTGGTGTTCGGGGGCGTACCACTCCCGTTCGGCGTTCACCTGGGGGTCGTAGTCGGCACGCAGGTCGGTGAGAACGTCGCGGGCGAGGTCGGGCGCCTCGGCGAGCAGCCGTTCGGGGGCGACGGTCTCGCGAGCGAGGAGGACCATCGCTCGGGCACGTCAGCCGAGAAAGCCCGCCTCGGCGAGGCGTTCGACACCCTCGCGGAGTCGCTCGCGGTCGGCGGCGTAGGAGATCCGGACGTGGCCGGGCGCGTTGAACGCGCTCCCGGGGACCGTCGCCACGTCGGCCTCGTCGATAGCGTTCATCGCCCACGAGTGGTCGTCGTCGGCGACGGGCACCAGCAGGTAGAACGCCCCCTCGGGACGGGCCACGTCCACGCCGTGGTCCTCGAACAGGTCCACGAGGAGGTCACGGCGCTCACGGAAGGCGCTGACCATCGCCTCGACCTCGTCGTCGACCTCCTCCAGGGCGGTGACGCCGGCGTGCTGGACGAAGTTCGCCGCGCAGGTGACGCTGTGGGAGTGGATCTTGCCTGCCTCGCCGACGAGCGGTTCGGGGGCGGCGAGGTAGCCCAGCCGCCACCCCGTCATCGCGTAGGCCTTCGAGAAGCCGTTTATCGTGATCGTCCGGTCGGTCATCCCGTCGAGACTGCCAAGCGAGCGGTGGTCGGCGTCGTAGGTGACCCGGTCGTAGATCTCGTCGCTGATGACGGCCACGTCGTGTTTGACGGCCAGGTCACGGACGCCGGCCAGCGCCCGGTCGGAGTAGACGGCACCGGTGGGGTTGTTCGGGGAGTTGACGACGATCAGGTCGGTGGCGTCGGTGACGACTGCCTCCAGGTCGTCGAGGGCGGGTTCGAGTCGGAAGTCGTGTGGGGTGGTGTCCACGCGGACCGTCGACCCGCCGGCGAGCGAGACCATCGCCTCGTACGACACCCACGCAGGGTCGACCAGCACAACCTCGTCGCCGGGTTCGATGAGTGCGTGGACCGCCTCGTACAGCGCCTGCTTGCCGCCGGGGGTGACGATAACCTCGTCGGGGCCGTAGTCGAGGTTGCGCCGCCGCAGACTCTCGACGATCGCCTCCCGCAGCGCACGGATCCCGTTCGCCGGCGTGTAGGTGGTGTGGCCGGCGTCGATGGCGGCCTTTCCGGCCTCCCGGACCGCCGTCGGGGTGTCGAAGTCCGGTTCGCCCACGCTCAGGTCCACCACGTCAGCGCCCTCCGCCTCGCGGGCGGCAGCACGCTTCGAGACCGCGAGCGTGGCGCTCTCCTCGACGCGGCCGACGCGGTCGGCGAACTCCCAGTTCATCGCTGTCCTCCGTCGGTCTCGACGCCCCGACTCCCGGCGTCGTCGCTCGCGTCGCCGGGAGCGCCCGCTCCGTCGTCGGGGTCAGCGGGCGGCAGGCGCTCGACCATCGCGAGCGCGCCCTCGACCGCCTCCTCCGCCTTGTCGACACGGGCACGGGCCTCGTCACCGCTCATACCGGGGCCGGCGACCCCCAGCGTGACCGGCAGGTCGCGGTCCCGGCTCACGTCGGTCAGGGACTGCGCGGTCGCGTGACCGATCACCTGGTCGTGGTCCGTGTCGCCGGTGACGATGGCCCCGAGTGTGACGACGGCGTCGACCGCGTCGTCGCGGGCGAGGCGGTCCGCCGCCAGCGGCGTGTCGTAGGCGCCAGGGACGCGGACGCTGGCGACCACCTCGGCACCCGCCGACTGGGCCGTCTCACGGGCGCGCTCCTCCATCGCGTCGGCGACGCCGTCGTAGTACTCCGCCACGACGAGTCCGAGTCCGACCATACGCTCTGGTGCCTCTGCCGGGTGAAATGCCTACCGCTCCCTGGCCGCTCCGGGCGGACCGTTCGCAGGAGATAAGACGCCCGTCACCGAGGCGGTGGTATGCAGCCGCGGTTCGTCGGTCGGCTGGGCGTCGCCGACGCCGTCACCGCCGCGAACGCCGCGCTCGGCTTTCTCGCCGTCGTCGTCGCCTTCGCCGACGTGGAGTTCGCCGCCCGCCTGATGCTCTTGGCCGCGATCGGCGACGGCCTGGATGGCGTTCTGGCCCGGCAGTTCGGCGCCTCCGAGGCGGGGCCGTACCTCGACTCGCTCGCGGACGTGGCCTCCTTCGGCGTCGCGCCGGCGACGCTCGTCTACGCCGCCGTCGCCCGGGAGTGGACCGACTGGTCGCTCGCCGCGAGCACCGGCGACCCCCGTACCGTCGCCGTTCTTTTCGTGCCCGCGCTGTTCGTCGCCGCGGCGGTCGTCAGGTTGGCGCTGTACACCGCGCTGGACGCCGGAGACAGCGAGACCGAGGGTGTCCCGAGCACCCTCGCGGCGACGATCATCGGTGCCGCCGTTCTCGCCGGCATGACCGTTCCGGTGCTGTTGCTCGCGGTCACCGGCGTGTTCTGCTATCTGATGCTCGCGCCGGTGTGCTACCCCGACCTGCTGGCCCGCGACGCCCTGCTGATGGGCGTGGTCCACGCCGTCGCCATCGCCGTCCCCGACGCCACCGAGAGCCCCTTGCTGCCCGCCGCCGTCGGCCGGGGGTTCCCGCGGGCACTCCTCTACCTCGGCCTCGCGTACCTCTTTCTCAGTCCGGCGCTGTACTGGCGCGAGGGGGGGCCGGTCGGCGACGACGACCCCGACCCGGAGACCGACCCCGACCGGAAAGGAAACGCTTAGGCGCCGCTCGCCCCCACTTGCGGGCTATGGACGACCGACCGCCGGGGGCTGACCGATGACCGACGAGGACGCGTCCGACGGCGACGACGCCGGCGAGAAAGATGGCGAGTCCGACGTGCCCGAGCGAGCGGTGACGGTCGAGTCGCTGCGCGAGCGCATCACCGAGGTCGAGGACCGACTCGACGCCGCCGAGACCGAGGCCGACCTCGACGACGTGGCCGCGGACCTCGACGCGGTGGAGACCGACCTCGAAGACGCTGACCTCGGCGACGACGAGGACGGCGACGGAGACGAGGAGAACCCCGTCGAGGCGATCGAGGAGGACGTCGAGGCCCTACAGGACGACATAGAGGAGGCCCGCGGCCCCTACGTCTCGGACGTCGTCGAGGCGGTCGAGTCGGTCCGCTCGACCGTCGACGGCACCGACTGGACAAACGACGGTGCCACGACGCTGCGGGAGGACCTGGAGGACCTGCTGGCGGCCGTCGAGGACGTCACCGACGCGTCGTTCGACCGGCCCGACGCGCCGGCGGGCGACGGTCCGACGTTCGACGCCGACGGCGTGGTGAGCGCGCTGGACGCCGTCGGGGAGTCCCTGGAAGGCGTCGACCTCGACCCCGACGCTGACGGCGAAACGATCGCGGACCTACTCGCCGCGGTCGGGGCGTACGAGGACGCCGTCGGCGACGCCGAGGAGTGGACGGACCTCACGAAACGACAGATGCTGGCCGCTCACGGCTTCTACGACGCCCTGGAGCACCGCAAGGACTTCCCGCCCGAATGGAACGCGGTCAAGGTGTACGAGCAGCGCGGCGACCCCGAACCCATTCTGCTGGCGCTCGACATGCTGGACTCGGAGTTCATGGAGTCACACTGCGTCGAGTCGCTCACCCGCCTGGGCGCCGAGGCGGCCCTCGACGCCATGCAGCAGCGCGCACAGCGGCGCAACAAGCCCGCGGTGAAGGCACTCGGCAAGATCGGCAGCGAGGAACCGCTTGAGATGCTCGAAGAGTACGCCGCCACGGACTCCGATCCCGGCCTCCAGCAGGTCACGCTGCGCGCCCTCGGTGAGATCGGGAGCCGGGAGGCGACCCAGACCGTCGCCGACCGCCTCGCCAGCGACCACGCCGACGTTCGCAGTCGGGCCGCCCGGGCACTCGGCATGATCGGGGACACCCGGGCGATCGACCCGCTCGCTGACACCCTCGCCGACGACGAGACCGACCGCGTCCGGGCCAGTGCCGCCTGGGCGCTCCGGCAGATCGGCACCGAGCGTGCCCTGGAGACCGTCCGGGAGTTCGAGGACGACCCCGACCCGCTCGTCCAGGCCGAGGCCGAGCGCGTCGCCTGATCCTGCGGTTTATCAGCAGAGGCGGGACCACCACGCCCCGTGCCAGGGGACGCGCCACGAGTCGTCGCTCTCTTTGTCGCTCTCGTTCTCGCCCTCGCGCTCTCGGTCGCCGCCGTTCCATCGGGGGTGCCTGGAGCGACGACACCCACCGACACGGGCGGGACAGCCCCGGAGACGGGCACTGGGCTGGCGACAACTACTCCCGCTGGCACGTCGTCGCCGAGCCCCGCAGTCGAGATCGCCGCGGTGTATCCCAACCCGGCGGTCAACCGCGACCGCGGGGAGTTCGTCGTCCTCCGGGTGGCTCGCTCGGCGAATCTCTCCAGGTGGACTCTCGCCGACGACCGGTCGGCGGTCGCCCTCGGGGGCGCGAACGACACCGTCGAGGGGCGGGTCGCGGTCACCGACGACCCGGGTGTCGTCCGGAACCTGACCGACGCCGGTCCGGTCGAGGTCGACCGGGTGCTCGCCGTCGACCTACCGCGACTGTCGAACGCGGGCGAGCGGGTCGTTCTCCGGCGGGGAAACGAGACGGTCGACGTCGTCGAGTACGGCGACGCGCCGGAGCGGTCGCTGTACGCGGGCGAGTGGCGCCACCTCGACGCCACGAACCGCCCACCGCTCCAGGTTGGCCCGCGGTCGGTGCGGGCGTTCGTCCTGCCGGACGGCGCCAGTGTGCCCGGGGAGGTGCTGCGGTCGGCCGAGCGGCGGGTACTCCTGGCCGGCTACACCTTCGAGTCCGAGCGGGCGGTCCGGGCGCTGGAGGCCGCCGCCGCTCGGGGGGTGGACGTGCGAGTGCTCGTCGATGCCGGCCCGGTGGGTGGCGTCTCCCGTCGACAGGTGCGACTGCTCGACCGCCTGGCGAACGCGAGCGGCGTCGCGGTGTGGGCATACGGCACCGACGGCGCCCCGTACGCCTACCACCACGCGAAGTACGCCGTCGTCGACGACCGG
>CAZQHW010000178.1:0-5346 GCA_964593395.1 uncultured Halobacteriales archaeon
CGCGTGTCCGGGTTAGGGTAGTGGCCCATCCTTCAGCCTTGTGGAGGCTGAGACGCGGGTTCGATTCTCGCACCCGGACTCTCTCGGCGCGAACAGTTCGTGAGCACCGGCCGTCTCCACGTGAGTCCCGGGGTCGGGTTCGATTCTCGCACCCGGGCTTCTCCCCGAGGAACACTGACGTACACCTGACGGCTCCACACAGTACACGTCCATCGGAGCCACATTTATGCCCGTTCGCCGCCATACAGTCCCCACGTGAGTTTGTTACGCACTAACACATCGTCGTGCACGGTGTGCGGTTCGGAAGTCGAACGAGGGGACGGCGGATCGTGCCCACAATGTGACGCCGTGTTCCACGCAAAGTGCCTCGCGGACGTCGGAAAACTGAAGCGGAAGTCCAGACTGATCCGGGACGACAAGATCGAACTGGAGTGCCCCGACTGCGGGGCGGTCAACAACTGGTAACGGCCGAGACCGGGCAACGAGAGTAACTCGACGGAGTAGAGGGTGACGCGGCGGAGGTGAGGGGCACGACGGGTCACCGGAGACGTACAGCGAGTCGGGGGTCTGTTGTTTCTCCGGGTGGCACTACGACTGCTCCTCTCGTCCCGACGTTGCGGTCCGTTGTCTCGTCAGTCGCCGCCGCGCGTTCCCGGTTCGCCGGCGCTTGGGCCGTCGATGCGACCGACGCCCTCGCGTGGCTTGACCGACTGGCTGGACCGGATGATGTCGAAGGAGGTCATCAGGTCCGAGCGGGAGATGAGCCCCACGAGGCTGTCGCCGCCTTCCCGCTCGACGACGGGGAGGCGACCGATGCCCTTCTCGCTCATCAGCGTGATCGCGGTCATCGCGTCGGTGTCCGGCGTCACGGTGGTGAGGTCCTCGGTCATCACCTCCTTGACCCTGTAGGCGTCGCGCTCGACCTCTTTTACCGAGCGAGCGTCGTCGAGCGTCACGAGGCCGACGAGGCGACC
This sequence comes from uncultured Halobacteriales archaeon, assembly GCA_964593395.1. Classification (GTDB taxonomy): domain Archaea; phylum Halobacteriota; class Halobacteria; order Halobacteriales; family SW-7-71-33; genus SW-7-71-33. The sequence continues at coordinate 975 of CAZQHW010000178.1, forward strand.
GTCGCGGGTGACGGGGTAGCCGGTGTGGCGCTCGCGGATCATCCGCGACACCAGTTCGGCGACGCTGTCCTCGGCGCGGGCGGTGTCAAGGTCGTCGGCGGGCGTCATCAGGTCGCCGACGCTGACGCCCTCGAAGGCGGCTTTCAACATCGTCTGCTTTGCCTCGCTCGCGGCGCCGATGTAGATGAACCACGCCAGGCCGACGAGGAGGATGTTGCCAAGCGCCAGCAGTCCGACCAGTCCGAGCACGACTGCGAACCCCTTGCCGACGGTCGCGGCGATCTGGGTCGCCCGGGCGTACGGTCGGGTCCGGGCCAGAAGCGCCCGCAGCACTCGCCCGCCGTCCATCGGGAACCCCGGCAGCATGTTGAACAGCGCGAGTACGACGTTCAACACGGCGAGGTAGCCGACGACGAACCGCGTCCCGTTCAGAACGGCACCGTCGCCGGCGGGAACGGCGAACAGTCCGGCGTAGAACAGCCCCCCGAGTGCCAGACTGACGACGGGGCCCATTATCGCGATGACGAACTCCTGGCGCCAGTCCTCCGGCATCTCGGTGAGGGAGGCGATACCGCCGAACAGCCACAGCGTGATCGACTCGATCTCGAAGCCGTACCGCATCGCCGTCACCGAGTGGCCCAACTCGTGCAACAGGACGCCGACGAACAGCCCGACGGCGGCGGTGAAGCCGACGACCCACTGGGTCGTCCCGCCGTCGATCGCGGCCGGGTCGACGACCCCGTTCGCCGGGGCGACCCCGTTCACCAACTCCGCCGTGGCGCCGATCTGTACGCCGATGAGGTAGGCGAACAGTGGCAACACGAGCAAGAAGCTCAGCCCGAGTCGGATCGGGATGCCGAAGATACGCCCGATCTGGATCCCTCGCATCGGTCGGGCTACGGTCCGCGGCCGCATAAGCGACCCCCTCGATCTCGTGTCTGGACCACGGCGAGAGCGACCGCCCGGGACTAAGTTCCCGGCCGACCACCACCGGGTATGACTCCCGACTCCGATCGCGACGCACGCGAGGACGCCGACCGACCCGCGCCGATCGTCCGCCGGGGCGAGACGGTCGAGTACGAGCCGGTCGACGCCGCCGACGGACTGGAAAAGGGCGTACTGATCGGTCCCGAGGAGGCGCCACACTTCGCGATGCGGCGGTTCACGCTCGCGCCCGGCGCCGAGGTCCCGCGGCACACGAACGCCGTCGAACACGAGCAGTACGTTCTCGCCGGCGAGTACGTCGTCGGGATCGGTGACGAGGAACACCGCGTGGAGGCGGGTGACAGTTTGCTCGTCCCGGCCGGCGTCGTCCACTGGTACCGCAACGACGGCGACGGCCAGGGTGCCTTTCTCTGTGTCGTGCCCGACGGCGACGACACGATCGAGTTGGTGGAGTGACGGCAGGCGACCCGAACGCCTGAAGTGCGCCGGCACGAAACTGAAACCGTGTCACGGCAGGCGCCCCAGGTGGAAACGCTGTTTCTCCACGGCACGGGCGACGAGTACACCGCCAGCGTCCAGCGCGACGGCGAGCGGGTGTTCGTCGCCACGCTCGAGTTGAAGCGGACCGACGCCGGCCCCCGGCCGGCGCGGTTTCGCGTCCGCACCGAGAACGACCACGACCCCCGCGATCCCGACGAGTTCGTCACCCTGGCGCGTCGCGCTGACCGCGTTCGCGTCTCCGAACAGACCCCACCGCCGGACCGGCGCCGCCTCCAGGAGATGCTCGCGGGCTACCAACTGGACGACAAGACAAAGGCGGTGCGCACCTGCCGGATCTGTGCCTCGAAGGGGCGGTACTCGCCGATCACCGACGCGAACGCCGTCGAGAACGGCGACGACCACGTCTGTCTCGACTGCGCCGAGACCGCCCTGGAACGGGAACTCGCCCACCACGGCGAGATGAGCGGCGCCGCAGGCAAGCGCCTGCGGGAGTTACTCGCGGAGGTGCGTGACCTCGACCGGATCGTCGACCTGTTGCGGGGCGACCTGGACCCCGACCTGACGAAGTTCGACGAAATAAGCGCGACCGTCGAAGACGTTGACCCCGTGCCAACCGCCGACCTGGACCTCCATCCCGACCTGCAGGAACTGCTGGAGGCGCGGTTCGACAAACTGCTGCCGGTACAGAGTCTCGCCGTCGAGAACGACCTGCTTGCGACCCCGCCCGCCGACCAACTCGTCGTGAGCGCAACGGCGACCGGAAAGACGCTTGTCGGCGAGATGGCCGGACTGGATCGCACGCTGCGGGGAAAGGGGAAGACGCTGTTTCTCGTCCCGCTCGTGGCGCTCGCGAACCAGAAACACGAGTCCTTCCGGGACCGCTACGGCGACCTGGTGGACGTGTCGATCCGCGTCGGCGCCTCCCGGGTGCGCGGCAGCGGCGCCTCCTTCGATCCCTCGGCGGACGTGATCGTCGGCACCTACGAGGGGATCGACCACGCGCTGCGGACCGGCCGGGACCTGGGGCGGATCGGCACGGTCGTTATCGACGAGGTGCACACGCTCAAGGAACCCGAGCGAGGCCACCGACTCGACGGCCTGATCGCCCGACTGAAACACTACTGCAAACGGCGAGCGAGCCGGGACTCGGGGTACGACGGCGCCCAGTGGGTGTACCTTTCGGCGACGGTCGGCAACCCCGAGCAACTCGGGCGGGCCCTAGAGGCGCGACTGATCGAGTTCGAGGAGCGCCCGGGAGTCCTCGCAGGGGTACCGCGGACAGACGATCATCTTCACCAACTCCCGGCGGCGCTGTCACGAGATCAGCCGCAAACTGGAGTACGACTCGGCGGCGTACCACGCCGGTCTGGACTACGGCCGTCGCAAGCAGGTCGAGCGCCAGTTCGCGAACCAGGACCTCGCCGCCGTGGTGACGACGGCCGCGCTGTCTGCGGGTGTGGACTTTCCCGCCTCGCAGGTGATCTTCGACGCGCTGGCGATGGGCATCGAGTGGCTCTCCGTCCAGGAGTTCGAACAGATGCTCGGTCGTGCGGGCCGGCCGGACTACCACGACCGCGGCGTGGTGTACACGCTCGTCGAGCCGGGTCGCACGTACCACGGTGGCCAGGAGTCGACCGAGGAGGAGGTCGCCTTTGCGTTGCTGAAAGGCGAGATGGAGCCCGTTATCACGCGGTACGACGGGGGTGCCGCGGTCGAGGAGACGCTCGCGAACGTCGTCGTCGGCGGGGACGCCGTCGCCTCGATCGGCGAGTCGATGGTCGGCGACGTGCCCACGAAGCAGGCGCTTGCGAAACTGATCGACTACGACTTCGTCGACGGCTTCCAGCCCACCGACCTGGGTCGTGTGGTGGCCGAGCAGTTTCTCTCGCCGGACGACGCCTTCCGTATCCTCGAGGGAGTCCGGGCCGACAAGCACCCCTACGAGATCGTCGCCGACCTGGAACTCGCCGACGAGGACCTCTGATCACAGGTCGGTGACGACCTCGATCCCCTCGGTGCGGTAGTCGGTCATCGCCGCCAACCGGTCGGGCACCGCCTCCAGGGACACCGCCCGTCCAACGAGCGCCCCGGGGTCGACGGCGCCGGAGGCGACCAGCGAGACGAGTTCGTCGGCACGAGAGGGCGGCATCCCTCGGGACCCGACGAGCGTGATCGACTCCATCGCCGTCCGGTCGACCGGGAGCGCGACCTCGCCGCGCTCGGCGTCCGTGGTGAGCCCCAACTGGAGGTGCGTGCCGGCGGGTCGCAGCGAGTCGAGCGCGGCCCGGAACGTCTCCGCGCGGCCGACGGCGTCGACCGACACCGCGGCGCCCTCGTCGGCGACCGCGGCGACGGCGCTGGGAACGTCCTCGCCTGCGGCGTCGACGGTCACCTCGGCGCCCACCTGACGAGCGCGGTCGAGTGCCCGCTCGTCGACGTCGGCGGCGATCACCCGGCAGCCGAGCGCGTCGGCGACCTGCACTGCGGAGAGGCCGACGCCGCCACAGCCGACGACGACCACCCACGCCCCGGGGTCGGGGTCGGCGCGGTGGGCGACACCGTGGAAGGCGGTCATGAACCGACAGCCCAGCGCCGCCGCCTCGCGGTAGTCGACGCCGTCGGGGAGGGGGATGGCGTTGAAGTCCGCCCACGGCAGGCGGACGTACTCGGCGAAGGCGCCGCCGGCCGACCGCTCGAACCCCAGCGCGAGGCCGTTCGGGCAGACGTTGCCCCGGCCCGAGCGGCAGTGTCGGCAGCGACCGTCGCCCAGACAGAACGGCACCGCGACGCGGTCACCCTCCGCGAGCGTGGTCACGTCCGCGCCGACCTCGACGACGCGGCCGGCGGGTTCGTGACCGAGCACCTGCCCGCGCTCGACCTGGTCGTCGGCCCAGTCGCCGTGGCCCTGCCAGGCGTGCCAGTCCGA
>CAZQHW010000179.1:0-5247 GCA_964593395.1 uncultured Halobacteriales archaeon
GCGAGCGAGGACCGCAGCGACCGAGAGTCGTCGAGCGCACCGAGGGCTTCGGAGGGCGAGAATGAGATGTCTACCGAATACTGCGCTGACAGGAGCCACACAGCGTCTCCTCCTTGACGTCGACCTCGCGGACGGTTGGCGAGAAGTTCATCACGCACCGCTTGTTGTCGCAGTGTTCCAGGCCGAGCGTGTGACCGATCTCGTGGACGATCTCCTTGCGGACGCGGTCGCCGAAGATCTCCTCGGGTTGGCGGTTGGAGAAGCCACCGTCTGACTGCGTGCGAAGACGGTAGGTGGAGACGACGGAACCGTCGCCGTCGAGGTAGGCGAGACCGAAGACGTAGTTGCGCCGGCGGTAGAACAGGTCCTCGGTGGTGACGGCGATGTTCTTGGCGCCGTTGCCCACACGTTCGGCGAGTTCGATAAACGCCTCCGCGCCGTACTGGTTGCGACTGGCGTCGAAGGCGCCACTGGGGAGGGGCTGGGCCTCGTGGACCGTGACGTCGAAGTCGTACACCGACCGGAGGCCGGCGGACGCGCCACGCTTGACCCGCGCCGGAACCTCCCCCACCGGCACGATGTCGACGAGCATACGCATTTATAGAGACGACCCCCCCATAAACGTCTCGCCGTGGTGCGAACACCCCACCCACCGGACGTCACCGGCCCGCGCCCGCGCCGTCCACGGAGGTCTCGCCGCCGATCCCACGGGCAGCGGGACCGTCGTGACCTACAGGACACCCCGCTGCGCACGGACGGTGGGCACCCGCGGCGGGATGAAACGAGTACCCGAGAGGGCGACGGCGCCACCGGGAACGGGGACGCGGGCGAGAAGCGCGCGACCGGCGCGGGACACAGCGCCACCGGGCCGGCGGCGACTCACGCGCGGGCCGTGGCCGACGCACTCGCCGGCTACGGGACCGTCGTGGAGGTGGGGATCGGTCGCCGGACGGACGTGGCCGCCCGGCTTCGCGACCGGGGCGTGACGGTCGTGGCCGTCGACCGCCACCCGGTCGAGGCGCCCGACGGCGTCCGGTTCCTGCGGGACGACGTGACGGACCCACGGTTATCGGCGTACCCCGACGCCGACGCCGTGTACGCGCTGAACCTCCCGCCGGACCTCCACGCGCCGGTGGTCGACCTCGCCCGCGATCTCGGGGCGGACGTGGCGTTCACCACCCTCGGCACGGACCCGGCGACGGTTCGCACTAGCCCGGAGTCCGTCGCCGGCGGCACACTGCACTGGGTGCGCGAGCGGGGTCGACGGGACTGACCCGGGGAGCACCGACGACCGCGCGACCGTCACTCCCATGTCCGGGACGCGTCTGCCAGGCGTATGAGCGACCGCGAGGCGGACGTCGACCGGGAGGACACGCGTCGACCGGAGGCGATGCCGGCGTCGACGGGCGTCGTGTTCGACGTCGACGGCGTGTTGGTGGACACCGGCGACTCCTACCGGCGAGTAGTCCGCGAAACCGTCGAGCGCGTACACGACACCGAGGTCGACCCCGCAGCCGTAGAGCGGTTCAAGCAGGCCGGCGGCTTCAACGACGACTGGGAACTGACCGAGGCGCTGGCGGCGCACGCCCTCGCCCGCCGGGAGGGCTACGAGGCGAGTGTCGCGGACCACACCGCCGCGGTCGCGGACGAGGGCGGAGGACTCGACGGCTCGCGCGCCGTGTTGGAGGCGGCCCTCTCCGGCGACGAGTACGACCGCGTCGAGCGGGCGGTCGACCCGGATCGACTGCGCCGCGTGTTCCAGCGACTCTACCTGGGCCGGGAGCGCTACCGCGAGTTAGAGGCCGACCCCGGACCGGTCGAGGCAGCGGCCGGTATCGACGCCGACGAGCGGGGGTACGTCGAGAACGAGACGGTGCTGGTCGGCGAGACGACCCTCGCGGGGGTACGCGAGCGGTTCCCGGTCGGCGTGTTCACCGGGCGTCCCGCGGACGAGGCCGACATCGCCCTGGACCGCGTCGGACTGAACCTCCCCGACGACCTGGTGATCACGATGGACGACCCGGAGCCGGGCAAACCCGACCCAGCGGGGCTGTTGAGCCTGGCCGACCGACTGGGCGTCGACGGCGTGGTGTACGTCGGCGACACGGTCGACGACGCCCGGGCGGCGCGTCGCGCCGACACGACCGACGACCGGCCGTACCTCGCGGTGGGCGTCCAGACCGGTGGTCTCGACGGCGAGCGTGGGCGACGACTGTTCCGCGAGGCGGGCGCCGACGTGGTGCTCGACTCGGTCGATAGCCTGCCGGCACTGCTCGAACGCGTGGACGAGACGTGAGTTCGGAACAGAACGACTACGTTTGACGAACAAAAAAGTGCGTCGTGGAGGCTCCGTCTAACGGGCGACTCGCCGCCGTCCTGGTGCTGGGAGCGGTCGCCGTCTCCGTGGCGCTCTCGCCGCCGGACCCGTTCACGCTGGCCGGCTACACGGCGGTCGGCGTCGGGGTGGCGTTGCTGTCGACGGTAGTCGTCGCCGCGGTCCGGCACGGGTCAGCCTGAGGGGTTCTTCCGGGTGGCGTCGGCGCCACACACGGGACACCGACCGGGGTCGTCGTCGAACTCGCGGCCACACCCCTGGCACTGGAACCGCCAGTCGCGGCGCTCGTCAATCTGGCCGCGCTCGATGGCCTCGACCTGGAGGTCGAGAGCGTCGGCGACGTTCTGGACGGCGTAGTCGTCGGTGACGAGCGTGGCGTCGAGTTCGAGAGCGGCGGCGAGCAGTCGGCGGTCGGCCCGCGAGAGGACGCCGTCGTCGCCGGTTCCGGTCGCCGCTTCTCGCACCCGGGCGACACCGTCGTCGTCGGGGACGTGGACCCGCATCCCGGCGCCCTCCATGGCCTCGTACCGGTAGACGGCGTCGTCGGCGAGTTCCTCGCGCACGGCGGGCACCGTCGCCAGCGGGCCGTCGTACGACCGGTCGCGAATGAACGCCGACGCGTCCAGTACGCGCATACTGCGATCGGGCGGGGCGGGGGCCTAACGCTTCCGTTCCGTCGTCGTGGACCGAACAGTGTCGCCGTCAGCGCGCGACGACGATGTAGTCCTTGACCGCCTCGACGTGGGTGGCGGGGACGAGGTACCGGTCGTGCTGGTCGCGCTCGAAGTCGAAGCTCTTGCCCCCCTCGTACGGTTCGACCACGAGGTCGTTCAGGCTGCCGGTCTTCAGGTCCGCGGTGATGTTGTGCAGCGTACCGATCTCGGCGCCGTCGGCGCCCATGACCGCCTTGTCCGAGAGGTTCCTGGCTAGGGTCTCTGCCATGTCACCGCCTGTCCGACGAGCGGGTATAAACGGCGGGGCCACGTCACGCGAGCGTCGGACGACGGCCCTCGCCGGAGCCGCCGACGGCCGACGCGACGGTCGGAGCGCCACGGCGTTCCGGGCGGACTGACAGCGCGCGCGTGACGAAGCCGTTATATGCCGGCCGCGGCTGACTTCGAGTAGTTCTCACGGGGTCACGATGTCAGACAGTGATACGGACGAGGCGGCGACCGCGAGCGACGAGGGCGACCTGCGGACGCCGATCGTCGCCGTTCTCGGACACGTCGACCACGGCAAGACCACGCTTCTAGACACGGTGCGCGGGTCGGCGGTCAGCGAGGCCGAGGCCGGCGCCATCACCCAGCACATCGGCGCCACGGCGGTGCCACTGGACGTTGTCTCCCGAATCGCCGGCGAACTCGTCGACCCCACCGACTTCGACCTCCCCGGGTTGTTGTTCATCGACACGCCCGGCCACCACTCATTCACCACACTGCGCTCTCGGGGCGGCGCCCTCGCGGACATCGCCGTGCTCGTCGTCGACGTGACCGACGGCTTCCAGCCACAGACCGAGGAGGCCGTCGAGATTCTCAAGCGCACCGAGACGCCGTTTATTGTCGCCGCGAACAAGGTCGACACCATCCCCGGGTGGGACTCCACCGAGAACGCCCCCATCCAGCAGGTGCTCGAGGGCCAGAACGACCGCGTCCGCGGCGAGTTCAACGAGCGCGTGTACGACATCGCCGGTGACCTCTCCGACGCCGGGTTCACCGCCGACCTGTACTGGCAGGTGCCGAACTTTCAGGAGAACGTCGGCGTCGTCCCCGTCTCCGCAAAGACCGGCGAGGGCCTGCCCGACCTGCTGACGGTGATGATGGGCCTCTCCCAGCGGTACATGAAAGACGCGATGGCGATCGACGTCGCCGGCCCCGGCGTGGGCACCGTGCTGGAGGTGACCGACGAGAAGGGCTTTGGCACCACGCTCGACATCGTGCTGTACGACGGCACGATCCGCGAGGACGACCAGATCGTCGTCGGTAGCACCGCCGAACCGATCGTCACAGACGTGCGCGCCCTGTTGCAGCCCCAACCGCTGGCGGAGATGCGCACCGAGGACCGCTTCGAACAGGTCGACGCGGTCCCGGCGGCCGCCGGCATCAAGATCGCCGCCCCCGGCCTGGGGCGGGCGATGGCCGGCGCGCCGGTCCGGGCCGTCGGCAACCGCGACGTCGACGAGGTCGTCAGCGAGGTCCGCGCGGAACTCGCCGACCTCGCCGTGGAGACCGACGACGACGGCATCGTGCTGAAAGCCGACACGCTCGGCAGCCTGGAGGCGATGGCGAACGCCCTCGAGGAGGCGGAGGTGCCGATCATGCGCGCCGAGGTCGGCGACGTCGCCCCCCGAGACGTCACCATCGCCGACACCGCCAACGAACCCGTCCACCGCGCCGTGCTGGGGTTCAACGTCGACGTGCTGGACGACGCCCGCGAGGAGGCCGACCGGGAGGACGTCCGGGTGTTCACCCACGACGTTATCTACCGGCTCGTGGAGGACTACGAGGAGTTCGTCACGGGCCTACAGGAGACCCAACAGGAGCAGGTTCTACAGAACATCACCCGGCCCGCCCGGGTCAGGGTGCTCGTCGACCACGTGTTCCGCCAGTCCGACCCGGCGGTGGTGGGCGTCGACGTGATCTCGGGCACGCTCAAGCGCAACGTCCCCATCGCGCTGTTCGAGGGTAGCCGACCCGAACGGGTGGGCGTACTGAAGTCGATCCAGGACCAGGGCGAGGATGTCGACGAGGCCCGGGCGGGCGACAGCGTCGCCGTCTCCATCGACGGCCCGACCGTCGGCCGGGACATCGACGAGGGCGACGAACTGTGGGTCGACCTGCCAGAGAAACACGCAAAGGTGCTCGAACAGGAACTCAAGTCGGAGATCCCCACCGACGAACTCGAGGCGCTGAACA
>CAZQHW010000180.1:0-5219 GCA_964593395.1 uncultured Halobacteriales archaeon
CGCCGGAAGTACGCCGCGATCAAGTTCTTCGTCTACACGAACGTCGCCAGTCTGGTGATGTTCGTCGCCTACGTCGCGCTGGTGTTCGCGCTGGGCGACGCCGTCTCCACCTTCGACATGGTCGAGGTGGCGGGGGCGCTGCGGGGCGACGAACTGTCCGGGGCGCTTGGCGTCTCCGCCGGGACACTGTCGCTCGCCGCCTTTGTGGCGATGTTCTTTGGCTTCGGCGTGAAGGTGCCCATCGTCCCGCTGCACACCTGGCTGCCCGACGCTCACGTCGAGGCACCTACGCCCGTCTCCGTGGTCCTGGCGGGCGTGCTCCTGAAGATGGGGACCTACGCCCTGTTGCGGTACAACTTCACCATGCTCGCCGACGTGGCACAGTCGCCGACCGTCGCCGCCGCCGTCGCCGTGATCGCCGTCGTCTCGGTGCTGTACGGGGCGGTTCTGGCGTTGGCACAGTCCGACCTCAAACGGATCGTCGCCTACTCGTCCATCTCCTCGATGGGGTACGTTCTCCTGGGACTCGTGGCGTACACGGTGTACGGCGTCGGCGGCGCCACCTTCCAGATGATCAGCCACGGCCTGCTGTCGGGCCTGCTGTTCATGACTGTCGGCGTCGTCTACAACCAGACGCACACCCGCATGGTCGAGGACATGTCCGGCCTCGCCGACAGGATGCCCGTCGTCGCGGGCGTGTTCGTCGCCGGCGCCTTCGGCTACATGGGCCTGCCGCTGATGTCTGGCTTTGCGGCGGAGTTCTTCGTGTTCGTCGGCAGTTTCGGCGCGGACTTCCCCGTCGCGCCCCTGTTTACCGCGGTGTCGATGTTCGGCATCGTCGTCGTCGCGGGCTACCTGCTGTGGGCGATGCAGCGCTCGCTGTTTGGCACGTTCCGCCTGGAGACGGAGTACGACCTCTCGCGGGCGCCGACCCGCGACGTGGTGCCGCTTCTGGTGTTGCTCGCGCTGGTGGTCGTGCTGGGGGTCGCCCCGGAGGTGGCCTTCGACATGATCCGCGACGCCACCGAACCGTTGGTCGAGGGGGCCGGCACCGGCGAGGGGACACTCACCGACCTGGAGCCGCGTGAGAGTCTCCGCCCCCTCGGGGGTGGTGACTCGTGACCCACGTCCCCGAGGCGCTCGCGCTCGCGCCCGCCGCGATCCTGGCGCTTGCCGGCCTGTTGGTGACGACGGTCGCCACGGTCGCGCCGCGCCGCCTCCGTGACGGGGTGTACGCCGGGATCGCGACGCTCGCCTCGCTCGCGGCGATGGGCGTCGCGGTGTTCTACATCGTCAGCGGGACCGGCGTCGGCTTCGACAGCGCCGCCGACGGCACCACCACGGGCATCGCGCTGTTTGGCGGGCAGGTGCTCGTCGACGGGATGGCCCTGTTTTTCACCGTGGTGTTCACGAGCGTCACCGCCCTGGTCTGTGTCGCCTCCTACGACTACATGCGTGGCCGCGAGGACCGTGCCGTCTACTACTCGCTGGTGCTGTTTGCGGCGACCGGCATGACACTGATGGCGGCCGCCAACGGCCTGGCGGTCGGCTTCGTCGCGCTCGAACTCTCGTCGCTGCCCTCGTACGCCCTGGTGGCGATCCTGAAGAAGAACCGCGGCTCCGTCGAGGCTGGCCTGAAGTACTTTCTCGTCGGCGCGCTGTCCTCGGCGGTGCTCGTCTACGGTATCAGCCTCGTGTACGGCGCGACGGGGTCGCTGCTGTTGACCGAGACCTACGCCAGCGAGGGTGCCGCCACGATCGCCGACGCCGTGGGTGACACGGCGACACCGGTGCCGGTCCTCGGGATGGGCGTGTTGATGGTGCTCGGTGGCTTCGCGTTCAAGACGGCGACGGTCCCGTTTCACTTCTGGGCGCCCGAGGCGTACGAGGGCTCGCCCGGTCCCGTTAGTGCCTTTCTCTCGTCGGCGTCGAAGGCGGCCGGGTTCGCCCTGTTGATCCGGGTGTTCGTCACCGGCTTTCCCGCCGGCGAGAGCATCGCGATGGGGATCGACTGGGTGCTCGCGGTCGAGATCCTCGCGGTCGCGACGATGACGCTTGGCAACCTCGCCGCGGCCACCCAGGAGAAGGTCAAGCGGATGCTCGCGTACTCCTCGGTGGGGCACGCGGGCTACGTGCTCATCGGTGTCGCCGCGTACGTTACCGCCGGCGACCAGGGGCTGGCGCTGGGTGCGAGCATGATCCACCTGCTCGTGTACGGCTTTATGAACACCGGCGCCTTCCTGTTCGTCGCGATGGTGGAGTACTGGGACGTCGGCGGCCGCTTCGAGGAGGGCACCTTCGAGGAGTACAACGGACTGGCGACGCAGGCGCCGGTCGCCTGCGCGGCGATGACGGTCTGTCTGTTCAGTCTCGCCGGCGTTCCTCCAGGCGGCGGGTTCGCCTCGAAACTGTTCCTGTTCGCCGGCGCCGTCAACGGCGGACTGTGGTGGCTCGCCGTCGTCGGCGTGCTCAACAGCACCCTCTCGGTGTACTACTACCTCCGGGTGGTGAAGGCGATGTGGATCGAGGAGCCGGCGACCGACGCCGCGTTGCCTACCCGCCCGCTGGGGCTGTACGTCGCCGTTGTCGCCGCCGGCGTGCTCACCGTTCTCGCACTGCCGGCGATCGGGCTGGTGGCGGGCCCCGCCACCGAGTCCGCGGCCGACATCATCCCTGCGACCCTGGAGGCGGCCGCTGCGCTCGTGCCCTGACGCCGCGGTCTCGCCCCCGCCGGTCGCCGTCGACCGGCGACTCGCCGACGGCACGCTTACCACCCTTCGGACAGAACGTACAGGTATGCTTTCGCGACTGGTGGTGGGCGGTGGGGCGGTCCGGGAGCGCGTCCTCGACGCCACGGTGGACGCTCCCGGCGAGGTGGGGCTACTCCTCACGCCCGACGACGAGTCCGACCTCGACGCCGCCGAGGTCGCGGTTGACCGGGGAGACCCGACCGACCCGGCGGACTACCCCGCGGCCGACGTGGTGCTCGTCGGTGACCTGCCCGCCGACCGGGCGCGAGCGGTCGCGACCGCCGCCCGGACCGCCCTGCCGGACGCGACGCTCGTGGTCGCGCTCGGCACCGACGCGACCGACGCCGACCGCGCCGCCGTCAGTGAGGTCGCCGACCGCGTCGTCGACGGCACCGCCGCCGTCGCCGACGGGGTGCTCGACGCCGTCGTCGGACCGGGCGGGAGTCGTGCCCGGCACCTCCGCCGGACGCTGCGGTCGCTCGACGGCCACCTGGCGATCGTCATGCACGACAACCCCGACCCGGACGCGATCGCCAGCGCCGTTGCACTTGCCCGGGTCGCCGAGCGAGTCGGGGTGGACGCGACGCCCTGTTACTACGGCCGGGTGAGCCATCAACAGAACCGCGCGATGGTCAACCTGCTCGGTCTCGACATGCGGCGGCTCTCGCCCGACGAGGACCTCGACGAGTTCGACGGCTTCGCGCTGGTCGATCACTCCCGCCCCGGCGTGAACGACCAACTCCCGGCGGACCTCTCGGTCGACATCGTCATCGACCACCACCCGCCCCGCGAGGCAATACAGGCGACCTTTGTCGACCTCCGGAGCGAGGTCGGCGCTACGTCGACGCTTCTGACCGGCTACCTCGCCCGCTTCGGCGTCGAGGAGTACGGCGGCGACCGGATCGCCACCGCCCTGTTGTACGGGATCCGCGTCGACACCGCAGAGTTCACACGCGAGGCGACCGCGGCCGACTTCGAGGCAGCGGCGGCGCTGTCGGCCCACGCCGACGATGGCCTGCTCGAACAGATCGAGTCCCCCTCGGTCACCGGGGAGACGATCGACGTCTTCGCGCGGGCGGCCCGCGAACGGGACGTCCGGGGGAACGCCCTGGCGACCTGTGTCGGCCCGATCGGCGACCGCGACGCCCTCGCACAGGCGGCCGACCGCCTGCTCGATCTCGACGACATCGCCACGACACTCGTGTTCGGCTACGACGACGACGCCGCCGACCGCCCGACGGTGTTCGTCTCCGCTCGTTCCCGTGGGACCAGACTCGACCTCGGCGAGACGCTGCGACTCGCCTTTGACGGTCTCGGCAGTGCCGGCGGCCACGCCGACATGGCCGGCGCACAGATCCCCGTCAGTGCCGTCGGCCACGACGTGCTCGCGGACGACACCGACCGCGAGGCGGTGATCCGCGAGGTGGTCACGGAGACGTTTTTCGACGCCATCGACGACCGCCCGCGCGAGGTGCCACGGGCCGGCGCCGAGGTGTACGAGACCGACGCCGGCGGCTACGACCTCACCGAGGCCGACGAACTGCCCCCCGGTGCCCTCGACGGTGACGGCCCGCGACTGCTCTCCTCGGGCGACCCCTCCGACGCCCTTCCCGTCGAGTGGCACATCCGCGACGCCAGCGACTGACACGCCCGCCGGTGACTCGGCCAGTCGGCCGGGCACCCCTCCTCTTTGGGTGTCTGCGCTCGCTCGCCGCGCCGACCCCGACGGGTTTTTGCCGTCTCCGCGCCGACCGACTGTATGGCCTCGGGCGACACGGACCCTCGCGTCGAGGACTACATGAGCCGCGACGTGGAGACGGCCACCCCGGACGAAACTGTCGCCGACGTCGCCTGGCGGGTGTCCGACTCCGACTACAACGGCTTTCCAGTCTGTGACGGCCGCGAGGTCGTCGGGTTCATCGCCGCACAGGACCTCTTGCTCGCGGACGACCGCGAACCGGTGTTCAAACTGATGTCGACCGACCTCATCGTTGCCCACCCCGATATGAAGGTGACCGACGCCGCCCGCGTCATCCTCCGGTCGGGTATCCACCGCCTGCCCGTCGTCAACGACGCCAACCACCTCGTCGGCATCATCGGCAACGCCGACGTGATCCGCTCGCAGATCGAGCGTGCCACCCCGGAGAAGGTGGTGAAACTCGTCGACACCTTAGAGTCGATCCACGACGTGACGCTACGCCGGGAGCGCCGGACCGTCGCGCTGGCCGACCTCGTCCCCACACAGCGCACGGTGTACGCTGACGAACTCGAGGGCCGCCAGTACGAACTCCAGAAGGGCCTGGCCGAGCCACTGGTCGTCATCGACAACGCCGGCGAGTTGCTGTTGACCGACGGCCACCACCGCGTGAAGGCGGCCCAGCGGGTCGGGATCGAGGAGATGGACGCCTACGTTATCTGCACCGACGAGCCGGTCGACCTCGGCATCGCCCGCACCGCCCGCGAGTCCGG
>CAZQHW010000181.1:0-3749 GCA_964593395.1 uncultured Halobacteriales archaeon
TCAACGACGCCGGGTCGATCTTCAACGTCGCCGGCGCCGCCGTCGTCGACACCGCGAGCGACCCGGACCAGGCACGCACCTTCGTCCGGCACCTGCTCTCGGCGGAGGCCCAGGAGTACTTCGCCGTCTCACGCACCTTCGAGTACCCAGCGATCCCCGAGGTCGAACCGCTCGAGCAGTTGCCCGCGCTGGAGGAACTCGACCCGCCGGACGTGGACCTCACCCGGCTCTCGGACCTCCAACCGACGATCGACTTACTTAGGAACGTGGGACTGTTGTGACCCGCTGAACAATGGCGACGGACACGACGACACGGTCGGGAAACGCCGCGGACGGTGCCGAGACCGGCACCGCCGGCACGGCCCTCCCGACCGGCGTCGTTCTCCTCGCCGGTGCGGTCGCCGCCGCGGTCCTGTTGCCGCTGCTGTGGCTCGGGGTCGCCGCCGTCGACGCCGGCCTGGAGGGGCTGTCGATGCTCCTGCGGCCCACCGCCCTCGGCGTCCTCGCGAACAGTCTCGTTCTCGTCGGCCTCGTCACGCTGTGCTCGACGCTCGTCGGCGTCCCCCTGGCGTATCTGGTCGTCCGTACCGACCTCCCCTTCCGGCGGTTCTGGACCGTCGCCGCCGCCCTGCCGCTCGTGGTGCCGTCGTACATCGGCGCGTTCGCCTTTGTTTCTGCCTTCGGTCGCTCGGGCGACCTCAACGGCGCCCTCGTGGCGTTCGGTCTGCCCCGCGTGCCGGAGATCGCCGGCCTGGAGGGGACCACCCTCGTCCTCACGCTGTACACCTACCCGTACGTCTTTCTCACCGCGCGGGCGGCGCTCGTCTCGATGGACGACTCCCTCGTGGAGGCCGCCCGCACCCTCGGGCACGACCGCCTGGCCGTCTTCCGCCGGGTGACCGCCCCCCGCATCCGGCCCGCGGTCGGCGCGGGCGCCCTGCTCGTCGCGCTGTACGCCCTCTCGGACTTCGGCACGCCGGCGATCCTCCGGTACGACGTGTTCACCCGGGTGATATTCGTCGAGCAGCGCGCGTTCAACACCGACCTCGCCGCGGCGCTTTCGATCCAACTCGTCGTCGTCACCGCGGTCGTTCTGGCGATCGAGTCACGCCTCGGAACTGACGCCCCAGTGCACTCGACCGGCGGGCGCTCGACCGACCGCGTTCGTCTCGGGCGGTGGCGCTGGGCGGCGATGCTGTTGCCCGCGCTCGTGGCGTTCGTCGCGCTGGCAGTACCGCTTGCGGTTCTGACGCTGTGGCTCGCCCGCGATGCCGCGGCCACCGGGTCGGCACTCGCCTTTCGCCCTTCGTACGCCGTCAACAGCGTGTTCGTCGCCGCCGCGGCCGCCGGCATCACCGCCCTCGCGGGACTGCCCGTCGCGTACGTCGCCGCCCGCGGAGACTCCCGCCTGGCCGGACTGATCGAGCGGGCCACCTGGGTCGGCTACGCGGTGCCCGGCGTGGTGCTCGGACTCGCCCTGGTGTTCTTCGGCGCCCGCTACGGCGGCAGTCTCTACCGCCAGGGGCTCGTTCTCCTGCCGCTTTTGCTGTTCGCCTACGTCGTCCGCTTTCTCCCGCAGGCGGTCGGTGCCACCCGCGCCTCCATCCTCGGTGTCGACCCGCAACTCCCCGAGGCCGCACGGTCACTCGGCGTGGGCCGTCTCGGCTCCTTCCGGCGGGTCACCCTGCCGCTCGTGGCGCCCGGCCTGGTCGCCGGCGCTGCACTCGTCTTTCTGACGACGATGAAGGAGTTGCCCGCGACGCTGCTTCTTCGACCCACCGGGTTCACCACCCTGGCGACCCACATCTGGAGCGTGCAGGCAGACGGCTACTTCGGCTACGCCGCTGTCCCCGCGCTCATCCTGCTTGGGGTCTCCGCGCTGTCGATGTACGTACTCGTCCGCACGGAGGGTGGCGATGTCAGGTGACGACCCCGACACCCAGAACCGGCCCGCCGACCCCGAGACGGACGGGGGTGCCGAGTGGGCGACCACGTCAGGCGACCGACCGAGCACCCGCGACCCGGACACCAGACGCGACAACGGGACGGACGACCGGTCCGGGGGACGAGACGACGACACGGCGGACGAGCCACCCCACGGGTGGGCACGCCCGCCGGCGGAGACGGAACCGGTGGCGCTCTCGTTGGACGGCGTCACGAAGCGGTTCGGGACGACGCCCGCCGTCGACGACCTCTCGCTGTCGGTCCGCGAGGGCGAACTGCTCACCCTCGTCGGCCCCTCCGGGTGTGGAAAGACGACGACCCTGCGGCTCATCGCCGGCCTGGAGCGGCCGGACGCCGGTGCGGTGCGGGTCGGCGGCGAGACCGTCGCCACGCCCGCGACGTTCGTCCCCGCCGAGGAGCGCGACGTCGGCGTCGTCTTCCAGGAGTTCGCACTCTTTCCGCACCTGACCGTCGCCGAGAACGTCGGCTTCGGCATCACTGACTGGTCGGCCGACGAGCGCGCGGCCCGCGTCGACGAACTGCTGTCGCTCGTCGGACTCGACGAGAAGCGCGACGCCCACCCCGACGAACTCTCCGGCGGACAACAACAGCGGGTCGCGCTGGCCCGCTCGCTCGCCCCCGAACCCTCCGTGTTGCTGCTCGACGAGCCGTTCTCGAACCTCGACGTCGACCTGCGGGAGCGCACCCGCGAGGAGGTCCGGGCCATTCTCCAGGAGGCGGGTGTCACCGCCGTCTCGGTCACCCACGACCAGGAGGAGGCGCTGTCGATCGGCGACCGCGTCGCGGTGATGCACGACGGCGCGCTGGAACAGGTCGGCCGCCCGGAGCGGGTGTTCCAGCACCCCGAGTCACGCTTTGTCGCCGACTTCCTCGGCCACGCCTCCTTTGTCCCCGGCAGTGTCGTCGGCGAGCGCGTCGAGACCGCCGTCGGCAGCGTCCCCACCGACCGCGTGTACGGTCTCGGCCCGGAGTACGAGTGGTCGACGGTGGACCTGCTGGTCCGCCCGGACGACGTGGCCGCCCGCGCCGCCCCACCCGAGACGGCCGACGGCCGCGTCGTCGGCCGGCAGTACCTCGGCCCGACGGTGAAGTACCGCGTCGACCTCGACGAGGACGGCGTGATCGAGTGCGCCCACAACCACACCGACCGCCTGGAACGGGGCACCCCCGTCGCCGTCGAGGTCGTCGCCGACCACGACCTCGCCTGGTTCCCCCGCCCACGCCCCTCCGACGAGGACGGCGACGGGGACGACGCCCGCGACCCCCAGGATGGCGCCTGACGGTCTCACGGCCCGCCGCGCGCGGTTGGTCGCCGCGCTCGTCGCCGTCGGCGCCGGTGGCGTGGTGCTGTGGCTCGCCGTGGACCTGTTTCCACACGGCTCCGTGAACCACGACGAGGGCGTGTACCGCCAGCAGGCCGAACTACTGCTGTCGGGCCGGTTCGACATGACCCCCCGGGAGCCGGGTGCCGTCCGCCCGTGGTTCTTTCTCGCCGAGGACGGCCGGCTCACCCCGCGGTACGCCCCCGTTCCCGCCGCCGTCTTCGCCCTGGGCGAACTGCTCGGCAGTGCGCGACTCGCACTCGCCGCGGTCGCCGCCGGCAACGCCCTCCTCACGTACGTGCTGGCCGCCGCCGCGTTCGACCGCCGCACCGGGCTCCTCGCCGCCGCCCTGCTCGGAGCGACGCCCGCCTTTCTGTTCACCTCCGCCGTCTTCCTGCCGTACGCCCCGACGACGCTGCTGAACCTGGCCTTTGCCGTCGCGTACGTCCGCTCGGTCCGGCG
>CAZQHW010000181.1:3849-5193 GCA_964593395.1 uncultured Halobacteriales archaeon
GACGACGGTCGCTCGCCTCGCCGCGACCGCCGTACCGGCACTCGCGCTGGTCGGTGTCGCGCTGTGGTACAACGCCCTCGTCACGGGGTCGCCGCTCACGTTCCCGTTCGAGGCGTTCGCGCCACGGGACGGCCTCGGCTTCGGGCGTCGCCGGGTCCTCGACCACGCCGTCGACTACACGCCGACGCTTGCGCTGCGCTCGACGGTCGTCCTGCTGTGGGAGTTCGCGACTCGCTGGACCGTCGCCCCGCCGCTTGGCACGCTCCTCGCGCTGGTCGGTGTCGGCCAGTTCCTCCTCGGGCGGGACCGCGACCGGTCGGTCGAGAACGGGTCCGACGGTGCCGACACCGACGACCGTCCGCCGCTCGCCCGGTCGGTCGAGCGACTGGACGGCGTCGGCGTTCGACTGCTCCTGTTCGGTGTCGCGGTCAGCGTGATTGCGGGCAACGTCTACTTCTGGGGGACGTACAACGTACTGGACGACCTGGCGGACCCGACCGACGGGTTCCTGTCGGCCTTCGGCCCGTTCTACCACTTCGACACGCTGCCCGTACTCGCGGCGTTCGGGGCGAGCGGGGCCGTCGCCGGGTGGCGTCGCCTTCGCGACCTCGCCCCGGCCGGGCCACGGGCCGGACGGATGGCCCTCGGAGTGGCACTCGCCGTCGCGCTCGTCCTCGCCGGCGGTCTCCAGGCTGGGGCGCTCGCGGAGCCGTACGCTGACCACGCCGCCTACACCGACCGCTACGAGGAGACCTACGAGCCAGTAGAGCGGGAGTTCGACGACGCCGTGGTGTTCGTTCCCTCGACGTACGGCCCCTGGCTCAACCACCCCTTCCAGTCGCTTCGCAACTCGGTCGCGCCCGACGGCGGCCTCGACGGCCCCGTGGTGTACGCCCGGGACCGCGACCCGGCAGGTGACTTCGCCGTCGTCGACGCCCACGACCGCCGGCTCTACCGGTTCACCTACCGTGGCGAGTGGACGCCGGACCCCGCCGACCGCGTCGAGCCCCGACTGGTGCCGCTCGCGACCCGCTCGGGACCGGCGGTCGAGGTCGAGACCACGGTCCGGGTGCCCGACGGCGCCCGCTCGCTGTCGGCCCGGCTGACGACGACCGAGGGCGTCGACCGGGCGGTCGCCGTCGAGGACGCCGAGCGGGCCACCCTCGTCTGGCGTGTCACCGCCGACAGCGCCCGGATCGTCGGTCTACGGGTCGACGGGCGTCGGGTGTCGGTGCCCGAGGCGTCCGTGCCGGTCGGCGAGCCCCGTGAGGTCGCCGCCACGCTCACCGTCTCGACGCCGGACGGCGCCACGCTCACCTACCGCGAGGAACTCGACGCCCGGCC
>CAZQHW010000182.1:0-1491 GCA_964593395.1 uncultured Halobacteriales archaeon
GCGACGGTGGCTGGCGAGATGAAAGACCCCGGTCGGAACCTCCCGCTGGCGATGGTCGGCTCCGTCCTGCTGGTGACCGTGCTGTACGTCGCGACGATCTTCGTCGCCGTGAGTGCGCGGGGCAGCGGTCGTCTCGCCGAGTTGGGCGAGACGGCGATGGTCACCGTCGCCCGGGAGTTTCTCGGCCCGCTGGGCGCCTTCATGATCCTCGTCGGTGGCCTGCTGGCGACGGTGTCGAGCGCGAACGCCTCCGTGCTGTCGACCTCGCGGGCGATCTACGCGGTGAGCAAGGACGCCCTCCTCCCGCGGGGGGCGGCACGGATCAACCTGAAGTACGGCACGCCACACGTCGCCCTGGCGATGGCCGGCGGGCCGATCCTGGTGCTGGTGGTCGCACTCGGCGAGGACGGCGTCACCGTCCTGGCGGAGGTCGCCTCCTTTCTGCATCTCGTGATGTACGGGCTGATGTGTGTCGCGCTGATCGCCCTGCGCCGGGACGAACCGGCGTGGTACGACCCCGACTTCCGGGTGCCGGGGTACCCCGTCGTGCCCGCGGTCGGGGCGCTCGCCAGTTTCGCGCTGATCGCCTTCATGCAGCCGCTGTCGATCGGCGTCGGCGTCGTCATCTCGGGGCTCTCGCTGGGGTGGTACTACTACTACGCCCGGGACGTGCGTCTCAGGGGGGCACTCTGACATGAGCGAGGAACCCACGGACGACGCGGATCCGGACCGGGACGCGACACCGGGGGCGGACGGTGCGGACCCGACACCCGAGGACGCCGCGGCGCCGGCGACCGACCTCGGCGACGGCGCAACTGCGCCGGGAGGGTGGCGCGTGCTCGTCCCCGTCGCGGTGCTCGAGGGCGAGACCGTCCCCGACTCCGTCGCCGAGTTGCTGGGGACGCTGCCGGTGACGGTACTCGGCTACCACGTCCTCCCCGAGCAGACACCGCCGGGACAGGCCCGCCTGCAGTTCGAGGACCGCGCCCAGGCGAAACTCGACGAGGTGGCCGCGTCGTTTCGCGAGGCCAGCGGCGACGCCGACACGCGACTGGTGTTCACACAGGACCGCGAGGAGTCGATCGACCGGGTCGCGGCCGAGACCGGCTGTGGGGCGGTGTTGCACCCGAACCCGACCGGCGACGTCGAGCGGCTGCTGGTCACGGTCGGCCCGGACACGGACGCCGACCGACTCGTGGCGTTCGTCGGCGCACTCCTCGGCGACCGTGACGTGGCGGTGACACTGTTGCGGGTCGTTGACGACGAGGCGAAGACCGCGACTGCCCGGGACGCACTCGGTGAGTCCGCGACGGACCTGCGGGCACTCGGGGCCACCGTGGATGAATCCGTCGTCGTCTCGGGGACGCCCGTCGAGGCGATCACGGGCGCCGCCGTCGAACACGACGCCGTCGTGATGGGCGAGAGTCAGCCGTCGCTGCGCTCGTTCGTGTTCGGCGAGGCCGCCGAGCGAGTCGCCGACCGCTCGGTCGG
>CAZQHW010000182.1:1591-5169 GCA_964593395.1 uncultured Halobacteriales archaeon
GGCCGCCCACGTCAGTCGAGTACCTCGACGACCGCCTCCGGCGCGGTCCGCCTGACGCTCTCGATACCCCGCGTGGCGCCCTGTTTCGAGGTGTACCCCTCGCCGCTGTCGGCGATGATGTTGCCGTTGACCGCGACGAGTCGCCACCGCCACTCGCCGGCGCTGTCCTCGTACACCTCGAAGGTGGGTTCGCTGGGCACACGCTGAGGAGAGACGCCAGCGGCTTAGCGTTCGGGGACTCCTCGGCGGGCGCGAACGACGAGGGCGACGCGAGGAGTCAGTCCGCGCCGGGGCGTTCGGGGTCGCTTTCGAGGGCGGTGCTCACCACGCCGCGGGTCTGTCCGAGCACCCGCCGCAGTGCCGCCCGGCGCACGTAGAGGAGGATCAGACTGAGCGCGACGTACAGTCCGGTGTAGATGACCAGCACCTCCGTCGTCGAGACCGGCAGCGTGACGACCTCGCGGATGACGAGGAACTCGATCAGCACCTGCGAGACGAACAGCGCGAACAGCGCGAGCGCCTCCCGCATCGAGATGTTGAAGTCGATGATGAGCGCGATGGCGAACAGCGACTGCGCGGCGGTGATCCAGATCTCGGCGGCCTGCTTCTGGTCGAACGGCAGTGTGCCGTACTGCCCGAGCGCGACCGAGTAGACAACGGCGATCGTCCCGATCAACAGCGTCCACTGGTTCAGTTTCGAGGAAATGAGCGCGTTGAACCCCGCCGAGGAGCGAGCCTTGTTCACGAGCACCACGACGACGATGAGTTCGGGCGACTCCGAGGCCAGCGGGGCGACCCACTGGATCATGAAGAACTCGGGCAGGCCGACCTGGAGGCCGAGTTCCTCCAGACCGTGGGCGAACGGCTCGACGGCGGTGAAGATGAGCAGACCGGAGTACGCAAACAGAACGAACACGGTCGTCACCCGCGCCGGTCGCGGGAACGATTGGAGGTAGGCGGGCACCCCGACCTGTTCTTCCTCCGGGTCGTGCTCACCCCGGAGGATCACCGCTATGTACGCGACGTACAGGCCGACGAGCAACAGGGTGTCGCCGGCGTCGATCCCGCCGAACAGCGGCACGAAGAAGGCCCACAGCGTCGCCGCCAGCAGAAAGACGATCTCGAGGCCCAGTTCGCGGTCCAGGCGGACACGGTCGGCCAGCGCGCCGGAGCGGCGCTCGACGGAGGGGTCCTCGTCGGCGCCGGCCCGCAACACGGTGAACAGGGCGATCCCCGCCCACCCGATCCCGATGAGGATGCGGTTGGCGCCGGTCATGTTGGCGATCGCGAGGTTGGCGTCGTGACACGCCTCCGCGAGCGGTGTCGCCTGTTCTTCGATCATCGCGGGGGTCAACTCGGTACACGCCTGGGCCGTGGCGCCACCGCCGCCGGCGTTCCAGGCGTACAAGGCGTCGACGGCGTACTCCGGCGCGACGGCGAGCACCGCCAACACGGCGATGGCGAAGGCGCGGGGGACGTCCTTCTCGGCGGTTTCGGCACCCCAGGTGAGCAGAAAGGAGGCACCGAGAACGGCGACCCCGCTGACGACGACCGTCACCCCGACCGAGAACGCCCCCGCCGTACCGGCGGCGACGCTGCCGATCCACGGCACGGTGAGCGCCGTCGCGACCGCTACCGCCCCGACGGCACGTCGGTTCATCGACTCATCTCCTGAACAGTCTCCGTTCAGCGGTGATCCACATAAACCACAAGATACCGCCGGATCGGTCGATACTGGCCGGAAGCGACGTCAACACGGCTGTACTGCCGTTCTGGCGGTGTAGACCGTCATCGGGCACCAGAGAGACGCTGCGGCCCACTGAGGCCACTATCGGGCCGAGAGAGCCACACCGCTGGAACGTCGTCCGTTCGCCGGCGCGACTCGACGGCCGAGAGTGCCGCGTGACCGCCGTCAGGCGGGGGGAAACGGGCCGTGAGGTAACGGGTTACTAACAAAGTGCGCCGACGCCGTTGTCTGATAGATGGGCACGGGAAAGCGACCGAACAGGTTCGTCTCGGTGTACGAGCGACGGATCGGCGAGCCGACGACGGCGGACGAGGCGTACGGCTACTGGGTGTTCGTCGTCGGCGCGCTGGTGGGAGTGATCGGGATCGGGCTGTTCGTGCTCGGTGAGCCGGCGGGGACGACCAGGGAGACGGGGATCGCCCTGCTCGGTGTCGCACTGATTCTCGCGCTGGCCGGGCCGGTACTGCGGCTGCCGCTCCGGCGTGTCGCGACCGGCTTCGCCCTCATTGGCGGGGTCGTGTGTCTTCTGGCCGTCGGCTGGTTCGTGACCGTCTACCCGCAGGACTGGTTCACCGGGGGCGGGGCGAGCCAACGGGTCATTACGCTGTACGGCGTCGGGTTGGCGATCCTGGGAGTCGGCGGGGCAGTCGTACCGATGGCGACCGACGCGGCGGCGGAGCGCGAGCGCGCGGCGACCCGGGAGCGAGTCGAGACCGAGCGTGACGAGCTCCGGTCGGCGCTGTCGGAGCGCGACGAGCGCATCGCCGAACTCGAGGCTGGCGCCGCGGACGACGCCGCCGCGGATGCGGCCGTCCGCGAGGAACTCGACGCGAGAACCGCCGAGATCGAGCGCCTGCACGAGAGCCGGGCCCGGTTCGAACTGTACGAGGATCGCGGTGAGCGCTGGCGCTGGCGGCTCCGTCACCGCAATGGGAACGTCGTGGCCACGGGTGGCCAGGGGTACGTCGACCGTCGGGACGCACAGCGCGGGCTGGACGGCGTCCGGTACAACGCCCTGGGAGCGGACCTCCTCGTCGTCGAACCCGACGAACCGGAGCCCGAGGCGATGCGGGTGGACGACGAGCCGATCCGGCCCGCGGTGGAGGCGTCGTTCGAGACGTACGAGGACACGGTCGGCGAGTGGCGATGGCGACTCGTCCACCAGAACGGCAGCGTCCTCGCGGACAGCGGCCAGGGGTACGACTCCGAGCGAGACGCCCGACGGGGACTGGAGAGCGCTCGCCGTGCGGTCGGCGAGGGGGCGTACCTCCGGGTCGAGCCGGTAGCGTTCGAGTTATACCGCGACGACGACCGCCACCGCTGGCGGCTCGTCCACCGCAACGGGAGCGTTCTGGCGGCGTCGGACCACGGGTACGCCTCTCGCACCGGAGCGCGCGACGGCGTCGAGAGCGTGCGCCGCGGCCTGGAGAACGACCAGGCGTCGTTCAAAACGGCCGAGAGCAACGGCGAGTGGCGATGGCGACTCGTCCACCAGAACGGCAGCGTCCTCGGGGGCTCGGCCAGGGGGTACGCCTCCCGTGACGGCGTCGAGCGGGCCATCGACCGCGTCCGGGGCCACGTCGTCGGGGCGGACGTACTGGACATCTGGCGGGCCGTCTTCGAGATATACGAGGACAGCGCCGGGGAGTACCGCTGGCGACTGCGACATCGTAACGGGACCGTACTCGCAGACTGTGGCGAGGGGTACACCCGTCCGCGGGACGCCCGGCGCGGGGTCGACGCGGTCAAGCGGGCGACGGCGGCCGCCGGCCCCAGCGAGACGGGGTGAGGTCGGTCGCCGCCCGACTCACCGCGTGCGGAGGTGGTAGAA
>CAZQHW010000183.1:0-5157 GCA_964593395.1 uncultured Halobacteriales archaeon
TCGGCACCAACTACCGCCAATCGGCTGTCAGGGTTTGGACGGTTGAAGTGGGGGCACACCGTGAACACGAGTGGGGTCAACGTGTCCGACGAACACCTCTCCGTCGTCTCGACGGACCGGTGTCAGTCTCCCGCTGGCGTTTGCCGGCGCTGGAGCCCGTCGAACGCCCGCCGAGCCACCACCATCCCCACCACCCACACCTCGGCGGGCCACACACCGCTGACCCCACCAACCACCACCACCACCACCGTCTCCCGAGACAGTTCCGTCCCCGCTCACTCTTTCACCGTCCTCCCCACCATCCCCATCCTCACTACCCGACTGGCGTGTCTGTCCACCAGCGTACCCTGTCAGCACGCCGTCGGGCTCTGCCTCGCCGGGTCGTCCCACCCGGTCCGGCGGGCTGCGTGAGACCGCGTGCCAGTGCGGTCACCGCCGTGCGAGTCCGACGAGGTGGGCCGCCTCCCTGACGACGATTTCGTCGGTCCCGAGTCGCGCGGCGTCCTCGCTGCCGGGCAGACAGAACACGGGCGTCCGGTCGACGACCCCCGCCGTCGCACGCGATGCGATCGTCGCCGTCCCGACCGACTCTCGCGACAGCGCGCGAAACAGTTCACCGAACCCGGGCAACTCCTTCGCGAACAGCGGGCGCGCCGCCTCGACGGTCACGTCGTCCGGCGTCACGCCGGTCCCGCCGACGGTGACGGCGGCGTCAACGTCGTCCCGTCCGGCGACCCGGTCGACCGTCGCCTGCACCCGGTCGTAGTCGTCCGGCACGAGTTCGCGGTGGACCACCTCGTCGCCCACGCTCTCGACCGTGGCGACGACGGCGGCGCCCGCACCGTCCTCCTCGATCGTCCGCGACGACGACACCGTCACCACCGCGTACGAGACCGTCGACGGCACCCGCCCGTGGTCGTGGCCGTGCTCCTCTCCTCCGTCGTCGTGGCCGTGGTCGCCTCGGTGGTCCCCGTCGTCACCGCCGTCGTGGTGGTCGCCGTGCCGTCGGTCGGCGTCGGGATCGCCCTTTTCGCTGTCCGTGTCCGAGTCGTGTGTCATGTCCCGTGGACAGGTCGGTGCCGGAGTAAAGAGTCGTGATCCGGTCACCCGGGAGCGACCGTCACCGGTCGGTGGTGAGCCGGCGGAGGATGTCGCCGTAGGCGGGCCGGGTGATGGTGACGCCGATGATCACGCCGAGGATGGTGATGATGGCGAAGCCCTGCAGGTCACCCAGCGACAGCACCGCGAGCGGGCTCATCGCGATGATCGTCGTCGCGGCGGCGGCGCCGATCACCCAGAACGCCCGCTTGAACCGGGAGTCGAACACCCGAGAGGAGTTCACCTCGCCCTCGGACATCACCTCGTCGGCGATGATGATCAGGTCGTCCACCCCGGTGCCGATAACGGCGATGAACCCGGCGATCACCGACAGGTCGAGCGGGTAGCCGACCGCTGCGGCAAAGCCCATCAACAGCACCACCTCCGAGAGGGCGGTGACGACCATCGGCAGCGCGACGCGGGCGCGGCCGTAGCGGAGGAACACCGACAGCGACACCGCCAGCACGGCGATGATGCCGGTTATGAGCGAGTCCTGGCGGAACTGCTGGGCCAGGGCGGGTTCGACGGAGAACTCGTCGCCGCGCTCGAAGTCGAGCGTCGCGGGCAAACTGCCCGACTGCAGGGCGATGCGCACCTGCTCGGCGCGGTCGCGGTCCGGGGCGTTGATCCGGAACTGCGGGTCGTCGGCCCAGGTGCCGTCGGCCCACGACGCGCTCAGACCGCCCTCGACGCCGGCGGCGTACACGACCTCGTCGTCGAACACCGTCAGCAGGCACTTGTCGTCGCCGCTGGCTTGGGTGAACGTGTTCCGGTTGTAGGGGATCCCGCCGTCACCGCACACCCACCGCCGGCCCTCGCCGATCCGGCCGGCCTTCTCCTGGAACTCGAGGGTCCCCTCGTCGCCGCGGTTGAACGTCAGCGAGACGAACGGGTCGCCGCTCTCGTCGGACCGGACGGCACTGACCGAGTAACTGTCCTGCATGCTCTGGTCGAGCAGCGTCTCGTTGACGAAGGTGCCGTTGCGCTGGTAGTACGCGCGCACCTCGACTTCGCCCTCGCTCTGGACCAGCGAGCGGAGGTCCGCCACGTCGCGGTCTGGCGCCTGGACGACGACGAAGGCGTCACCACTCGAGCGGGCGATCTGTGCCGACCCGCCGGAGAGACCGGCGGTGCTTATCTTGTCGTTGATGATCTGGCGGGTCTGTTGGAGCGTGCGCTCGGTGACGCCTCGGCGGACGTCGCTCCCGTCGACGGTCACCCCGGCCGTCTGCAGTGCCGCGACGAACTCCCGCTGGCTGACGTTTTCGGAGGCGTTCTCGGCGGCCGCGAACGCCTCGTCGCTCTCGTAGTCGCTCCGCTGGATCGTGTTCTCGGGGAACACCTCGACGCTGGCCTGGCCGCTCGAGGTGCGCTCGCCGCGGCTGAGGACGACGTCGTTGGCGTCGACGCCGAGTTCGTTCTGGATGGTCGTCTGTATCTGTGCCTCTGCCTCGGGGTCGAACTCGACACCGCTCGCGGTGAAGCCGTTCAGCGGGGCGCGGATCTGCGCGCCGCCGTCGAGTTCGATCCCGTACTGGAGGTTGGTCGGCCCCTCGGTGTCGCCCCCGGTCGCGAGCAGACTCGCCGGCCCGAACAGGGCGACGACGCTCGCGATCAGCAGCACCGTCAAGGCGATCAGCCGCCAGTTCTCACGCAGCGTGCTCATGCCGACCGCCCCCCGAGCTTGTACCAGCGAAGCAGACTCAGGTTCAACATGTAGGTGTTCATCAGGTCAGTCACGAGCCCGAACACGAGCACCAGCCCGATCGACGACAGCAGGTCGATCCCGAACAAGAAGGAGGTGATGGTCATCACCGTCATCGCCGAGATCGACGTCAGCGTCATCGTCACGCCGGTCCGCATCGCCCGGTGGGTCGACTCGTAGAACCCGCCCGAGCGCCGGAGAATGTGGTTGTTCAACAGGATGTCGGAGTCGACGGAGTACCCGATCAGCATCAACAGGGCGGCGACGGTCCCCAGCGACAGTTCGATCCCCAGAAGCGTCATCAGTGCCAGCGGAACGACGATGTCGCTGAACGCCGAGACGACGATCGCGATCGAGGGGATGAACGTCCGGAACAGCAAGAACGCGAGCACGCTCATGCCCAGAAAGGCGACCACCAGGCCGATCTGTGCGGAGGACTGGTTCGAGCCGCTGAAACTCGCGGAGGTCACCTGTCGGGACTGGACGACCTCGTCACCCACCGGCTCCAGGTTCCCCTCGGCCTGTTGGACGAGCGCCGCACCGTCGAAGCTCTGGAAGGTGAGGATGTAGCGGTTGTCGCTCGCCTGCACCGCCTGTATCGACTCCGGAGCGGGGTCGAACGCGGCGCGGATCTCCGACTCCGAGGTCGTCGTCTCGACTGTGAGTTCGGTGCCGCCGGTGAAGTCCAGACCGAGATCCACCGGCGACCCCGTCAACAGAAACGTCAGTAGAAGCACCCCGAGTGCCACCCCGAGCACCGCCAGGGGTACCGCCGCCAACTGACGGTTGCTGTACCGGGTGTAGTCGACCTCCGGTACCTCGTACGCCATGCCGAATCGGTCCGACACGCCACCGAATAAGGCTTCTTATCCTCGGCTCCCGGTCGTCACGCGATCACACGGCACTCACGTTGCCGCGACCGGCGTCGCTGGCGACGACGGCGACGGTGCTAGTGCCGGCCACGGCGACGGGTATTCCACGCTGGCGCCCGTAGACGACGGCATGACGGAGTCGAGCGCGGACACCGAGACGCCAGAGACAGCCACGGAGAGCACCAAACGGTCGCCCGGTGAGGCCGAACCGGCCGACCGGGTGGTCGTCTCCTACCCGGCGGACCTGAGCGGCTGGGGCCGCGGCCAGGTCGAGACCAGTCGCTTCCGGGCGTACCTCCGGCGGGTGCACGACAGCGCCGCCGTCGGCGACACCTGGCCGGAGTTCGTCGGCGTCGGCTGCTGTGGCGACTCCCTGGACGTGCCCTTGCAGGTGGAGACAGTCGAGGGTGGCCCGCGACTGACCGACGAGACCGAGATCGTCTTCGGGGTTCGCGAGGCGTGCGGTCTCGACGGCGGTTGGCAGGTCCAGAGCGAGGCAGGCCCCGGTGACGACGCCGACGGGGCGTGACCGCCCGGTGGGTCAGTCCGGCAGGTAACGCACGCTGAGCACCCCCTCGCCGCGGCGCACCTCCACGCGGACCGCGCCGACCCGTGCGGCCCGCTCCAGGGTGGCGTCGTCCTCGAGAACGTCCGTCGCGGCCCGCTCGGGGTCGGGCACCCTGATCACGTGGACCTCCCCGTCGCCGGCGCGCTCGAACCGCTCTATCTCGCCCTCGGGCAGGTCCTCGGCGGCCCGCCGCGAGCGCGTTGTCGGCCGGAGGTCGCTGTCTATCAGTTCGACGTGCCGGCGCTTCTCGACCTCGCGGACCTCGTAGGTCACCCCCGCCGGGCCGGCGGCGACGGTCCCCGTGAGCACCACCCCGCGAACGAGGTCGTGGTCCTCGTCGGCGAGGTCGAGTGTCACGACCTGGCCCTCGCTCGTCCGCAGCATCGCCGTCGCGTCGTCCGCCTGCAACACCACGAACGTGTCCGTGATCGTCTCGCTCACACTCTGACTGGGTGCTCCGACGGCTTCGGCGTTGCGACCTCGTCGGCGACCCAGTCGACGACGGGCGGCTACCCCTCTCCCGCCGGGCGGCGGCCGTACGCCCGGTCGAGAACGAGCATCGCGACGACGACGACGACCGGCGGCAGCGGACTCGCGACACGTGGGGCGTCGTACAGCGCCGCCGCAAGGGGCGCGAACGGTCCCTCCGGCGTCGACTGCAGCTCCTCGGGCGTAGACATCACCAGCGCGAGGTAGGCGGCGGCCACGAACGCGAAGCCGGTCGCGGCCATCAGGCGGTCGTACCGCCGGGTCGGGGCGGACGTGTTCCGCTCCTCGGCGTGACGGTGTCGGCGGGCGACGAGCAAGACGGGCCCCATCACGGGCATGACGACCACCAGGCCGGCGAGGATCACGAGCGCCCGGAGCGCGCTGATGCTGCCGCCGCCGGGCGCCGCGGCGGCGATGTCGATCAG
>CAZQHW010000184.1:0-1517 GCA_964593395.1 uncultured Halobacteriales archaeon
ATCGCCCTGCTCGCGCTGGCGGCGGTCTGGGCCGCGACGGTCGTCGTCGGCGACGCCGTCGCCCCCGCCGCCACGGGCTGGTGGGTGCGGTTCGCGCTGCCGTTGCTGTCGCTGACGACGGTGGCGTGGTTCGTCTACGTTCTCGAGTACACTGGTCGCAGCGAACTCGTCACCGACGGCCTGGTCACCGGCCTGGCGCTGGTGCCGGGGACGGTAGCGGTGCTGGGCTGGAGCAACGACGTACACGGGTTGGTGTGGGCGGGCGGCGGTCCCACCGCTGCCGGGGGGTTCGGCGTCGCCTACTGGGTGCACGCCGTCGTCGTCGTTCTCCTGTTGGTCTCCGGCGCGGGACTGCTCGGCTTGAGTCTCGTCAGGAGCGGGAACCTCTTTACGGAGCAGATGGTCGCCCTGGGACTGGCGGCAGTCGGCCCGCTCGTGACGGTGTCGCTCGATCTCGCGGAGCCGGGGACGCTCGGGACCGTCGGCGACCTCGGCGAGGCCGGGGCCGTCGGCCACGCCGTCGGCGGCGTCGCGCTGACCTACGCCGCCCTGCGGTTCCAGATGACCAACCTCACGCCCGTCGCACACAACACGGTCGTCGAGAACATCCGTGACGGCGTGTTCGTCCTCGACCGCGACGACCGCGTGACCGACATCAACGAGATGGCCGAGAACATTCTCGGCGTCGAGGACGGCACCGGTCGCCACGCCGAGGCGGTGCTGTCGGCGTACCCCGGCCTGTACGACCGCTACGCCGACGTCGACCGGATAAAAGAGGAGATCGGCCTCGACGACGGCGACCAGCGACGCTTCTTCCACATCCAGATCTCCCCGCTGTACGACAGTCGCGACCGGCAGATGGGCCGCCTCTTTCTGATCCACGACATCACCGACCAGAAGCGCCGCCAGCAGGAACTCGAGCGGCAGAACGAGCGCCTCGACCAGTTCGCCTCGCTCGTGAGTCACGACCTGCGCAACCCGCTGAACGTCGCCGAGGGGTACGTCGACATCGTCGACGAAACCGGCGAGACGGAGTATCTGGAGAAGATAGACGACTCCCTCGACCGGATGGGGCAACTGATCGACGACGTGCTCGCGCTCGCTCGTGAGGGACAGACGATCACCGAAACCGGCACCGTCGACCTCACCGAACTCGCCCGCGAGGCGTGGGGCAACGTCGACACCGCCGAGGCGGTGCTCGAGGTACGCTCGGCGGCCAGTTTCGAGGCCAGCCACGACCGTATGTTGCGGATGTTCGAGAACCTGTTCCGCAACGCCATCGACCACGGTCGCGACGACGTCCGCATCCGGGTTGGCGCACTGGACGGCAGTGTCGGTCTCTCGCCGGAGGGCCGGGGCTTCTACGTCGAGGACGACGGCCCCGGGATTCCGGAGGACGAGCGCGACCGGGTGCTGGAGGACGGCTACACGACCAGCGAGGAGGGCACCGGTCTCGGTCTGAGCATCGTCAGCGAAATCGTCGACGCCCACGGCTGGGATGTCCGCGTCACCGAGAG
>CAZQHW010000184.1:1617-5131 GCA_964593395.1 uncultured Halobacteriales archaeon
GAGGACGTCACCCCCGTCGAGATCGAGGCCGAGGGGCTCGACTCGACGGCGCCGGAGTACCTGCGGGACCTGCGGCGTGAACTCACCCGCGAGGGGCTGTTCCCCGCCGGGTTGACCGTCGACGCCGCCTTCGACGAGGACGGCACGCTCGCCACCCAGCGGGAGGCCGACCGCCTGCGGGGGTACGTCCGGGCCGCCGCCTTTCTGGGTGCCGGGTCGGTGACCGTCCGCGTCCACGCGGTCGCCGACGAGGACGCCGTGCGACCGGCGCTGTCGGCCTGCGCCGAGCGCGCTCGCCGCGAGGGTGTTACCTTCGAGGTCGAGGGCCCCGTCTCGGTGCCGAGCGCCGACGACTACGAGTACGCCGGCTGAATGGACCGCGCCGCCGTCGAGCGCGCGCTGAGTGATCTTTCCTCCTTCGAGGCCCCCGATCCGACACTCGAACAGTACCCTACGCCCGCCGACCTGGCGGCCCACCTCGTCCACCTCGCCGACCTCCAAGGCGATCTCGGGCGGCCCGTGCTGGATCTGGGGACCGGCACCGGCGTCCTCGCGCTCGGTGCCGGCCTGAAAGGCGCCCGCGTCGTCGGCGTCGAGCGCGACCCGACTGCCCTGCGGGTCGCCCGGCGGAACGCCGCCCGGTTGGACCTCGCTCGCGACCCGGACTGGGTGCTTGGCGACGCGACTCGTCTCCCACTGCGAGCGTCGACGCTGACCGTGCTCGCCAACCCGCCGTTTGGCGCACAGGACGGCAGCGCCGGCGACCGGCCGTTTCTCCGTGTCGCCGCCGAGGTCGCGGCCGTCTCGTACACCGTCCACAACGGGGGCAGTCGTGAGTTCGTCGACGCGTTCGTCGCCGACAACGACGGCCGGGTCACCCACGCCTTTCGCGCCGACCTTGACCTGGACCGGCAGTTCCCGTTCCACGACAGCGACCGCGAGACGATAGAGACACTCGTAGTCCGCGTCGAGTGGGCCTGAGTCACCCCGACTCGAGCGCTCGTCCCCCTCGCTCGTTACTCGTACTCCTCGCGTTCGATCACCCGGACCCTGGTGTCGTTTATCGAGGCGAAGATCGTGTTCTCCTCGTTCGAGAGGGTGAGTCCACCAGCCCGGACGGACTCGTTGACTGCGGGGATCGGGGCAGTGTCCACGCCGTCGTCAGGGGTCGTGACCACGATGAAGAAGCCGTCCTCGCCGGGCGTGACCGTGACGTTGCGACCGGCGATGCGGTCCTCGGCGGTGACCGGGTCCGAGCGGTGGACGAGTCTTCGCTCGCCGTCGTGTTCCAGGTGCACCACGTACGCGGTGCCGCCGCCGTCGGCGGTCCAGCCGTCCCGCTCGGCGGTCACCGTCTCCCGCCACCCGGCGCCGCCGACGCTCACGGACACGGTGCCGTCGAAGGCGAGCCGGTTCTTCGAGACCACCGGCTGCCAGATACTGCGCCCGGGACTGGAGACGATCACCCCGCTGGTCGTGACGTTGGTCGAGGCGTTGAACAACTCGACGTCGACGACGGCGACCCGTTGGTCGGTCACGTCTTCGGCGTAGGTCACCGTGTAGTCACCCACGGCGACCTGCTGGCTCTCGTTGCCCGGCGCCGCCCCCTCGCCCACGGTAAACAGCTTCGACCCCGCGCCCGGCCCCGCCAGAAGCGCCAGCCCCAGGATCAACAACAGCACCGCGACCGACCGCCCGGTAAACGCCAGGTCCCCCTGGGCGTTCGTCAGGCGTCCCCTCTCGTTCTCGCTCTCGGCAGGCGTGCGCGGATCCGGCTCCGGGGCCGGCCGGTCACTCCCGTCGTCCCGTCCACCGTCCGCCTCGACTGCCGGCCCGCCGACACTCTCGGCTGCCCCGCTGTCGCGCTCTCCGCTCCGAAGCAGGTCCCGCAGCGGCCGGTCGGTAGAGCGCAGCGCCGCGGTCACGAGCAGGGCGAGCACCACCACCAGCACCACGCCGACCCCGCGGTAGAGCACGTACACCTCGCCGCCGCGGAACCAGTACACCGCCCACAACTGCTGTTCGACGGCCAGCAACAGCGCCCCGGTCCACAGTCGCAGCGCCGACGGCCCCTGGTCACGACGGGCGAACACGTACCACCCCAGCACCACGCCGATCAGCAACCCCACCGCGTGGGCCTGGATTGCGACCTCCGCCCACGACGGCGGCGCCGGTGGCCGCGGCTGCGCCCGGTCGACCAGCACCGGTTGCCGCAACGAAAAGTAGGTGAGCCGCAGTGCCCCCACCCCGACGACGGCGACGACCGTCCCCAGCGGGTACCGCACCAGCGCGAAACCCGCAAAGGCGAACACCACACCGGAGAAGCCGATCACCGGACCGAGCGAGAACGCACTCGTCAGCACCCCGACGAGGACGACGACGCCGGGGAAGACGACAAACGCCCGCACCAGCGGGTTCGTCCAGAGCGAACCGAACGACGCCGTTCCTCGCTCGTGGGGGAAGTGCCCCCAGGCGTACTCCGCCAGCGACCCCAACACGAGCGTCGCAAGCAGGTTCCCGAGCAGGTGGCCCGCGCCGTTGTGTGCGAACGGGGCCACGAGTATCCCCTGCGGGTACAGCACGGACCACGCCCGAAACGGCAGCGTCACCGGGTCGTTCCACGCCGTTGCGCCACCCTGGACGAACAGGTACACCGCGAGCACCCCCGCCGCCGAGACGAGCGTTCCCCAGGGCACGCCCATCACCAGCCGCGAGCGGAGCCGCTCGCCCCACCGTCCGCCGGGGTCGTCGATCCGGTGGACGACCGCCAGCGACCCCGTCACGACGAGCGTCACCGCCACCACGAGTGCCGTCGTCGGGGCGACCACCCCCGTCACGACGGCGACGAGCGTCGCCAGCGACACGAACACCGTCCCGACGGCGTACCCACCGGAGTAGCCAAGCGCCCCCAGTCGCCGGTCGCCGCCGAGAACCGCCGCGATCAGCGCCGCCGCCAGCGCCGGTCCGACCACCGGCACCAGCCAGGCGAACAGCCCCAGCAGCATCTACCCTCACGTCGGTGGGCCGCCGGTTTCAACCTTGCCCGCGCCTGGCCCGCCGCCCGTCTCCCATCACCGGATCGCAACCTACAAGCGCCGTAGCACACGATCGGACGTATGCAACTGCGCGTCGTCGAGAACAAAGACCAGGAACTCGTCATCGAGATCGGCGGCGAGGACCACACGTTCATGAACGTGCTCAAGCAGTCGCTGTTGGAACTCGATGGCGTCTCTGCCGCCACCTACGACATGAACCCCGAGCAGTCCGGCGGCCAGACCGAACCCCTGCTGACGGTGAAGACCGAGGACGACACCGACCCCCTCACCGCGCTCGAGAACGGCGCCGAGCGCGTCACCGAGAAGACCACCGAGTTCCGCGACGCCTTCGAAGCCGCCGTCTGAGTCCGATCCGGTCGTTCCTCTCGACTTTTTTAGGGCTTCTCCGGAGCCTTCTGTACGCTCTCAGGAGTGGTTGTTCTCGATTCTGGCGGGAAGACCTCCGAAGCCCTCGGCGT
>CAZQHW010000185.1:0-5048 GCA_964593395.1 uncultured Halobacteriales archaeon
GTCGTCGGTCGCGTCGCGGTCGACGGCGGGCGTCGAGTCCTCGCCGGCGTCGGGCGGCGACGGACTCGACTCATCCGTGTCCGCGTGCCCGGTTCGGGTCTCGGTCCCGCAGGTCGTGTCCCCACGCTCGGTCGTCGTCTCTGTTGTGGTCGACTCGCCCCGGAGTGCGAGGTCCGGCCCGTTCTCGAACAGGCCGCCGTGGACGAGTCCGAGGTCGTGGCCGCCGTCGGTTGCGGTCACCTGCTGGTCCGGGCCACTCAGGCCAGTCTCCTCGCCTGGCGCCGGGCCACCACAGAGGAACAACACGTCGTCCTCGTCCGGGGTGGCGTCGCCGTCGGTCCACTCCGGGTCCTCCCCGTCGGTCGGGGGCGACACCGTCGCGTCCCCGGTGTCTCCGGTCGCGCTGGTCGTCCCGTCGGGTGACGCCCGCTCGGCCGGCGACGCGTCGCCGTCGGGTCCACGCGAACCGTCGCCGTCACCGCTGCCGACGTCTCGTGAACGGGTGTCCGTGGGCTCGCTAGCGGCGGTCGTCGACGCCTCGACCGCCACGTCGTCCGTGTTCGCGGCGTCTCCGTCCGGCACCCTGTCGGCACCCTCACTCGGCGTCTCGTCCGGGTCGTCCCCGTCCCTGGTCTCGCCGGCGTCGCCTGGACTCCCGCCAGGGCCCTCGCCCCGGTGTGCGGCCTCGACCGCGTCGCGCTCGGGGTCGGTGTACGCCTCCAGTGGGACGACCTCGCCGTCCTCGTACACCTGTGGGCCGTCGTAGCGGTCGTTGTCGTCGTCGGGGAAGACGACGAACACGAAGTCGTCCTCGCCCACCTCGTCGATCGGCGTCTCGTAGTCCGCCTCGGGGACGTACGGGGCCTTGAACCGGCTCCACTCGTCGAGGATCTCCGCCTCGCTGGCGTAGTGACGCTTGTCGCCGTCGTGGTAGAGAACGTACTCGTCCTCGTCGGCCCGGTACTCGTAGTAGGCGGGGACGGCGGCACGGTCGCCCTCAACGGCGTCCGTGACGGAGTCGAAGGTCGCGAAGGTGCCGCTCTCGTTGTCCTCGACGACTATCTCGTCGCCCGTGTCGACCCACCGCACCGGCACGCGGGAGTTGGCCGTCGGCCGCAGTCCCCACACGTCGTCGTCGAGTTCGTAGTCCGTGCGCTTGTTGTAGAACTGCCGGCCGTCGTCGGTCTCGCGCTTTGCGAGGATGAACCGCGAGCGGTCGACGACCATGTCGCGGCCGGTGTGCTCGGCGTGGTACAGCACCTTCTCGATGCGTTTCGCCCAGTAGGCGAAGTCGTCCTCGGCGGCGGTGCCGTCCCGACAGGCGAACACGCAGACGTCACCGCGGTCGACGGCCTTGCGCATGTTGACGATCGGCTGTGTGGGCTTTTTCGGCGTCGAGGTCTCGGCCTCGACGGTGACGTTCTTGCCCTCCGAGAGACCCCACACGTGGGGGTACTCCTCGTACAGTCGCTCGCGGCGGCGCTCGATCTCCTTTATCGTCTCGCCCTCGGCGGGGTCGATCGGCACCTCGGCGACGCCGTCGGGCACCTCCTCGCCCTCTTGAGTCGGCAGGGTCGTGACGTATCCCAGCCCCGAGAACGCACGGTAGGCCTGTCGGAGCACCCAGCGGTGGTCCTCGCCGCCGCCGGAGGCCGAGGAACCGGTGTCCTGGTCGAACACGAGCGTGCGCCCGCGGTCGGTCAGCGCCAGGTGGAGTTCGCCGCTGCGTTGTTCGCGCTCGATCGCCTCGTCCGGGACCCGCTCCATCACGTTCGACAGTTCGGAGACGTAGCCCGTGTCCCCCACACGGCGCTCGACTTCGTCTCGGACGTCGTCGACGGGGACGAACCCGCCGGGGTCGAGGCCGGCCTGCAGGCGGGCGGCAAACACTCCCTCGAGAACGGCCTCCATCGCGGTCTCGTCGTCGTCGCCCCTCGCTCCGGGCGTCGGCGCCGAGGTCGCGTCGTCCTCGCCGTCCATCGCGTCGATGAGTTGGGCGGCCTGGCTGTCCTCGCCGCCTTCCAGCATCCCACGGCCGTGGTTGAACAGCAACTCGCCTTTGAGTTCCTCCTTTGACTTTGTCGGGCGACCGTACTGTTCGAGACTGCGGTCGATGAACTCACTGGCGTCTCCCTCGGTGCGTACCGGCGGGTACGGCGGGTACGTGTACACCCGGAAGGCGTCGGACTTCTCCATCGTCCGGTTCAGCGTCACCCGCATCCACACGTGGTAGTTCACCTCGTTCATCAGGTCCTGTTCGTCGATGTCGAGTTTCGGGGCGATGTACCGTGCCTGTTTGCTCGACCCGGGATTGAACGAGACGATCGTGTCGCAGTTGACGAGCATCCCCTCGATGACGTTGTCCGGCAACTGACCGGGATACTGACAACAGAACGTCAACGAGAGTCGGTACGAGCGGGCCTCCGACAGCATCGTCGGGACGGTCTCGTCGTTCAGGGCGATGTTGTCGAACTCGTCGGCAAACAGGAAGAAGGGCTCGCGCTCCTCCTCGGACATGTCCGCCCGGGCCCGCACCGACGCCCAGATGCGCCGGATGACCGCCATCCCGAGCATCCGCTTGAGACCCTTGTCCTCGGCGCCCATGCGGACGATGATGATCTTCCCCTCCTCGACGGCTTTCGGGATGTCCACCCCGGAGTCCCGAAAGGCGACCATCCGCCGGGCGAGTTTGTTCTCGACCCACGGCTGGAACCGACCAAGCAGTGGCTCGAGGTCCTCGTCCTCCAGTTCCTCGGCGATTGTCTCGGTGTACTCGCGGACGAAATCAAGGCCCTCCTCGGCGACGAGGTCGGCGAACTGCCGGCGGCTCTCCTCGTCCTTGAGGACGTAGTACATGTCGATCAGCGTGAAGTCGTACCGGGACTCGTGCATCGCGCGGATGAGGTTCTGGGTCACCCGGTCCATCCGTGCGCCCCAGTAGTTGTCCGCCTGCAACAACTTCTTCAGGTCGTCCACGAGCGCCTCGACGGCGGTGTCGTAATGCGGGTGGTCCGGCGACAGCCCGATGTCGAGAAAGTTGAACCCGGAGATGTGGTCCCGGGAGGAGCCCGGCTCGATCCAGATAACGTCGTCCATGCGCTCCTCGGGCAACAACTCCATCAACTCGACGCTGTCGTCTCCCTTCGGGTCGATGAAACAGCCGCCGTAGCCGGCCGCTGCCAACTGGTAAAATGAGTTCTTCAACAGGGTGGACTTTCCGTACCCCGTTACCCCAAAGATGCCCATGTGCCGAAAGAGAAACTGCTTGCGGACGGCGGCGTCGCGACCGTCACGCGTGCCAAGGCCCATCCACAGCGGCTGGTCGGGCTCCTCCTGGGCGTTCTCCATCAGTTCGCGGGCGTACGGACCGGCGTACAACTCGGTGTTGCCGTCGCGTTTCCCCTCCGCGATAACTGGCTTGCCGTGGCGGTTGTCGACGTCGACCTCGTCGTACTGGTAGTCGAAGCCGTCGGCGTCGACGATCTCGTCGTCGAGTTCCTCGAGTTCGCCGGCCAGGCGCTCGGCGTCGGCGCTGGTGGCGTCGGACTCCAACCGGTCGGCGGTGAGCCCCTCGGCCAGGTCCGCCATGCAGTCGGCGAGTGTCGCCGTCGAGGGGGCGTTCGCCGGTACCGGCGCCTGCACGCTCGCGGTCGTCACCTCGACGCCGCTCTCTTCGACCTCGCGGACCCGCCGTGCGAGCCGTTCGCGGGTCTCCGCCGAGAAGTGGTTCTCGCGGAGGTGGTCGACGATCTGCTCACACCACTCCTGCAGGTCGGCCAACTGGTCCTCGTCGACGGGGTCGTCGCCGCCGGTGAACCGGTCGATGATGCTCATCCGAGCCACCCCCCTTCGGTGTCGTCGTCACCGTCGGCGTTCAGCGTCTCCGTGACGCCGGTGTCCTCCTCGACGTGTGTCTCGTCGTCGGCCTCCAGAACGTCCTCACGCTGCGGGGAGTCCGCGGGCACGCCGGATCCGGACACCATCTTCGACCAGTCCACCGCGGGCACGTTGATGTCCTCGTTCGGGATGTGGGCGACCCCGGCGAGTTCCGAGGTCGTCATGATCATGTCACGGTCGACCCACTCCCGCTGTTTGACCTGGTCGAGAAACGCCCGCACCTTCTTTCGGGTCCGCCCGACCCCGCCGCCGACCGGCACGGGGTCGAGTCCCTGCTCTGTGACGGAGTTGTAGAAGTTGCCGTACAGCTTCGCGACGCCGTTCGCTCGCACCTGGGCCTCCTGCTTGTCCGGGGAGATTGCCACGACCCGGATGTTCACGTGAAACCCCTGTTTGCCGCGCTGGCGCTCGATCACCTTTGCCGCCTCCTTGTCCTTTGTCGTCGCGTCCCGCACCTCGGGATTGATCCAGCCGACGGCCTCGCCCTGGCGGACTCCCTCGGCGTAGGTGTCGACACTCCCGCCGCTCAGGAACCCGCCCTGGGTCCAGTCGTTTTTGGCCGCCCGGAACACGACCTGGGTGACGACGCTGGTCTCGTCCGTGCTGACCATCTCCGCGAGGATCTCGCTGTACGGGTCGTGTTCGAACCCCTCGCCCTCGTGGTTCTTTATCGGGAGGTAGTAGTCTTCCTCCATCGTGGTGTAGGCGGCGGCGACGTGGTCCCCCGGGTCGACCGGCGGCAGTCGCGGCTCACCCTCCACCTCGACGACGTTTATGTTCGGGTACGTGGCCCGCACGCGGCGCTCGAACTTCTCGGCGGACTCCTGGGACGCCGCGTGCAGGTGAAACATCAGTCGCCCCTCGTGGTACCAGATCTCGAAGCTGTGCGGGGGCGAGGCGTTGCGCAGCCCCAGCCTCGACGTGCGGACGTCGTGTAGCGTCTGCAACAGCGAGTCGCCGTCGATGATCCCCTCGTTTTCTTTGAACGGCCGGATCCGCAACAGGGTCCCCGGCGCCTCGTGCTGGACGATCGGTTCGTCGTTTCCGAGCTGTACTGCCGTCGCCTCGGAGTTCTTGAACAGTCCCATGTCAGTCCTCCATCTTGTCTCGCAGTCGGTCGCGGATCTGTTCGCGGACCTGGTCGTCGCCGC
>CAZQHW010000186.1:0-5017 GCA_964593395.1 uncultured Halobacteriales archaeon
ACCGCCACGACGACGACGGCTCGAACTGGCACACCGTCGACTCCGGCACCGAGGTCGTCCCGTTCCTGCTCGATCTGGGCAACGGCAGCGTCCTCGTCGACGCCAAGCAGGCGAACGTCGACATCGACGACGACCAGCACCGCCGGACCGTCGGCGGCGGCAACGAGCCGCCAAAGCAGATAAAACGGTTTATCGCCGGAAACGAGTCCCTCGGCTCGGAGGACAAGTCCCTGGACCTGAAGATAGCCGAGATCGACTACGGAAGCCGTCGCCGGTACACCGAGAACGTTCTCCTGCCGGACGAGACCTGTTTCGTCTCCGGCGTGGGCCGGAGTTCGACCGGTATCAGCCGGCGACTCCCCCGCGAGGCGTCGGCGGCGGTCGGGCCCCCGCGGGAGGCGGGTGACGGCGGACGACTGACCGACCTCCGGCAGTGGCTCGACCCACTAACGTTCTACGTCGCCGACGCGCCGAAGGGAACGGCCGCGAAGCGTCAGTTCTTCCGGGGGGCGCTGGTCATGATCTTCGGACTGGTCTTCGGGGGGATCGCCGCGGTCGTGTTGGTCTCGGGCGCTTGAGACGGCCACGAACGCATTGCAGGAGGTCAAGAGAGCCTAAAAACCGGACGACCGCGTCAGCGGTCGTCGCTGTTCCCGCGAGTGAGCGAAGCGAGCGAGTGGGGGCCAGACGACCGCGTCAGCGGTCGTCGCTGTCCAGCACGCGGATCTGGTCGCCACGCACCGTGACGGGAATCGGGACGGTGGCCTCGTACAGTTCGACGGTCACCTGGTCGTTGCCCTCGTCGATGCGCTGGACCTGTGCCTTCTCGCCCTTGAACGGGCCGGCGATGAGTTCGACGAGGTCGCCCTCGGCGATCCCCTCGACGTCCGGCGTGGGCGAGAGAAAGTGCTCTACCTCGCCCAACCCGGCGTCGCCGGGGACGACGCTGCGGGCGTGTGGGATCTCG
Organism: uncultured Halobacteriales archaeon; assembly: GCA_964593395.1. Taxonomy (GTDB): domain Archaea; phylum Halobacteriota; class Halobacteria; order Halobacteriales; family SW-7-71-33; genus SW-7-71-33. The sequence goes on from CAZQHW010000186.1 coordinate 968, forward strand.
TCGAGGTGACGCCCGATGATGGCGGCGCCGTCACTGGCGCCGTCACCGTCGCCGTCACTGGCGCCGTCGCCGCCCTCCGCCTCGACCATCACGTAGGCGGTGAGCGAGTCCGGCGCCAGCGCGGCGTGGATCCGGTCGTCCTCGCGACTCATTATCATGTCCGCGACGGTGCGCTCCTGGCTGGCGGTGGTCTTGACGGCGTAGATACCCATCAGAGACCGCCTCCACCGGGGAGGAAACTCATGACGACGAAGATGATGAACCCGAGCAGTCCCACGAGCAGGATGCCGGCGCCGGCGATCTTCGCCACCTGGGAGAACTCCTCCCAGGAGGGGGTACTCGCCATGCGCAGCACCCTGACGTAGGCGTTGAGGTCGAACGGGACCCGCATGGCACCGTATCGAACGCTCGCACGTTTAGAGGTTGCGGAGCGGTCGCGCCCCGGTGGACACGCTCACCGAGAGAGACGACGGCGAGAGGCGTCGTCTACCCCCGGTCACCCTGCCGTGTCACAGGTCGTCTCGGGCGTGGCGTCGACGAGGATCGCCGTCTGGAACTCGCAGTCGTACGCCGCGCCGTCGGAGGGGACCGTGACGAGCGAACCGGTGTCGGGGTCCTCGACGGTGGCCTCGACCTGCACCCGGAGGTCGGTGCGCTCGTCGTTGCGGGCGTGGGTGCGGAACCAGTCGTCCACCAGATCGTTGTCCACGGGGACCGCAAGCGCCACCGTGCGCGTCTCGCCGGGGGCGATCGTGTCGTCGGCGTCGACGCCGGCGAGGTCGGCGGCGCTTCTGTCGACGTCGGTGAGGGTCACGCCGTTCGCACGGACTGTCACCGCGAGGTTCTCGAAGGCGACGGCCGGCAGCGGCTCGTCGGTCGGGTTGTGGACCGTCGCACGCACCGCGACGGTGGTGGTCTCCTCGTCGACGGTCCCCCACGCGGCGGTGACATCGCGAACCCCGAGCACCGCGTCGCCGTCGGGGTTCGCGTACGACCCCTCGAGCCCCGAGACCGCGCCCTGGACGGCGTCGATCATCGGCGTCTCGTTCGCCAAGTGCGTGGCCTCGCGCTCGATCGTGACGGTGTCCTCTGCCGGACCGACCCCGCCACGGGCGGTCGCCTCGATGTCGGTCTCGACGGTTTCGTTACTGCGTACGTACTCGACCCACCACTCCTGCAGGCGGTCGTTGCGCAGCGCGACGGTGATCGCTCTCGTCTGGTTGCCCTGTTGTAAGGACAGTCCACGCTCGCCGTCCGCGAGCGTGACGCCGTTCATCGCCACGTTGTAGTCGACGGTGACCGGCGTACCCGACGCCGCGACGACGGGATTGGGGTTGTCGACCCACACCGTCGTGACGACCTCGGTGCGCTCCTCGGTTACGTCGCCCCACTCGCCCTCGTCGACGACGCCGGCACTCGGCGCCTCGAACGCCCCGCCGGCCCACGCCGCCGCGGTCGCCGACGTCAGGAGGACACCGACGACCGCGGCGACGATCTTCGTACTCACCATGGCAGGCGATTCGAACGTGCACACTTGCCAGTTGTGGCAGAAATCCCGGGACCGGGTCCCGGTGCGGCACGAGGGGCCGGCCTCGGGCGACGTCGTGTCAGTCCCAGAACGACCGGGTGCGGGCGTACTCCCGCTCCTTCGCCAGCACGTCGCGGTAGAACTCGAGGTCGTTCTCGCGGTGGCGGTTGATGATCCGCGCCGCCGTGTCCGGGCCGACGCCCCGACCCCGGAGCGCGATCACCGCCCGCTTGCCGTGGGCCTGGACGATCGAGGCGTTGCGGTGGACGCGGCGGGTGCGTTTCTCCTGGTCCGTGTCCTTCTGGTCGGCCCGCACCGCCTGGACCGCCTCGTCGGCGGCCGGGTGCAGCGCCGCGACACGGGTCGCCCCGCACTCGCCACACTCGGGTTGGTCGGGGACGCGACGGACCTTCGTGCGGCGCTGCCAGTTCTCGCAGTGCAGGCAGAACAGCCGCACACGGTCGTCCTGCAGGCGGTCGCGGACCGTCTCGACAACGTCGGCGTCGGCGTTCTCCGGCGCGAGCAGTTCCCGCCCCGAGGAGCGCCCGCCCTGGCCCAGCGGGGTGCGCTCGCGGGTGGTCACCAGGTCCACGTCGCCGTTCTGGATCGCCCGCAACGCCGCCGCCGCCCCCTCGACGTCTAAGTCCTCGTGGAACACCTCACGCACCGCCTCGTCGTGGACGGGCGTCCCCTCGAGGGCGGCCCGCAGGCGGTCACCGCTGAGGTTGGGACTGCCCTCGAGACGGCCGAACTTCGTCGCCACCTGCGCGAGTCGGAAGGTGAGCGCGTCCGAGCGCTTGAGACTCAACTCGACGATGGAGCGGACGTGGTCGGGGTCGGTCTCGCGCAGCGTCTCGACCACCGCACCGGGACCGGCACCCCGCGGGAGGTCGAGTTCGACTCGGTAGGGGTCGACCTCCATGCCGACGGTGGCACCGGCGCGCTGACCGACCAGCGAGGAGAGCACCCGGCCAAGCGTCTCGTTCGTCTCGTGGCCGAGGGCGGCGTTGACGACGACCGCGCCGCCGCCACCCTCGACGACGACGCGGTTCTCCGTCGGCACGGGGTGGTCGGCGGCGTGGTCCTCGAGACGCTCGAGAGCGTCGGCGACGGTGCGCTCGTCGACCGGGTAGCGCCCGGCGAGGTCGCGGGCGACCGCCTCGGGCGGGGCGTGTGCCAGTTGTGGAGCGGCGACGCCACGCAGTTCGCCCACCTCGCCGGCGACGGCGTGGGGAACGGGGATCTCCTGACCGACCCACGACGGGACCTCACCGGCGGGGTCCTCGACCGGTGAGACGCGGACCACCTCGTCGTCGTCCTCGACCTGGACGATCCGCCACATCTCGCCGCGCTGGATGAACGTCGCCCCGACCTCGGCGAAGTTGCGGACGAACTGCTCGTCGAGGGTGCCGACCCGCCCCCCGCTGGCGACGTCTTTCACGTCGTAGGTCGCCTCGTCGGGGATCATCGAGAGGTTGTCGTACACGTACGTGCGGGTGCCGCCGGTGGCCTCGATCCGGTCGCGGCCCTCCTCCAGCCACACCACGCGGTTGTCGGCGAGTTCCCGCAACACCGACTTGAACTGTGTCTCCGCCAGGTCGCGAAACGGGTACGCGTCGGTGACGATCCGGTAGGCCCGCATCGCCCGGATCGACTCCCGCTCCATCACCATTCCGGGCACCTGGTTGGCGACGACGTCGAGCGACCCGTCGTGGATGGCCGCGGGTTCGACCTCGCCCTCGCGGGCCCGGCGGGCGATCGCCATCGCCTCCATCGTGTCGTCGGTCCCGCGGGTGACGACCGTCCCCGCCGACTGCTGGTTCTCGCGGTGGCCCGCCCGCCCCACGCGCTGCAGCAGTCGGGTCACCTGCCGCGGAGAGCCAAACTGCACCACGTGGTCCACGCGACCCACGTCGATGCCCAACTCCATCGACGAGGTGCAGATCAGGCCGTCGACCTCGCCGGCTTTGAACCGGTTCTCGACGGCCACCCGGGCCTCCTTCGACAGCGAGCCGTGGTGGACGCCGATCGGCAGGTCGAGGGCGTTCACCCGGGCGCCCATCGCCTCCGCCGTCTGGCGGGTGTTCACGAAGACCAGCGTGGACTCGTGGTCGGCGACCAACTCGCGGATCGCCCGCACGTGGCTCGCCGTCTCGGCGTCGGTCGCGAGTTCGGCCGCCAGGCGCTCGTCCGCGGCGGTCACCTCGGGGCGAACCACGTCCAGGTCGAGGTCGGCACCCGCCTCGACCGTGCGGACCGTGCAGCCCCGACCGCCGGTGAGAAAGGCTCCGACCTCGTCGGGAGCGCCGACGGTCGCCGACAGGCCGACCCGCTGGAATTCACCCGCGAGTTCGCGCAGTCGCTCCAGGCCGACGGTGAGTTGGGCGCCGCGCTTCGCGGCAGCGAGTTCGTGTATCTCGTCGACGACGACGTGGGCGACGTCCGCCAGCGCCTCCCGCAGGCGGGAGCCGGTGAGCATCGCCTGCAGCGTCTCCGGTGTCGTCACGAGCACGTCCGGTGGG
>CAZQHW010000187.1:0-1501 GCA_964593395.1 uncultured Halobacteriales archaeon
GCCGACGGCGAGCGCTCGGTGTACGCCACCCAGGACGCCCTTCGGGACGACCGCGACCGCTACGGCGTCATCTTCGAGCGCTCGGCGCTTGGCTTTCTCGTCTCGGGCTTCTACCGCACGGTGCTGTGGACGACCAGTGAGCGGACGCTGTTCACGAGCGAGGAGTTGGGACCGCTACCACGGCGGTACGCCTCGATCCGGCGGTGCGTGAACGACCTGCCGGCGTACCGAGAGCACGGCGGCGACCTCTACGCCACCGTCGACGGTCGTGACGTGGAGACGGGGTCCCCGCGGGTGGTTCGGGGCCGCGTCGCCGAGACACACGCCGAGGGCGAGGAGGTGGCCACACTCACCCTCGAGACCGACGACGGCACCGTCACCGTAGGCGGGCAGGTCGCCTCGTACGAGGACATCGAGGCACACGAGGTCCGCGTCGGTCGAGACGAGGCGCCGTCGATCGACGAGTGACGAGAGCCTCCGCCCGGCGAGCGACGCCGAACCAGGGTCTCAGGGCTGTTGCACGCCCTCGTCGGTGATCACCCGGTCGATCAGTTCGACGGGCGTGGCGTCGTACGATGGGTTCTCGACGGCGAACCCCTCGGCGGGTTCCCGCATCACCTCGCTCGGGGGGCGAAACTCGTTTTCGAACACGAACCCCTGCTCGATGAGTTTCGCGGCGGAGCCGACGACGCTCACGGGGACGTCGAGGTGGGCGGCGGTCGCTACGATCGGCAGCGTACCGACGCGGTTGTACAGCGTCCCGCCCACGATGCAGTCCATGCCCACGAGCACCTCGTCGCACTCCTCCAAGTAGTATCCCGCCGCGGAGTCGACGGCCAGGTGGGTCTCGACGCCGTCACGGTCGGCCAGCGCCCGGGCGGTCTTCCGGCCGAGATAGCGTGGCCGGGCCTCGGTGACGTACACCTCCACCGTCTTGTCGCCGTCGACGGCGACCCTCAGCGTCTCCAGAATCGTCGAGGAGTAGTCGTGGGTCAGAATCGTCATCCCGTCGTCGAGTTCGCGGGCGGCGTTCTCCGCGGCCGCCCGCTTTGCGCCCTGGATCGTCTCGACCACTTGGTCGATCGCCTCGCCCGTGCGACGCTTTGCGGCGGAGATGTCCTCGGGGTCACCCTCGTCGACCGCCTCGACCACCTCGCGGACGGCGCTCTGCAAGGAGGCGTGCGAGGGGTTCGCCCGCCGCAGTGCTGCCCCGTTGCGCTCCAGCGCCCGGAGGTACTCCTCCACAGTGACGTACTCTCGTTCCTGCAACTCACGCAGCGCCCGAGCAGCCTTCACGGCCACCGTCGAGGAGGAGTGGGTCCGCATCTCGCGGATCTCCTCGACCGTCTCGTCGATCATGCTCGAGTGTTCGGGCCGGCGGTCTTTGCAGTTGTGCTCCGTCGGGGGTCTCAGGCCCCGGTCGGGTCCGGCGAGTCGTCGCGCGGGACCGAGAGCCGGGTCATGTCGTCACCCGCGAGTGCCGCCAGTTCCTCGACGACGG
>CAZQHW010000187.1:1601-5012 GCA_964593395.1 uncultured Halobacteriales archaeon
GGTCGGTCGATCCTGAACACGCCCGACGCTGGTCGCCGGACTGGTATCAAGGGCGGTCAGACCGTGGCCTCGACGGCCTGCTCGACGGCACTCGCCAGCGAGACGACGGTCTGTGCGTGTTCGAGCAGCGTGTCCGGGTCGGTCACGACCTCCGGCAGGACGTGCTCGGTCGTTCCGAGGCGGTCGTCGACGACCAGCAGGCCAAACGGTGACAGCGACCGGACGGACTGCCACACGTCGTCGGAGAGTTCGACGCCCTCGTCGCCGTAGTCGTACCGGGTGAACTCGCCGTCGCCGTCGAAGTAACACTCGAAGCCGGTGCCCGCACGGGCGACGCCGAGGGGGGTACTGACAGCGGCGGCGCGGCCGGCGTCGTGGCGCTCCGGGCGGACCACCGACACCGTGGCGACACGCCCGCCGGTCGACACCTCGTACACGTCCCGGCCCATCGAGCGCATCCCGGTGTCACCGAACGCACGGTGAGACCCGACCCGCTCCCACCCGTCGGGCGACGACTCCGGGGCGTCCTCCGGTCCGGGGACCCGGTAGAAGTCGTTGCCGGCAACCGAGCGCAACTCGTCGACGACACGCTGGCCGACCTGTGGGGCCGACCCGAGTCCCGGCGACAGGCGTTGACCGGGCACGAGGTCGTCGTTGAACCTGACCGCGACGGAGACGAACGTCCCCTCGCCGTCCGGCGGTGCGCCCAGGTCGACCTCCACGATCCACAGTGGCCGGTCACCCCTTCCCGGGACCGCCATCGTCCCCATCACGACGTTGCCCTCGACGTACACCTCGTCCACGTCGGCCCCGGTGAGCGCCTGCCTGACGAGCGAGACGGTCTCCGTCGCCGGTCGGTCGATCCTGTACACAGCGGTCCCTCGGGGGCGTCCGTCAAGTCCGTTTTCCCCGTACCCACACCTGGCGGCCGGTCGCCTCGACCCGGTCAGGTGTCGTCCTCGACCGCCCGGGCGACGGCGACCACCGCCTCGGCCTGCCTGTGGAGCCGCTCGGGGTCCTCGAACGGGTCGAGAACGTGCCGGACCACCCCGAGGCGGTCGTCCACGACGAGCGTCCCGACGACGTCGAGACCGCCGAGCAAGTCAGCCATCCGCTCTCGCGAGAGCACGCTCTCACCGAACGCGTCACGGACGACCTCGTCGCCGACGACGTAGTACTCGCCGCCGGTCCCTCGCCTGACAGACCGCAGCGGCGTCCCGACGGCCGCCTGGACCGCCCCGAGCGCGGCGTCGGTCCGCACCAGTTCGGCGCTCACGACCCGGCCCTCTACGTCGATTTCGTACACCGGCTCCCCCAGCGAGTACCGCCCCGTGGCCGACACCGCCGGCTCCCGACCCAGGGCTGCCCATCCGGTGCTCACCGCGCTCCCGGCGTCGCTCTCCTCCAGGATCCGCTCGACGGTGGCCCGCTCGGGGACGACACTGCTCAGGTTCGTCATAAAGTCTCCCGGCGGCTCCGTGTGGGGGTCCGCCGCCGGTGGCACCGTCGTGACCCCGACGAGGGTCGACGGCAGTCCCATCGGTGCGGCGAACTGGACGACGACCCGACCGTTCTCTGGCGTGACACCGACGACGTGGTCACCGACGGAGCGCTGGTCCGTCACGTCCGACAGTTCGAGAGCGTTCATCACCCAGCCACGAACCGCCGACGGCGGCGCGTCGATCCGCAACACGTGAGTCCATGCCGGGGGCCGGATATGAGCCTTTGGCCCTGTCGACAGACCCGTGACTGGTGCCGGACCGGGGTGTTTACCCCCGCGCGGCGCCCTTCGAGCGTATGGTCGAGGTCAGTTACCACTGCCCCTACTGCGGCGCGGTCACCGGCGTCGAGCGCGAGGGACACCTCGCCGACCGCTGCGTGACCCGCGAACCGATGGACGGCTGGGAGTACGCCCCCGCCACCGACGGCGTCGAGGGCCACGACTTCACCGAACACGCCGACGGGATCGAGATGGTGTGCCTGGGCGACGTGGCGGTCGAGGGCGTCCCGGACGCTCCCGACGAGGTATCCGGGGAGACCGAGGGGACCGCTCCCCAGGTGAGCACGGCAGGCGAGGGCGGCGCCGAGGACCCGGACCCCGGGGCCGACGGCTGTGGGCGGACGTACTACGTGAGTTTCGTTCGCTTCGAGAACGGCCGCGAGGTCGACCCCGACGTGCCCTTGGAGGACTACCCCGACCGGCCACGGTTCGACTTCCGGTAGCACCGCGAGGGGCACGAGCCTCTTTCCACGGGGGAGCGGCCTGTGAGACACCGTACCGGATGCCGGGGGTGGTAGGGTCACCGTACGTGGCCGGGTTACTCGTGGGAGCGGCCGTCTCTCTCGGACTCGGGGCGTACGCCTGGCGGCGGAAGGCGACGCCGGCCCGGTGGCCGTTCGTCGCGCTGACGCTGACCGACACCGCCTGGCTGACGCTGTACGCGGTCGGACTGAGCGGCGCTCTCGGCACGGACCGCGTCGCGATCGAGGGGGGCACGCTGGTCGCCGCGATGGTCGGCGTCTGGTGGCTGCTGTTCGGACTCGCGTACGCCGGTCGGCAGGAGTACGCCACGGGCGGGACTACGGCGGTCCTGTCCATCCCCGCGGTCGGTCTCGGTGTCCTGATCGCCGTGGACCCGACGGGGAGCGCCCTGTGGACGGCGGAGACGGTCGCGGTCGGGCGGATCACCACGGTGCAGGTCACCTCGGTGACGCCGCTGTTCGCCGCCGTGGTGTTGTACCTACACGCGACGACCGGGGCGGGGTTCGTGCTCGTTCTGCGGCGAGTGACCGACGACGGGTCGCTGTACACGGCACAGATCGGATGGATAGCGGTCACGAGTGTCCGCGCTTTGATCGCTGGGGTCGCGGCGGAGGGCGGGACGCCGCCCGCCGAGCAGACCGGCGGCGACCCGTCGGGAGCGAACTGACACACGGCGCCCCTCTGTCGAGTTTCTGACCCCTGCAGTGACTAGCGTCTCCGTGACCCATCGGGCGACGAACCTGACAGAGACCCACCAACCGTCGACGACGGCCACGAGTTCGCGCCCGCCACAGGCCGACTCGTCTGCGGTCTCACCCGAACGCTTAACACTGTGCGTCTTACAACGTCTTCTAGAGTCGAAGTATGACTGGAAAAGACGACACGAGTCTCTCAGAGAACGAGATGGACGAGATAGCCGACCGGGTCGTCGACCGCCTCACCGACGACGCCGGGACGACCGACCGACTGTCCGGCGACGACCGAAACGAGGGCGAAAACGGCGACGACGAGGCGGCCAGCGACGACACCAGTCCTTCGGTGACGGTCGTCCGCTCGGCCGAGCGGGACCAGGACAGTGAGCGAGACGGCGAGAGCGACGACGGCGCGGCGACTCGACGGACGCCGTCACTCGGCGAGACGATCGAGCG
>CAZQHW010000188.1:0-5007 GCA_964593395.1 uncultured Halobacteriales archaeon
GTCATCAGCCCGCTGCTGGCCGCGGTCGCGATGGCCGCCTCCAGCCTGCTCGTCGTCACTAACTCCGCCCGGTCGCTGCGCGAGGAGGGCGAGCGCGAGCCGTCGCCAACGGGCGGGACGCGACCGACGACCGCGCCGGCGGCGACCGACGGGGGCGTTCCCGGCGGGGCTGGCGACCGGGAGAGAGGTGAGCGGACGTGAGCCTCGTCCGCTCGCATCCGGCGCCGCTCGTCGCCGGCCGGGCAGTCCGTACCGCGGTGCTCGCGCTCGGGGCGCAGGCGGGGGTCGGACTCACGTACCTGGTGCTGACCGACGCGGGGATCGCCGCCCTGCGGTGGATGGCCGTGCCGTTGGTGTGGATCACCGCCGCGGTGGTCGCCGTCGACCACGTCGACCGACCGGTGGCGACGGGCCGGCGCCGGGCGGTCGCGGCCGTCGTCGGCCTGGGGTACGGACTTCTCCTCGCGTGGGTGGCGGGGCTGGTCGCCGTCGGGGGGACAGGCGGGGGCGTGGACCTGGCGCTGTTGCCGCCGTGGTGGGGGCCGGTGTTGCGGTCCCACGGGGTCGTCGCCCTGACGCTCGTCCCGTTCCGTGTCGTCGGGTACGGCGTGCTGGGTTACCTTGCGTACGCCGCCGTCGGCGACGCTCTCGCGGTCGGGAGCGGGCTCTTGCCGGGGGCGGCAGGCGGACTGGTGGCAGTGCTGTCCTGCGTGGGGTGTGCGGTGCCACTGCTGTCGGCGCTCGGGGTGGGTGGCGGCGCCGGCGCGGTCGCCGCCCTTTTCGGGAGTGGCGGGCTCGGAACGCACCTGCTCGGGACGGCGGCGTACCTCCTCGCCGTGGGGCTGCTCTCTGCCAGACCGCTCTCGTGAGCGCGACGGTCGAAAGCGAGGGGCTGATTGGGCTGGAAGTCGGGAGGAGGGCATGGCGCGGGAGCCGCGGTCTCGACAAACGGGGAAGTCGGAGCCACCGCTGGAGCCGGTGCTCGACGCCCTCAACGACGAGGACTGTCGGGCGATCGTCGCCGCCCTCGAGGAGCCGATGACCGCCGAGGAGGTGTCCGACGCGTGTGACATCCCCTCCTCGACGACCTACCGGAAACTGGACCGACTGTCCGACGCGGACCTGTTAGCGGAGAGCGTCGAGGTACGGCCGGACGGCCACCACGCCACCCGCTACCGGACGGACTTCGAGGCGATCGTCGTCGCACTCGGCGAGGACCGCAGCCTCCAGGCGAGCGTCGAGCGCCCCGCGGAGGACCCCGCGGACCGCCTGGCGTCGATGTGGGGCGAGGTCAGACGGGAGGCGGGCCAGTGACACACCTCACCGTCGCCATCGCGGTCACGAAGACGCTGACCGTCGTTCTCGGGGGGACCATCACCTACCTCGCGTACGCCGCCTACCGCCGCACCGAGGCCCGCGAACTGCGGGCGCTGGCCGTCGGCTTCGGGGTGGTCACGCTGGGGAGCGTGCTCGGGGGGGCGACCGACATCGGCGGCGAGGTCCTCGACCTGACCGGCACGCAGGGCGTACTCGTCGGCGTCCTCGTCCAGAGCGTGCTCACGCTCGTCGGCTTCGCCGTCATCACCTACTCGCTGTACCGGGAGTGAGGTGAGCACCGGGACCGTCACGCCGCCGTGACTGTGGCCGCCGGGAGCACTCGCCGCCGGCGTGTCCGCCCGTCTGCACCGGGCGTGTGGCCACCGGTCCCGATCGACAGCCTCGTCGCGGTGGGCACGGTTGTCGCCGTCGGCCCGCGCACCAGCCCGTTCTCGACCGGGTATCGACCAGAAAGAGTTGTACGGTTTACGAACGACTCCTTACGCCGTCGCCGAGCAGGTGTCGACCCCGAGCAGCGAGTAGACGGGACAGAGACCCGTGTATCCGGTCACGAGCATGATCACGGCCACGAGTCCGAGCACCGGCGAGAGAACCGCCGGCAGCGACACCGACCCGACGAGGACGCCGATCGACAGCAGCCCTGCAACGGCACCGACGGCGATCCGAGTGAGCTTGTCCGTGCTTCCGACGTTTACATCCATACACACCCTACACACCGCACGGTTAATAGTGTTCCGAAAAAACCATATTACGGACCGATCGAGGCGGACGTATCTCCAGAATTTCGAGTCTTGACGCCTGAAAAAGCATTTTGGCGTTGGCGTCGGCCCAATAAAATTGCAGTAAGTACGAAATTCAGCCGGCACACTGGCGGGCGACGGAGAGACGGGGTCACCACCGTTCGGAACTCACCGATCGCCCGACAGAGCCCTGTCACGGTCGTGTACGTACCGCACGACGGTCGAAAGACAGATAGTATTGTATCTTTAACCCACAACTATGAGAACCGAGATAGCAGTGATCGACGCCTCGGTCGGCGACACCCCGGCGGAGCGCAACCTCACCCGTGAACTCGAGGCGGCCGGGGCAGACGTGACGACGTACAAGGTCAGCAACGGACAGTTCCCCCCGTCGGCGACGGGCGACGTCTGGCAGTACGACGGCGTGGTCGTCAGCGGCTCACAGACTGCCGTGTACGACGACGAGAACTGGATCCACGAGTTGACGGCGTGGGCGCGGGACCTGCACCGGGCGGACGTACCGGTGCTGGGAATCTGCTGGGGCCACCAGTTTCTCGCACAGGCCTTGGGTGGACGCGTGGTCGACATGGGCGAGTACGAACTCGGCTACCGCACCGTCGAACACGTCGGCGAGGACCCGCTGTTCGCGGACGTGCCCGCCTCGTTCACCGCCTTCCAGACGCACTCGGACCGCGTCGCCGAGTTACCTTCGGGGGCGGTCGAACTCGCACGCAACGACTACGGTCTCCAGGCGTTTCGCCTCGGGTCGTCGTTCGGCGTCCAGTTCCACCCCGAGTACGACCGCCAGACGGCCGAGTGGGTCATCGACGGAAAGGAACTTCCCGAGGACCGCCTGCGGTCGGTCCGCGACACGCTCACCGAGACGAACGCCGCCGCTGCTCGCGAGACCGCACGGGTGTTCGAGAACTTTGTACAGATAGTCGAGACCCACGCCCGTCGGCCGGAGCGGTCGCCGTGACGGCACAAGAGACGTCTGACACCCGCCGTCGTTCGGCGGGGAAAACAGCTGTCCGCAGTCGGGACGGCTCCCTGACGACGCCGGCTCAGGCGTGACTCTCGACGAGATCCGTGAGTTCGCTCTCGCCACGAACCCCGACGACCCGCTCGACGGCCTCGCCGTCACTGAACAGCACCATCGTCGGCACACCCCTGACGCCGTACTGCTGTGCGAGCGCCTGGTGCTCGTCGACGTCGACCTTCGCGACCGTCGCTCGGGTGGTCGCTGCCACGCGCTCGACGATCGGTTCCAGTTGTCGACAGGGAGCACACCAGTCCCCGTAGAAGTCAGCCAGGACGACACCGCCCTCGGTCAGTTCCGCGAAGTGATCACCGCTCTCGACCTGGACGGGGTCGTCGGGGCCACCCGGTTGGGTCGCTCCGTCCTCGCCCTCTCCGTCGGTCTGTGTCTGGTTCACCAGTTCTTTGCGTCGTTGCTCTCGGATCTCGTCGACCGCGTCTGGGTCACTCATCCGGACCGTACTACTCGCTCGGGCGGTTTAGTAGTTTTGCAATGTTGTCACACTACTACAGCATCCGTCCGGGCGAGACGGCTGAAGAGCGCCAGACACCTCTCGTCGACTCGAGACAGGACCGAAGCCATTCACGCGTCCGATGCTATCGGCGACAGACACAGGGCGCCGACCAGTGTTTCGAACACCGCACAACTCTGATCGGTGCCCGACCCGTGGAACGACACGGACAGGGCGACCCGCCTGAGCGTCGGCGGCGGCCCGCCACGAGACGCCAGGATGCGGTGGCGCTCTCACGGGAGAGACGTCGCGTCAGTCGTCGCCCTCGACGGGGTCGGCGGCGGTGTCGACGTCGACACCCTCCCAGTCGTGGTCGCCGTGGGCACCCTCGCGCTCCTTCGCGCCGGCGGCGACGCGGACGAACTCCGCCCGCTCACGGGCCGCGGGGATCGCGTGTCCGCCACAGTACGACAGCCCGGAGCGCACGCCGGCGGCGAGTTCCGCCACGACGCCGCCGACGGGTCCCTTGTACGGTGTGAGCGCCTCGACACCCTCGTCGGCGACGACGTCGGGGTCCTTGTCGTCGCGGGCCTCGGCCGCCGCCGTGGTCGCCATGCCGCGGGAGCGCTTGTAGCGGTCGCCGTCGACATCGACGACGGCGCCGGGAGCCTCGGCACTGCCCGCGAACAGACTGCCGAGCATCACCGTGTCCGCGCCGGCCATCAGCGCCTTTGTGGCGTCGCCGGAGTTGCGCACCCCGCCGTCGGCGCAGAGCGTCACGCCGGCCTCGCGAGCGGCGTCGGCACAGTCGTCGACCGCGGTCAACTGTGGGACGCCAGCGCCGGCGACCTCCCGCGTGGTGCAGTGTGACCCAGGGCCGACACCCACCTTCACGCAGTCGGCACCGGCCGCCGCGAGGTCCGTGACGCCCTCGGCAGTGGCGACGTTGCCCGCGACCAACTCGGCGTCGGGGAACTCGGCCCGGAGCGTGGCCACGGCGTCCAGGGTGCGGTCGAGGTGACCGTGGGCCACGTCCATGACGAGGGCGTCTGCCCCCGCCGCCAGCAGCGCCTCGGCGCGGGCCACGTGGTCCTCGTCGATCCCGACGGCGGCGGCGACCCGCCCGTCGTCGGGGACGCTCGCGACCTCCTCGGCCTGGCGCTCGGGGGTCAGAAAGCGGTGGACGACGCCGATCCCGCCGGCACGGGAGAGCGCCGCCGCCAACTCCCCCTCCGTGACGGTGTCCATCGCCGCCGAGACGAACGGCACGTCGACCTCGATCCCGGGCGTGAACCGGGTCGAGAGGTCGACGTCGCTCCTGCTGTCGACCGGTGACCGCTGCGGAACCAGGAGTACGTCGCCGTAACTCAGGCCCGTACGCAGGTCGTTCATACCCTCTCCACCCTGTCACTCACGCCGAATAAGACCGTCGCCTCCCG
>CAZQHW010000189.1:0-4978 GCA_964593395.1 uncultured Halobacteriales archaeon
ACGGCTGGTTCAAGGACACCGGCGTCCAGAACGCCTACTTCCCGATGTTCATCCCCGAGAGCTATCTCGAACGGGAGAAAGATATCGTCGAAGGGTTCGACCCCGAAGTCGCGTGGGTAACTCACGGCGGGAACGAGGAACTCGAAGAGCGACTGGCGGTTCGACCGACGAGCGAGTCGATCATCGCACCCTTCCTGGCACAGTGGACACGATCGCACCGTGACCTCCCGCTGCGGATCAATCAGTGGTGTTCGGTCGTCCGGTGGGAGGCGACCGAGACGAAGCCGTTCTTCCGCACGAAGGAGTTCCTCTGGCAGGAGGGCCACACCGCCCACAGGGACCACGACGGCGCCTGGGAGGAGACGATGTTGCGCCTGCAGCAGTACGAGGAGGTGTACGAGGAGGTGCTCGCGCTGCCCGCCCTCGTCGGTCGCAAGCCCGACCACGACAAGTTCCCCGGCGCCGACACCACGACGACGGTCGAGGCGCTGATGCCCGACGGCAAGTCCGTCCAGGGGGCGACCTCGCACTATCTCGGCCAGTCCTTTGCCGAGGCGTTCGAGATCACCTACACCGACGAGGACGAGACCGAACGCACCGCCCACACCACCTCCTGGGGGTTCTCTTGGCGAGCGATGGGCGCGATGCTGATGGCCCACGGCGACGACCAGGGACTCGTTCTTCCCCCCGTCGTCGCCCCCGAGCAGGTCGCGATCGTCCCCATCTGGGGCGAGGACGACCGCGAGGCGGTGCTCGACTACGCCGACGACCTCGCCGACGCCCTCGCCGACTACCGGGTCGAACTCGACGACCGCGACGAGCGCAACCCCGGGTTCAAGTTCAACGAGTGGGAGTTGAAAGGCGTCCCGCTGCGGGTCGAGGTGGGGTCGAACGAGGTCGAAGACGAGACGGTGACGCTCGTGCACCGTCCCGACGGTGAGACACACGAGGTCGACCGCGCCGACCTCGCTGACGCCGTCGAGGACCACCTCGACCGTGTCCACCAGAAGCTGTACGACGACGCCGCGGAGCGCCTGGAGGAGAACGTCCGCGACGCCGACAGTCCGGAGACGATCCTCGGCACCATCGGTAAGCACGGCGGCTACGTCCGCGCGGCCTGGTGTGGCGACGAGGCCTGCGAGACCGTCATAAAGGACGAGATCGCCGCCGAGATCGTCTTGCTCCCGATGGAGGACGAGAAGGACGCCGAGCCAATCGACGACGAGTGTGCCGTCTGTGGCGAGGACAGCGAGGAGACTGCCTACTTCGCGAAGACGTACTGAGAGTGGCCCGACGCGGGGCCGCCTCGCTCTTGTGACTCCTCGGTGAGGCGTCGAACGGCGAACGGCGGCGCACCGTGGACCGACGGGACTCGCGCCGCCCTCTCCTGGCCCCGCCGAATGAACGTCAGCGCACGGGGGGCCTGGTCGTGTTATTACACTTCAACCGTCGCCCGCGTGACGCCACGGTTTAGTCGCCCGCCTGCCAGCGGCAGGTATGAGTGAGACAGTCGGAAACGGCGCGCTCGTGGTCGGCGGCACGCGGTTCATCGGGCGCCACACCGTCGAACATCTTCTCGATCACGACTACGCGGTGACGACGTTCAACCGCGGGAACCACGACGACCCGTTCACAGACAACGACGGCGTCGACCACGTCGAGGGTGACCGCACGAACGACACGGCCCTGGAGCGGGCCCGCGAGCAGGTCGACCCCGACGTCGTTATCGACATGGTGGCGTACCATCCGCGGGACGTGCGGACCGCGACCCGGGTGTTCGAGGACGTCGACGCCTACGTGTACGTCTCTTCGGGAGCGGCCTACGGCGCCGAGGAGATACCGAAACGCGAGAACGGGACTCGCTTGAAGCCCTGCACAGAGGAGCAGGCCGTCGACGACTCGGCGGCGACCTACGGCGCCCGGAAGGCCGAGGGTGACCGCGCGGTGTTCGAGGCGGCCGAGCGGGGCGTGCGGGCGATGAGCGTGCGTCCGCCGGTCGTGTACGGCCCCCACGACTACACCGAGCGGTTCGACTACTGGATCGACCGCGTGCACGAGCACGACCGCGTCGTCGTCCCGGGCGACGGCACCAACCTCTGGCATCGCGTCTACGTCGAGAACGTGGCCCGCGCGCTCCGGGTCGTCGCCGAACGCGGTGCAGCGGGGGAGGCGTACAACGCCGGTGACCGCCAGTTGACGACGCTGCGAGGCACCGTGGAACTGATCGCCGAGACGCTCGACACCGAGGTGGAGGTCGTCACGGCCGGCGAGCGCGAACTCGCGGCGGGTGACCTCTCGCGGGACGCGTTCCCGCTGTACCGTGACCCGCCACACGTGCTCTCGACGGCGAAACTCGCCGCGCTGGGGTGGGAGTCGACGCCGCTGTCGACCGCCTACGAGCGCAGCGTCGCCGACCACCGCGAGAGTGACCGCACTGGCCGCGACCGTGGCCCCGACCGCGAGACCGAGCGCCGCGTCCTCGACGTGTTGGACACCGTCTAGTCCTGCGTCTCCGCGGGCGCGACTCCGGCCGGTGGTCGGTCGTCCTCGGCGGCACCCGCCTCCTGCACGACGGTGGACGACCGGTCGCCGCTCGGGACGACCGTCTCGGACGCCGCCTCGGCGGGACTGACGGCCGGGAACCCGACCCTGACGACGGTTCCGCGGGGGTCGTTGTCCTCGAAGTGGACCTCGCCGTCGGCCGCCTGCACGCACCAGTAGACGAGCCACAGCCCCAGTCCGGAGCCGTGTTCGAGTTCCGTCTCGCGTCCCAGGTCGAGCACCGCCCGCTCGTGCTCCGGTAAGCCGGGCCCGTCGTCGGCGACGGTCATCTCGACCCAGTCGTCGTCGCCGTCGACTGTCACGGTCACGGAAGGCGTGTCATTGTCGTTGTGCTCGACGGCGTTCTCCAGGAGGTTTCGCAGTATCATCCCCGCGTTCTCCATGACGACGCGGGCCAGCACCGGTCGCCCGCGGACCTCCACCGTCACGTCGGCGTCGTGGACGCCGTCCACTTCCTCGACGACCTCGCGGGACAGCGCCGCGAGGTCGACCGCGTCCGGCTCCACGTCGGAGAGGTCGGCGACGCGCTCGACGCTTGCGGCCTTCTCGACGCGCTCGACGAGTTCGGCGCCGACCTCGTGGACCCGGGCGGCCATCTCCTTTTCGCGGCCGTCGAGACGGTCCTCCAGCAACTCGGCGAACCCGTGGACGACGGTCACCTCGTTGCGGAAGTTGTGCCGCAGGAGCCGGTTCATCACCTGGAGTCGCTGCTCGCGGGCACGCCGGTCGGAGACGTCACGCAGCGTGAGCACGTGACCGACCGACCGGTCGGCGCGGTTCGACAGCGCCGAGACCCGCACCTCGAACCAGTCGTCGCCCACGTGGACCGTCTCGCCGTGCATGTCGGTGACGGAGTTGGGGTCGCCCTCCGCGTCGGCTATCACCGGCGCCAGCGCCCGCTCGACCGGATACCCCACCAGATCCGCGCGGTCGACGCCGACCAGCGACTCCACGACCGGGTTGACGTCGGTCACGTCCCCGTCGCCGTTGACGACGACCACCCCCTCGCTGACGTTCTCGACGACCGCCGCCCGCCCGAGTCGGTGGGTGGCAGGTGCACGGTCGAGAAACTTCGTCTGTGCGAGCGCGTAGGCCAGCGCGACCCCCGTGACGGCGAGGCCGAAGGGGGTGACGTCGAGACCATCGACCGGTACGGTGCCCGTGACGGAGGCGACGCTGCTCAGCGCCGGCACGACCGCCCCGACCGCCAGGGCGACCGCCTGGCCGGTGTAGAGGTCGTCCGCCGTGATCGCCGTCCGCAACAGAACGACCGTTCCCGCGAGCACGAGTGTCCACCCATACACGGTGAACACGAGAAACAGCGCCTCGTAGTTGTAGACGACCGCGGTCAGGCGACCGGCGGCGTCCCCGGCGACCGGTTCCGCGGCGGAGAAGTAGAGGCCGTGAGCGGAGTTCGTCAGCGCACCGACCAGGCACACGAGCGGGACGACCGAGAGGAGGGCGACGCGGCGACGGACCCGGAACGGGTCGGTCCAGTAGCCGGCGTACGTCGCCGCAAAGGCGACCCACGCCACCGGGACTCCGATGACACCGACGAACATGACCTTCTCGACGGCCACACGGGTTTCCGTCTGCCCGGCCGGGACCGCAAGCCCCACCGCGTACACCCCGGCCCAGATTGCGGCAAACAGCATCAGCGCGCCGAACCAGCGGCCGCCGGGCTCCGCCCGGCGACGCCAGCCGTACACGGCAAGCGCCGCCGTTACCCCTGCCACCCCCGCGGCCGCCCCCACAACCGGTGACACCTGCACTGTTCTTTCAGTTACAACGACACGACGCGATAAAAGGGCGGTGGCCAGTTAGAGCAGATGATAAAGCGTTTGTGCGCGGCCGACACCCCTGTGTGGTATGTTCGAGAAGTCCACCTGGATCCGGCTCCCTCGCGACGTCGTCGTTGGCCACGGCGTCGTCGACCAGGTCGGTGAGGTGGTCGGGAGTCTCCCCGTCTCGGGGAACCCGCTCGTGGTCACCAGTCCCACGCCGCGCTCGATCGCGGGCGACGCCGTCGGCGACCAACTGGGCGGACAGACGGCCACCGTCGTCGTCGAGGACGCCAGTTTCGACGCCGTCGAGCGCGTCATCGAGCGGGCCCGTGACCACGACGCGGGCTACCTCGTCGGCGTCGGCGGCGGCAAGGCCATCGACATCGCGAAGATGGCCGCCGAGGACCTCGGCCTGGGGTTCGTCTCGGTACCCACGGCGGCCAGTCACGACGGCATCGTCTCCGGGCGCGGCTCCGTGCCCGACGGCGACAGTCGCCACTCCGTCGCCGCCGAACCGCCCGTCGCCGTCGTCGCCGACACGGAGATTCTCGCCGACGCCCCCTGGGAACTCACCACCGCGGGGTGTGCCGACATCATCAGCAACTACACCGCCGTCATGGACTGGCGACTCG
>CAZQHW010000190.1:0-4976 GCA_964593395.1 uncultured Halobacteriales archaeon
GTCGCCGAGCGGCGGCGGTAGCCGTCAGGGTCACTCCCCGTTCGCGGGGCGGAACTGCGGGTCGATCGACCCGTCCTCGAAGGCCTCCTGTCGCGTGTAGGACTCGAACTCGAAGCGGTAGGTCTCCCGTTCGCCGACGTCCAGTGACACCGCCCGCTCCCGGATCGTCTCCTCGTCGCCGACCCGGACGTACAGTTCGAGCGTCGCGGCGCCGGGTTCGTCGCCGTCGTTGACCACCGTCACCGCCACGACCAGAAAGTCCTCGGGTTCGAGCAGTTCGAACCCGTCGAACGAGAGGTTCGGCGCCGGATCCGGGGTCGGCGTGGGCGTCGGCGTCGCCGCGTCGTTCCCGTCGCCGTCGGCCGTCTCTTGGGGGTCGACGCCGCTGCCACAGCCGGCGAGTGCCGCCAGCAATCCCGCTCCGCCGGCCGCGAGCAGCCCCCGCCGAGTGCGCTCCATATCTGCCGATCTCGGGGACCCGTTGAATTTCTTGCCATCGTCACCGGCGACCGTGAGCCGGCCAGGACCGAGAGCACTTTTTGCTGCGCGCCGAAGCGGCTGGTGTGCTGAAAAAGGACCTCCTGCGGGTCTCCCGGCGTGGTGGAGGGTACCGGCCGCAGTTCGCGGCCGACGAGCCCGACGCCGCCGACCTCGCACGCAGGGTGTTCGGCGTCTACCAGGGAGCGGTCGGCGAGCCGAAGGCCGCCCTCTCCGAGGCGCTCGAAGCCGTCGAGCGCGACGCCGAGGAGTTCAAGTTCGTTCGGGGGCTGTCCGACTTACTGGAGCGCGACGCCGTCTTCGAGACGCGGGCGCCGGTTCGACCGGAGCGTGCCCGTCGGCTGGCCTTCGAGACCGCCGCCGACGTGGGCGTCGTCACCGAGACCGAACGCGACCGGGCACTCGAACGGGCCGCGGCGCGGCTGAACCGCCGACCAGGGAGCCGGAGTGACGGACGGGCGGACGGCGAACCCCGCGGCGACGCCATCACCGCCGCGGACGTGGCCGACTCGCTGTACGCCGACCTGCCCGAGCGACAGGTGCTCACGGCCTTCGAGCCGCGCTGGGACCCCGAGTCACTCCTGGTGCAGTACGACCTCTCGCTCGCCCAGACCGCGCTGTTCGACGCCGTCGAGTTGCGGGCGCGGTCCTCGGACCCAAAGCGACTCGTGACCGCGGTGAAGCGACTGGGGCTGATGTACGAACTCGTCGACGAGCCGACCGACGACCCCGAACTGGGCGACCGCGTCGCCGTCGTGACGGGACCGGACGCCCTCTTCCGGCGCACCCGCCGCTACGGGACGAGTTTCGCCCGCCTGCTGCGGACGCTCGCGGGAACCGGCCGCTGGGAACTCACCGCGACGATAGACGACCGCGGCACCGAGCGCACGCTATCGCTGTCGGACGCCGACCCCGTCCGGGTGCCCGGCGTCGAACCGGTCGTCGACGTGGGCTACGACTCCGGCGTGGAGCGGGAGTTCGCGACCCGCTTCGACGCGCTCGGGCTGGACTGGCGGCTGGTGCGCGAGCCGGACCTCCTGCCGACGGGCGAGGGGGCGATGGTGCCGGACTTCGCCTTCGAGTACGAACACGGCGACTTCCGGGTGTACTTCGAGATCGTGGGGTTCTGGACGCCGGAGTACATCACGGAGAAACTCGCCAAACTCGACGCCGTCGACGAGGAGTTGCTGGTCGCGGTGGACCGTTCACTCGGTGTCGGCGAGAAAGTCGAGGCCGCCGATCACCGCGTCATCGAGTACGACGGCACCGTCCGGGTGAAGAACGTGCGTGACGCCCTCCGGGCCTACGAGGACCGGTTGGTCGCGGAGAGCGCCGCCGACCTGCCCGACGAACTCCGACCGGGGGCGGACGCCGTCTCACTGGGCGAACTCGCCGAGAACCACGGCGTCGCCGAGTCCGCCCTCGACGACGTGGCGTTCCCCGAGCACCGCCGGGTGGGGCGTACGCTCGTCCGGCCCGGCGTACTGGAGCGACTCGCCGACGGTATCGAACCGGGCCAGGACCTCGCGAGCGTCGAGGAGCGCGCCGCCGAACACGGCGTCGAGGACGCCTCCTCGCTGCTGTCGGCGCTTGGCTACCGCGTGGAGTGGTCGGGGCTGTCGGGAGGTGTCGTCAGGGAGCGCAACGAGGAGTGACCGCCGGTGACGTCTACAGCACCCGCACGCGACCGCGATGGTCGCGAAAGCGCCAGGTGCGAGAGCCCTCGCCGGCGCCGTCAACGCGGTCGACCTGCGAGAGCCCTCGCTTCACGCAGCGCCACCAACCGTTCTCGGTGTCGTAGCCCGCCGGGTACTCCGCGTACAGCGCGTCGACGAACTCCGACCGGCGGGCGCTGCCGGCTTCTTTCAGGTAGGCGAGTGCGGCGCCGACCGCCTCCCGGCGGCGCTCGACGAGTGCGTCGTCGTGACCGGGCACGTCCAGGGCGGTGAGGTCCGTTATCTCGGCGCCGGGCGGCGGGCCGTCCGAGCGCAGGGCGTTCTCGGCGTCGTACGACAGGCCGGTGCCGCCGCCGTCGCCCTCGCCGAGTTCCTCGCGCGTGCGGGCGACCGCCTTGCGGGTGATCTCGTCCAGGCGGTCCTCCGTGACGCCCGCGAGCGTCGCCGCCAGGTCCGCCACCTCGTCGGCGTCACCCCCCACTCGCGCCGTCGCCGGGTCGATGTTCGCCTCGACCGCACCTTCCGGGCGGTCGTCGTCGGGGGTGGCGTCCTGTCCAGCCTCGGCGTCGGCCGTCGAGTCGTCGGGGGCGCCGGTCGTCGCGGTGTCCTCGGGGACGTCGTCACCGTCCAGGCGAGCCTCTAAGTTCTCGATCCGGCGCTCGTACGCCTCGACGACGGTGGAGTCGACGTCGCTGTCGATCGCGGCGCGGTTGTCGAGCACCCACCGGACGTACGACTCGACGTCGTCGAACCCCAGGAGGTCCTGCTCGCGCTGGAGTCGCCCGAGAAACGCCGCCGGCAGTTCGAGTCGGACCTCCGGCATGACCACTCGAACGAGAGCGTCCGACAAAAACGATCGCAAGACACCTGGCTGCGAACGGACAGGTCCACGTGACGGAGAGGGAGTCGATGCCGGGCTAATCGGCCGCGAACTCCCGGCGACGCCCCTATCCGGCGTCCCCGAACTCCCGGCGACGCCCCTATCCGGCGTCCCCGAACTCCCGGCGACGCCCTTTCGGCACCATCGACTTGAGTTCGCCGTAGACGTACAGGCCGACGCCGATGGGGGCGCGAGCACCGCCGGTTTCGCGGGCGGCGATCAGGTAGCCCCAGTCGCCGTCCCACGCCACGTCCTGGTTCTCGCCGGCGACGAAGCGGCGGGCCTGTTCGCCGTCTAAGTCGATGACGTTGCGCGTGGCGTCGTGGGCGAACCGCTGGACGGCGTCGGTCGTCGGCTTCCAGTGCTCCTGGCGGGTCCGCAAGAACACGATACCCAGCGCCTCCACGGCCACGGGGTCGGGGGCGTCACCCCGGAACGCCCACACCTTGCCGCTGCCTTTCTCCCAGAACGTGCAGTCGGTGAACCGCTCGCGGTCGATCCCGAAGCGGTCGACGTACCAGTCCACGACCGCCGCACGCGTCGCTCGCCCCTCGACCGCGCGCTCGTCTGCGGTCGCTGGCAGGCGGTCGAACCGGGTGCTGTCGTTCGCCCGCAGGGTCGAGTCGGTGTCGCCCTCGGGGTCGCCACCACGGTCGTCGCCCGGAGTCATCCCGTCACCTCCAGTTTCGCACAGAAGAACCCGCCGGTGTCGTTGTGGTGGGGGTAGACGCGGGCGGCCCGTGCGAGCGAGGGGTCGAACTCCTCGCCCTGCCACTCGCACACCCCCGGTTCGGTGTGCAGCGGGAGGTCTAGATCCACCAGTCGGCAGTCCCGGTCGCGGAGCACGCCGTCGACCACCGCCTCGTTCTCCTCGGGCGCGAACGTGCAGGTGCCGTAGACGACGGTGCCACCCTCGCGGGTCACCTCGACCGCGCGGGTGAGGATGGCCCGCTGCAACGCTGCCACGTCGTCGAGGTACGCGCGGGTCCACTCCGTGAGCGCGTCGGGGTTCTTGCGGATCGTCCCCTCGCAGGAGCAGGGCGCGTCGACCAGCGTGCGGTCGAAGGCGTCGGCCGCGAACGGCCGCATCGAGAGGTTCCGGGCGTCGCGCTGCGTGACGACCGCGTTCGTCACCCCCAACCGCTGGGCGTTCGACCGCAGCGGCGCCAGTCGACCGAGGTTGCTGTCGTTGGCCACGAGCGTGCCGCGGTCCTCCATCGCGGCGGCGACCTGGGTGGTCTTGCTGCCCGGCGCGGCACACGTGTCGAGCACCGCCTCGCCCGGGTCCGGGTCCAGCGCGAGCACCGGCAGCGTCGACACCTCCTCCTGGGGGTAGATCCAGCCGTGGACGTACGGCCAACTCGCCCCGGGTGAGTCGGTCTCGACCCGCAAGAGGCGGTCGTGCCAGGGGACCCGCTCGTGGTCGACGCCCGCCTCGCGGTACGCCTCCTCGACGCGGTCGACACTCGCTTTCAGGGGGTTGACCCGCACGACGTACCCGAGCGGCCGGGCACACGCCGCTCGGAACGCCTCGAAGTCCTCGACGAGCGGGCGGTACCGCTCCAGCACAGACAGGTTTCGCGCGCGGTCGTCGGTGTCGGGGTCCTTGGTGGCGGCGTCCGTCCCGCCGTCCTCACTCATCGCCCCGCCTTTCCGGGGGCCGGGCTTGTGGGTTTCGGACCCAGCGCTCGTGGATTTGGCCTTGGTGGAGGGTGTTCGGCTTCTCGGGGGTGCCATGGAGCGGAGTCGGAACGCGTTCTCAGTTCTTTCATGCGTCGTCGTTGCTGACGAGCGGACCCGGAGAGCCCCCGTCTCGGTGCTCTCAGTCGTCTGTGACTGGCAGAGAGAGGACTCAGAAAGCCCCCGGCCCGCTGCTTTCAGTTGATGCTACTCTACGAGGGACTCAGAAAGCCCCCGGCCCG
>CAZQHW010000191.1:0-4916 GCA_964593395.1 uncultured Halobacteriales archaeon
GACGAGCGCGACCGGCCACGCCGCCGACAGCGGCGCCGCGTCGACCACCGCGGGCGCGGCCACGGACACTGCACACAGCGCGACCACCCCGACGGCACCGCTCCCGACGACCGTCGCCAGTCCCACCCGCGTCTCGTCGCCCCGGGTCGCCGCGACGACCGCCCGGAGTCGCTCGCGCACGCCGCTCACCTCTGCCGTCCGTGCCGTGTCGGCACCGTCCGCTCCCTGACGGCCCGGGGACGGACCGCCGGCCCCGTCGCGTCGGTCATCGTCTCTCCACCTCGACCGACACCCTGCCGTTCTCGGCGGTGAGGCGGGCGATCGAGGCGTCGGTCGCGGGTGATGCGCCCGTGGCACTGCCGGGGTTGAGCAGTCGCACGTCGCCGACGGAGCGGTCGAGTGTTCGGTGAGTGTGCCCGCCGACGGCGACGTCGGCCGCCTCCTCCAGCGCGGTGCGCCGGAGATGGTCCTCGTACGCCCCGGTCCCGTGGTGGCCGTGGGTGACGGCTATCCGGACCCCGCCGCGCTCGACGGCCGCGACCGCCGGCAAGCCGAGTGACCGGGGGTCGGTGTTGCCCGCGACGGCGGTCAGCGAGGGGGCCACGTCCTCGACCCGCGCGTACGCCGCCGAGGAGTCGAAGTCGCCGGCGTGGACGACGTGGTCGGCCGCTCGCATCCGGTCACGGACCCACTCCGGCACCGCCTCGGCCCGCGACGGGACGTGCGTGTCACTCATGACGACGAGTTCGACCATGTCCCCGCTCCGTCGGGCACGGGCTTAGAGGTTGCCCGTCGCCCGGACCGCAACGCCGTTGACGCCGCCGTGACCACACACGACCATGACCGACAGTGTCGTCGTGTTTCTCAGACACCGCGGTCAGGTGCTACTCGTTCGCGAGTCGGAGACGTGGGACGCACTCACCGCCCGTCCCACCGGCCAAGAGTCGCCGGAGACGGCGGCCTGGCGTCGCGTACACGACACCGTCGGCGTCGAGTCGACGGTCGCCCGTTCCGGTGGCACGCTCCGACTCGAGACCCGGACCGTCGTGCCGGTGCTCGTGGACGTCGACGAGCGCCCTGGCGCTGCCCCCGACGAGTACCCGACGCCACAGGCGTTCGACGACCGCGAGTGGGAGTGGGAGTGGGTCCACCCGCCGGCGGTTCTCCGGCGGGAGACGACCCCTGGGCTGTGGCGTGCCTACGAGCGCGTGGCGCCGACGCTGCGGACCGTCGTCGCCGACGACGAGCACGGCTCCACCTGGCTCTCCGTGCGGGCCCTGGAGGCACTGCGGGACCGTGCCGGCCTGCTCGCCGCCCGTGGGGACGGCGACGACTGGCCCGAGGTTGCCGACCTCGCGGACCGTCTCCGCTCGGCACGGCCAGGGATGGCGGCGGTGCGAAACCGGGTCAACCGCGCGATGGACGACGCCGACGCCCGCACCGCCGCGGCCGTCGAGCGGGCGACCGTCGAGGCGATCGAGCGGGCGGTCGTCGCCGACCACGAGGCGGCCCAGCGAGCGGCCGACCGGGCAGCGAAGCGGGTGCTCACGCTCTCCCGGTCCGGCACCGTCCTGCGGGCGCTGCACGCCGCCGACGCCGAGACGGTGTTCGTCGCCGAGTCTCGCCCGGCCCGCGAGGGCGTCGAGGTCGCCGAGACGCTGGCCCGCGACGGTACCCACGTCGTGGTGCACACCGACGCCGCCAGCGGGTCGGTGCTCGCCGACCGGGTCGACGCGGTGCTGGTCGGCGCCGACGCCGTCCGCGAGGACGGCGCCGTCGTCAACAAGACCGGCACGCGCACCGTCGCCGCGGCCGCCGCCTACGAGGAGGTGCCGGTGTACGCCGTGGCCGCGAGCGCGAAGGTCGCGACCGGTCCGGTGCGCCTGGAGAGCGGTCCCGGTGACGACCTGTACGACGGCGACGCGCCCGTCGAGACCCACGACCCCGTCTTCGACGTGACGCCACCCGACCTCGTCGAGGGGGTGATCACCGAACGCGGCGTGCTCTCGGCCGCGGACGTCGAGGCGCTCGCGACGGACCTGGCGGCCGCCGCCGACTGGGACGAGGAGGCGTCCGGAAACTGACCGGTGCGGTCCGGGCGGCGACCGCAGACTGGACCGCGAGGGATAAGAGGCCATCCCGAAAAGTTGGAACGGGCGGCAGTGACGAGGGTTACCCCCACCGAGCCCCGTGTGACGAGGCCTCTTTCCGAGCCGCCCTACAGCGCCGACTCGGCGACGGTGGCCATCTGTTTGCGGTCCGTGCCGGCGACCGACGGGTGTGGCCGCAACTGCCCCCGCTCGACGGTGATAAGACCCGCCTCGGCCAACTGGTCGACGCGCTCGCCGAACTGCTCTGCGTCGCCGGCGGCGACGGTCTCGCCCCAGGCGACGAGTTTCTCGGGTGTGTGCCCAGCGCGGGCGCCGGCCAGCACGCAGACCGTCGTCTCGTCGAGGTCGTCCTCGGAACCACGGGCCGCCGACAGCGCGCCGTGGAGACCGGCGAACTCCCTTGCGACCTCGTCGTCGACCCGGCGGGCGAGCGAGCGGCGGTAGTCCTCGGGCGTCTCGAGGGTGGGGCGGTACAGCCCCGAGCGAACGTACAGCCCACGTCCGACGAGGACGACACCGACGACCAGGGTCGCGCCGGTCACCACCAGTAGCGACGGCGGCACGCCCGAGGCGGTGAACACCACGCCCGCGACGATGACCGACCCGGCGATTATCAGCACCTCCAGGGTCATCGCAAAGGCGTTGCGGAGCTTGGCGCCGTTCTCCACCAGCCGCTCGGGCCGGCGGAAATCCTCGGGAGACAGGACCGTCACGTCCTCCGAGACCAGGTGCTTGCGCTTCAGCCGGGTCTCGTTCAACCCGACCCGCGACAACTGCCACACACCCCCCACGAGCAACAGACCCAGTCCTAACGCGATGACGCCAGTTAACATACCACACGAAACAGACTGAACTAACATAAGTATTGTTCCCGCAGAAACCACTTCCATACAAAGAAACTTCTGCTAAACTTAATTAAACAAACATCCTCGGCCGTTAGAGTTCGATGTCGGTATCACCGCGTCGAGTTGGTTAAAAGAACTTCAGAAGGTCGTCTCGGCGGTGCTCGTGGATGTGGTCACGAACGGCGTCGCGCAGCGCCTCGGTCGACCCGCGCTTCGCGCTCGTGGGGGCGACCGTGTCGCGCCACTGTTGCCAGGGCGGCAACAAGCCCAGGCGGTCACAGAGGTCGTTCAGCGTCTCGTCGCGGTCGTCGACGGTGTCGATCTTGTTGGCCGCGACGACGCGGTCGATCCCCAACTCCGCAAGCAGCGCGAACATCTCCACGTCGTAGGGCACGTCGCCACGGTCGCGGTGCCGGTCGATGATCTCGACGGCACTGCCGGCGTCCACGACGAGGACCGCCACGAGGATCTCGTCGGCGTACGCCTCCAGGTACCGCACCACGTCCGTCTTTATTCGCTCGCGCTCGTCCTCGGAGACGCCGCTCATGAACCCAAAGCCCGGCAGGTCCGTCAGCACGAAGTCCTCACTCGCCCAGTCGTAGTGGTTCGGCGCCCGGGTCACGCCCGGTCGTCGTCCCGTGTCCACGTCGTGGCCCGTCAAATCCCGCATCAGCGTCGACTTACCGACGTTCGACCGCCCCACGAGCACCACCTCCGCGCTCCGGTCCGGACGCCCCTCGAACATCACCCGTGACTGGGTGGCGGCCGTTGAAATGTCTCGCGTCTCCGGCTCTCGGCGGGTTCGGTCGGGTGAGCCGTTCGTAATATTGCCGTTCTATCGCTCACTGTTGCGGTGAACACCGACAATAGAGCCCAGAAAGCCCCCACCCCGCTGCTCTCAGACGACGAGTGAGCAACTGACGAGTGGCCTCAGAAAGCCCCCACCCCGCTGCGGTTGCCTCACTCGCTGCGCTCCTCGCTCACTGCGCTCGCTGCGGTGCTTGCGTCGTCACCAGAATCCGGAGGATTCTGGTTGGCTCGAAAATCGGAGATTTTCGAACGTGACGCGCCCGCAGCGGGACAGCGAGAGACGCTTTGCGTCTCTCTGGCTCACGGCGGCTCCGCCGCCGTGAACGGCCCCTTTCAGTCCCACCCGCCGCGACCGCCACCTCACGCCTCCCCAGCCTCCTCACTCGCTCCCGGTGGTCGCTCGTTCGTCCCTCGCGCGAGAGCGGTCCCGGTGGTCCCGCTCCGCGCGCCCCGCCGACAGGTAGCGCCCGGTCGCCTCGCTGCGAGGCGTCCGAGCCACCGGCGAGGGCGCCGAGCGACGCCCGCGCCCGGGCGGGGAGGTGTGGGGAACACCTGGCGGGCCTGGCGGACTCGAAGGGCGAGGCGCGGTCGGCCCGCGGCTGACGACGTAAGCACTGCAGCGAACGTAGTGAGCGAAGCGCGCAGCGAGTCAGCGCGGTCGCCGGGCGGCTCCGCCGCCCGGCTGCCAGAGGCGCGTAGCGCCTCGCTGTCGAGCGTGCCGAGGGCTTCGTCAGTCGCCCACAGAAATCGAGAGCGCCCACTCGCGAGAGCGCGCCGAACGTGCCCGAAACCAGTCCGTCACGACCGACGAGAACGGAGTCTCGAACGCACGCCCGTCCCAAACCCACGTTCCGCCGCTACTCCTCTTGTGCGTCGACGACGGCGACGCCGGCGAGGTTGACGATGTCGTTGACCTCGTCGCCGCGCTGGAGAACGTGGACGGGTTCGGCCATGCCGGTCAGCATCGGGCCGATGGCCTCGGCACCGCCCAGTCGCTGCAGCAGTTTGTAGCCGATGTTGCCGGCCTCCAGGTCGGGAAAGACGAGCACGTTCGCGGGCGCCTCGAGCTCGGAGAACTCGTACGTGCCGGTGAGAATGTCCTCGACGAGGGCGGTGTCGGCCTGCATCTCGCCGTCGACGGGGAACTCGA
>CAZQHW010000192.1:0-1541 GCA_964593395.1 uncultured Halobacteriales archaeon
CGTGTGACGCCGCGCCCGGAGCGACAGGGTTTTTCAGGTCTGTGGACGAATCTAAAGTGTTGATGTCGGTCGACCTCGACCGCGAGGACGTCTGCGTGCTCGTCCCCACGTACAACGAGGCGGCCACGATCGGCGACGTGGTCCGGGGGTTCGTCGAGCGTGGGCTGACGAACGTCCTCGTGGTCGACGGACACTCGACCGACGACACCCGCGAGCGAGCCCGCCAGGCCGGTGCCCGGGTCGTCGAGCAGTCCGGCAGGGGTCGTGGCGAGGGAAAGGGTGCGGCCGTCCGCGAGGGGCTGGAACTGATCGACGCGCCGTACGTGGTGATGCTCGACGGCGACGGTACGTACCGCCCGGCGGACGCCGAGCAGATGCTCGAACCGCTCGTCTCGGGTGAGGCCGAACACGTCGTCGGTGACCGGTTCGCGGACATGCAGTCCGGCGCGATGACCCGGCTCAACAGGTTCGGCAACCGGATCATAAACAGGGTGTTCCGGCGGGTGCACGGCCGCGATCTGGGGGACATCCTCTCGGGCTACCGGGCGTTCACCCGCGAGTCGATCGACCGCCTGGGGCTCACCGCCGAGGGGTTCGAGGTCGAGACCGAACTCGCGGTGGAGTGCGTGCGCCACGACGTGCGGACGGCGGTGGTGCCGATCACGTACCTGCCGCGGCCGGACGACTCCGAGACGAACCTCCACCCGTTCCGGGACGGCGGCCGGATCGTCGTCACGCTGTACCAGTTGGCGAAGACCTCGAACCCGCTGTTTTACTTCGGCAGCGTGGGGCTGCTGTCGCTGCTGGCAGGCAGCGCCATCGGTGTCTACGTCGGCGTCGAGTGGTTCGTGCGGGGCATACCACACGAGATACTGGCGCTCGTGTCGGCCTTTGGCATCCTGCTCGGCGTGCAGTTGCTCATCTTCGGCGTGCTGTCGGACCTGATAGTCGAGTTGCACCGCGAGCAGTTGCGCCGGTTGCGACAGGTCGAGCACCGCGGCGTCACCCCGCCAGCGGAGCGCCCGGTAGACCGCGCCCGGGGACTCGGTGACAGTCCCGGCAGCCCTGGCGGTAGACGGCCCACCGACCCGGAGGCTGGGGCCGGCGACGGGGACGCCGTGGAGCGAGGAGGGTCGGAGTTGGACGAGACGGACGCCGACGCGGAGACGCCGGAGACGGAGACCGACGGCGGGCGAGAGGCGACCGACCGGGGAGACGGGGATCGGTGAGGCCTTTTGGGGCGCCGTGTCAAGTGCGTGCGTGACCGAGTACACTACCGTCTCGATCCCGAGGGACCTGGCCGACCGCGTCGAGGAGACCATCGAGGGGACGAGTTTCTCGTCGACGAGTGATCTCGTGCGCTTTCTGTTGCGCTCGATCGTCATCCAGCACCAGCGCTCGGGCGAACTCACGGAGGCGGAGTTCGAGGAGATCGCCACACAGTTGCGCGACCTGGGCTACCTGGACTGAGTGGCGCCGTCAGGGGCCACTGGACTGAGCGACGCCGCGCAGCGGGGTCGCTGGAAACTGAGCGACGCCGC
>CAZQHW010000192.1:1641-4874 GCA_964593395.1 uncultured Halobacteriales archaeon
ACTGAGCGACGCCGCGCAGCGGGGTCGCTGGAAACTGAGCGACGCCGCAACGTTTCCGGTGGACTGAGCAGCGCCGTACAGCGAGGTCGCTGGACTGAGCGACGCCGTGAGTGTCCGGGCGACGCCCGTCAGACAGGTGAGTTCGCGCCGGGGAGGCGGTCAGTCCGAGCCGTCGGGGGCGAACGCCGTCGGCGGGTGGGCGTCGATCACCTCCAGTGGGCGGCGACGACCGTCCCGCTCGAAGGCGGCGAGGGAGTCAAGATCCCACGGCGGCACCGCGACGAACACCGCCTCGTGGAGGTCGTCGGTCTGCTCCACCTCGAGTCCGCCGTCGGGATGTGAGACGAACCGGCCCTGCGTCTGGCCGGGCGGCGTCGAGAGGTCGACGCCGAACACGCGCGAGACTGCCCCGGCCGCGTCGGGCAGGTAGAAGTCGGTGAACACGGGGGTGTCGGGCGTGAGACCACGGCCCTCGCGGGGCGCGTCGGACTCTGCGGCGTCGGCACCCGGCGTGTCCTCGGTGTCCTCGAGGTCGAAGTCGAAGTCGAGTACGGACCCGTCGGGGGCGGTCAACTCCCGGGCGGGCGACACCGCGAGCGCGGCGGTGGTCGACTCCGGCTCCGCGTCGGCGGCGAGGTCGAGCAACACCGTGGCGAGACCGCGCGTGATGTAGACCACGCTCGGCGTTGCGGCGGGGGAGCATTAACACTCGGGATCGAACGGTGTGGGCGTGGCGTTGCCGACTCAGGACTCGGGCCTGCGGAGAACGGCGTTGTAGTGGTGGTCGTTCGCGTACGCCACCTCGTCGACGACCCAGGGCGTGCCGTGACAGGCCTCGCGGAGCCGGGCGGGCGAGAACAGTCGAAAGAGGAGCGTCTCGCCTACGTCGCCCTCGTACTCGAAGTGGAAGGTGCGGTAGGCGACCCCCGCCTCCGGCACCGATCGGTAGCCCAGCAGGTCGTCGGTGTCGACGGCGTCGGGGTCGTACGCGTCGAGAACGGCGACGCCGTCGGGCGTGGTGACGTGAGCGAGGTCACCGAGGAACGACCGGAGCCGACCCTGCGAGTGGGCGAGGGCGGCCTGCGTGCCGAACGCCTGCGCCGAGCGAAAGCGGTCGCGGTCGAACGTCGCCCGCAGGTCGAACATGTCCGCGTGGCGGGCGTCGGCGACGCCCCGCTCGTCCATGACCGTGACGAGGTGGTCGCTCACCTCGATCGCGACGGTCTCGAAGTGTTCCTGCCAGTAGAGGGCGTCCCGGCCCGCGCCGGCACCCATGTCGAGGTGCGGGCCGGTGAGACGCGCCTCGAACCACTCGGTCCACTCGTCGTCGGGGTCACGTGCCTCGAAGTAGAACCGCTCGACCGGGTGTTCTAACCGCTCGTCGCCGTCGACCTGGTACAGCGGTGCGGTGCGCTCGTCGCGGGCGTGGTCCAGGATCGCCCGCCCGAACGGGTCAGCCATGGAGACGAGGAGTCAGACGGCAATAATAAGTCCGCCGGAGACCGTCGCTGTCGGGTGGTATCAGGAACCCCGTCAGTGAGACGGGGGGGCGCGCGGTCGGTTGTAGTTGGGACACAAACGGCCCCGCGCGCCGTCTTTCGGTACACTGTGCACCCTCATAACATTTTTGTGATTATTCGAATGAACGGTCGAGCGGGAGCCGAGTACCGTCGGGCCGACGGAGGGGACGGCGACGAGTGTCTCTTCCGGCGGGAACGGGTCGAATATCGTGACGGATCGGTATTATATTTTCCTTCGGCGCACCGACAGATGGCATGAAGTGCCAACTCATATCAGTTCCGGCGTGCAATGTGTTGTGACGACCGGCCTATGCCCGGTATGGTTGGGACACATGGTTCAGGATGACACGATAGAGGAAGCGATCGACGTACTGCAACAACTCGGATTAAAGGAGTACGAGGCACGGTGTTTCGTCGGGCTGACCCGTCTCTCGACGGGCACCGCGAAGCGACTGGCGGAGATCACCGACGTACCCCGCACGCGGGTGTACGACGCCGTCCGCGTTTTAGAGGCTCAGGGACTCGTCGAGGTCCAGCACACGAACCCACAGCGCTTTCGCGCGGTGTCGCTGGAGGAGGCGACCGAGACGCTGCGGGACCGCTACGAGGACCGCGTCGAGCGGCTTCAGACCACCTTAGACGAGGTCGACGAGGTCGACGAGGCCGAGGAGACACCGGTTCAGGAGGTGTGGTCGATCGCCGACCGCACTGCCGTCGAGAACCGCTGCGAGCAACTGCTCGGGGAGGCCGACGAGGAGGTGGTTCTCGTCGTCGGCAACCGCTCCGTGCTCACCGACGCCCTGTTCGAGTCCCTCGGTAAACTCGACCGCGGCATCGACCTACTCGTGGGCGTTCTGGACGACGAGACTCGCAGGGAGATCGAGGACCGGCTTCCGAGCGCGCGGACGTTCGTCTCGGGACTCGAGTGGCTCGAAGCCGACGCCAGCGAGTCGACCAGCGTCGGACGCCTGATGCTCGTTGACCGGTCGTCGATCCTCGTCAGTTCGATCACCGACAGCGGCACCGAGCATGCTATCTTCGGCGGCGGGTTCGGCAACGGTCTGGTCGTCATCTCCCGGCGACTGCTCGCACAGGGCCTGCTGCCCGCTCGCGACCCCGAGGAGAACGACTGACGAACACCTCGAACCGGCCCTGGAGTCACCCGTGCCCGTCGAGTTGTCGCGAACGGTCCGGTGTCTGGTCGCCGTGTAACTGTTCGTGTACGCTGTTCGGCCCGGACGTGTATCAAACGAGACGACTGTCACGAGAACGTGTGTTACTGAGACGGATGAACCGGGCGGAGTGACCAGGGATGGGGGGTGTGTTGGCCGCCCGGTTCAGTGTTTAGAGACGGTGGTGGCACGTTCCGGGTGTGGCTTGCCCACCGCCACACACACGTCTGACGGGGAGACACATCAACGCTAGTGAATTTCACGCACAGTTGGGTTTTGATCAGTCGGGTGACCTCGGGAGCGCGACGGCGTCACCAGAACTTTAGATTCGACTTCACCGCCTCGCGCTTGAGTTCTTGGATGTGTTCGGTGAGCGGGATGTCCTTCGGACACACCTCGGTACAGGAGAACTGCGTCTGGCACCGCCAGACGCCGTGTTCCTGGGCGAGAACGTCCATCCGGTGTTCTTTCACCGCCGCCTCCTCGCGTTCGTCCATCGCGAAGCGGTAGGCCTTGTTGATCGCCGCCGGGCCGAGGTACT
>CAZQHW010000193.1:0-4870 GCA_964593395.1 uncultured Halobacteriales archaeon
CCGACCGGAAGAGAGCGCGGACCGACTCGACGGGCTCGTCCGGGAGGCGACCGAGGTGCTCGACCGTCTCGGCCTGCCGTACCGTGTGTTGCACATGTGTACCGGCGACATGGGGTTCACACAGGCCCGCAAGTACGACGTCGAGGTGTGGGCACCGGGCGACGACATGGACGACGGCCCCGACGTTGGCGGCCGGTGGCTGGAGGTCTCCAGTGCCTCGAACTTCGAGGACTTCCAGGCCCGCCGGGCCGGACTGCGCTACCGCCCGGAGCGCCACGAGAGCGCGGAGTACGTCCACACGCTGAACGCCTCCGGCGTCGCCCTGCCGCGGGTGATGGTCGCGATCATGGAGTACTACCAGAACGACGACGGGACGATCACCGTCCCCGAGGCGGTGCGGCCGTACATGGGCGGCCAGGAGGTCATCGAGGGTCACGACCCGGTCGGCGAATCGGCGGTGGGCGCCGGTCGCCGGAAGTGACCCCGCGTCGCAGGCTCCGAGACGGTCCAGAAGACAGTTACCCGCGACACGGCGACCTCAAGATATGCCACCTTCCATCCCGTTTATTGACCCCGAGACGCGTGGCCTGCGAACCGCCCAGATACGCGACGAGTCCTACCGCGTGGCCGGCCTGATCGCGCTGTTCGGTGGGGTGGCGCTGGTGCCGTT
Source organism: uncultured Halobacteriales archaeon (assembly GCA_964593395.1). Taxonomy (GTDB): domain Archaea; phylum Halobacteriota; class Halobacteria; order Halobacteriales; family SW-7-71-33; genus SW-7-71-33. The sequence goes on from CAZQHW010000193.1 coordinate 671, forward strand.
CGTCCTCGGAATCGCGTTCGACACCGGCATCTCGCTGCTGTTCGTGTTACTCACACAGTTCGTGATCGCCATCGGGACCGCGGTCGTCCTGATGTACGTCGTCGCCCGTGGCGTCCAACTGGCCGACGCCGCCGAGACGCGACAGACGCGACCGGTCGAGACCGACGACGGCTGACGCCGACCGCGCGTGACGCCCGTCTTGGTGACAGCGAGGCTACAAAATCGCGTTTTCGGGAAGGCTCATTATCTGGCCGTCCGATCGGAGAGGTATGTCAGGCACGACAGCCGACCCCGAGGCGCTGGTGCACGTCGGCGCTGTCACGGACGTCCGGGACGACGGTCCCGAGGTGATCGCGGCCGACGGCGAGCCGATCGCCGTCTTCCACCACGAGGGTGAGTTCCACGCGGTGCACAACCGGTGTCCGCACATGGGGTTTCCCTTGGAGCGTGGCACCGTCGAGGACGGCATCTTGACCTGCCACTGGCATCACGCCCGTTTCGAACTCTCCTGTGGAGACACGTTCGACCCGTGGGCCGACGACGTGCTTCAGTACCCCGTCGTCGTCGAGAACGGCGAACTGTACGTCGACCCACACCCCGCCGAGGACCGTGACCCGGTCGAGCGCTGGACCGAGCGCCTGGAGACGGGCATGGAGGAGAACCTCCGTCTCGTCGTCGCGAAGGCGGTGATCGGCCTGGACAACGCCGGCGTCGACCCCTCGTACGCCGTCAGGGAGGGCGTCGACTTCGGCACTCGCTACCGGGACGACGGCTGGTCCTCCGGGCTGACGATCCTCGCCTGCATGGCGAACGTCATGGACGACCTCGGCCAGAAGGACAAACGCCGGGCCCAGTACACGGGGCTGCGACACGTCGCCAGTGACTGTGCGGGCGAGCCGCCCCGGTTCGACCAGCCCGCCTTCGACGTGTCGGACCCTGACCCGACGCAGTTGCAGCGCTGGCTCCGGGAGAACGTCGAGGTGCGCGACCGCGACGGCACCGAGCGCGTGTTGCGGACGCTGGTCGAGGAGTGCGACCGCGACACCGTCGAGACGGCGCTGTTTACGGCCGCGACCGACCACGTGTACATCGACCAGGGTCACACGCTCGACTTCGTCAACAAGGCCGTGGAGACGCTCGATCGCGTGGGCTGGGACGACGCCGACGACACCCTCGCCAGCCTGGTCCCGCGGCTCACCGAGGCCGAGCGCAGCGAGGAACTCTCCTCCTGGCGCCAGCCCGAGGACCTCGCCGGCCTGCTGTTCGACGCATACCGCGACCTGGGGATCGCGGGGCCGGCGAGTGGCGGTGACAGCGACCCCGCGGTCGCCGCGGCGCCGGAGGCGCCCGCCGTCGAGGCAGCCCAGGGCGACGCCGACTGGACCCCGCCCGAGGGGTTCGACCGGACGCTCCTGGGTGAGGACCCCGAGGCGATCGTCGACGCGCTCACACAGGCAGTCAACGACGGCGCCACGCCGCTCGCCCTGGCGGACCGCGTCTGCCACGCCGCGGCGACGCGTGTCGCCCAGTTCGGCACCACGAACGAGTTCAACGACTGGAACACGGTCCACCACACGTTCACCTACGCCAACGGCGTCCGGCAGGCCGCCCGCCGGATCGACGCGCCCGAACTGTACCGCGGCGCCTTCGACGCCGCGCTGAACGTCTACCTCGACCGCTTTCTCAACTCGCCGCCGGCTCCCGTGCCCGACCCGGGCGCGAGCGACACGACCCGCGACCCCGACGCCGTCCGAGAGGAGTTGCTCGACGTGTTCGACCGTGACGGGGGCGAGAACCGCGCGAACCGGCTGGTCGGGGAGTTTCTCGACGCCGGCGGCGACCCCGCGGACCTGCGGGCGACCTTCGGCGAGGGCCTGCTCCGCGAGGACGCCGGCTTCCACACGCTGCAGGCCGTCGAGACCGGCGTCGCGCAGTTCGAGCGCGCCGCCACCGACCACGAGCGTCGCGTCGCCATGACCGCCCCTGCCCGCTACATGGCCGCACACTTCCCCACCCGCCGGGAGGCCGAGCAGACGTACCGGATCGCAGAGCGCCTGGACCGTGGCGAGACGGTCCACGAGTGACGGCGGCGGGCTTTTTGTCCCGCGGCGCCGAGACGAGCGCGTGGTAACCTTCGAGTTGCGCTCGGTCGCCGGCGGCTGGGAACAGGCCCGCTTCGGCCCCACCGACCAGGTGGACTACGCGCTGTACGACGGTGACGGCGACGGCGACCCCGCACTGCGGAGTTACGACTCGGTGCACACCTTTCTGCGACTGTACGACCTCGCCCGCCTGGAGCGCACCGAACACCCGGCCTTTCTGGGCGCCACGCTGCGGGAGGCGGGCACCGTCGGACCCGACGACGAGCCCCTGCTCGAACTCGCGGTCCACGGCACGAGCGTTCGCACCACCCACCCCGAGTTACGAGCCGCGCTGCGCTCGTTCTTCGGGGCGCTGTTTCCCGCGCTGGACGGGGAGACGCCCGGCGAGCGCCCGGACCTCTCGACGTTCGACGTCGGCGTCACCGACCTCAACCGACTGTACGACGACGTCGTGAGCGAGGACCGGAACTGACGCGTCGTGTGTCCCGACGGGTCCGGGGTCACTCACCGACGACCGGCGTGTAGCGGCCGGTCACGTCACCCGGTGTGGGGACGGTCGCCAGTTCCTCCCAGTCCGTGCCGTCACGGCGGAGAACGTGTCCTCGGTGGGTGGCGACGACGAGGTCGCCGTCGACGGTCGCGATCCCGGTGACGGTCTCGTCGGGGTACGGGATCGCGACTCGCTCCAGGTCGCCGTCCCGGACCGCGACGAACTGCGGGTCGGCGTCGGAGTCGTTCCAGGTGGAGGAGTTCGCCAGCGCGCCGCCAGCGTACACCGTCCCGTCGTGCGTGTGCACGGAGCGGAAGTACCGCTGCTCGATGTCCCCGTCCAACCGCGTCCACGACCGGCCGGCGTCCGTCGAGCGGTACAGTCCACTGCCCGTGGCGGCGACGTACTCGCCCGGCCCCGCGACGTGCAACTCGTGGACGTCGTCGTCGACACCGTCACGGCGCTCGACCCAGGTCGCTCCGCCGTCCTCGCTCACGTGGACGCCGCCGACCTCGACGCCGGCGACCAGTCTGCTCCCGTCGGAGTCGGCGTCGACGTGGACGTCCCGCACCTGCGCGAGGTCCTCGTGACGGGGCAGACGCCAGTCGTCGCGGGAGGGAAGCGCCTGGACCCCGTCGAGTTCGTACCACTCCGGTTCCGCGGGCGAGGCACCGTACACCGCCGCGGGCCGGGTGCCGACGAACAGCGGCCCACGGGGCGCGGCGCCGACCGAGTACACCTGCTCACGGGGTACCCCGAGGTCCCGCCACCCGTCGCCCGTCTGGCGGTACAGCCCCGTGCGGGTCGCGGCGACGGTGCCGTCGACCCCCTCGAACTGCCGCAGTCGCATCACTCGCCCGGCGTCGAGCACCCGGCGCGGTTCACCTCCCTCCCGTGGGACTCGGTACACGCCGTCGTCACTGCCAACGTACATGTCCCGAGATGGCAGACGTAGTCCGAAAAGTGTTCGCTGAAAACGATTTTTGTCGCCGAACGTTCACACTATACGACTGACACGAACGGAACGTTTAAATACGAGAGGCGAGAAAAGGTAAGTGAGTCGTAATTACAATACGCCCGACAGTTTCTTGGGGTCCCAGCCGATACTGTAGTGTGCCGCATGGAACTGGCAACCCTGCACTCCGACCCGGTGTGGACGGACCGTTACGAGACGGTACGAGAGCGGATCGAGCGGACGGCGAGTCGGGGCCTGGTCGACGTGTTCCACGTCGGAAGCACGGCCATCGAGGACGTCCCGGGCAAGCCCGCTCTGGACGTGATCGTGGTGTACGAGGACGCCGACGCAATGTCGGCGGCGGCGCAGGCGCTCGCCGACCTCGAGGGGTACGAACTCTCCCACGAGGACGAGAACTCGGCGGTGGTGGTCAACTGGGGCGAAGACGACGCGGAGTTCCTGAAGTTGCACGTCCCGGGCGACGAGCGGGTGCACAACCAGTTGGCGTTCCGCGACTACGTCCGCGACCACCCCGAGGCGCGGGCGGAGTACGAGGCAGTCAAGCGCGAGGCGGCGGCCGAACACCCCCGCGGCGGCGAGGAGTACACCGAGGCGAAACACGAGGTGGTGTCCGACATCCTCGACCGCGCCCG
>CAZQHW010000194.1:0-1511 GCA_964593395.1 uncultured Halobacteriales archaeon
CGCTCGCGGTGGACCGCAACAACGAGAACGTCGCTGGCCGGTTCGACGAACTCCACCCTGCCGTGCTCGAACTGATCGGCCGCACGATCCAGACCTGCCGCGAACACGACGTCGACACCTCGATCTGTGGGCAGGCCGGTTCCAAGCCAGAGATGGTCCGCTACCTCGTCAACGAGGGGGTCTCCTCCATCTCGGCGAACATCGACGCCGTCCGCGACGTGCAACACGAGGTGAAACGCGTCGAGCAGCGGTTCATCCTCGACTCCGTTCGCTGACCGCGAAACACAACGGGTACCCGGCCGGCCCACGATCGTGGGACGATGGACGGTAACGCGACGACCGGTGGAGAGCCGGGTGGCGTCGACGACCGCCAGGATGCGGGTGGGCATCCCGAGGACACCGCCGCCTGGCAGGCGACCGACCCGCAGTCGTTCGACCGCGTGCTGTGTTCGATGTGTACCCGTCCCCACCCCGCCGCGCGGCGGGCCGCAGAGGAGTTTCTGGCGACGAACCCCGGCGACCCGACGACGTTTCCGGCGGTCGCCGAACTGGAGGAGCGGGCGGTCGAACTGCTGGGCGACGTGGCCTCCCTGCCCGACCCAGCGGGGTACGTCACCAGTGGCGGCACCGAGGCGAACGTGCAGGCGGTGCGGATGGCCCGGGACCGCCACCGCGACCGGACGACGGGCGAAACGGGCGCCGGACACGGGGCCAACGTCGTCGCCCCGGAGAGCGCCCACGTCAGCGTGCGGAAGGCGGCCGACCTGCTGGGCCTGGCGCTGCGGACGGTGCCGACCCGGGACGGTCGGGTCGACCTCGACGCGCTGACGGCGGCGGTCGACCGGGAGACCGTCGCCGTCGTCGCGGTCGCCGGGTCGACGGAGTACGGTCGCGTCGACCCCGTGCCGGCGGTCGCCGAGGTGGCCGCCGACGCCGAGGCGCTCTGTCACGTCGACGCCGCCTGGGGCGGCTTCGAGTTGCCGTTTACTGGCCACGACTGGGACTTCGGGGACGCGCCGGTCGACACGATGACGCTCGACCCGCACAAGTTGGGGCGGGCGGCGGTTCCCGCCGGGGGACTGCTGGTGCGTGACCCCACCCTGCTAGAGCGGTCGACCGTCGAGACGCCGTACATGGGGCAGGCGGGACAGGCCACGCTGCTGGGGACGCGCTCCGGTGCCGGCGTCGCGAGCGCCGCCGCCGCCCTGGAGCACCTGTGGCCGGACGGCTACCGCCGCCAGCAGCGACAGATAGCGACGAGGGCGGCGTGGCTCGCGGACGAGTTGCGCGACCGCTCCTACGACGTGGTCGACCCCGAACTGTCGATCGTCGTCGCGAGCGTGCCCCGGGCGACGGTCACGGCGCTGCGGGAGGTGGGCTGGCGGCTGGCCACGACCGGCGAGGGCGAACTCCGTATCGTCTGTGGGCCACACCTCACGCGGCCGGTTCTCGAGACGTTTCTCGCCGACCTCGACCGGGTGGCCGAGGAGAACACCACGAGAGTCCTCAAG
>CAZQHW010000194.1:1611-4868 GCA_964593395.1 uncultured Halobacteriales archaeon
GGGGTCGCCGGCGCCGTCGTCGGGGTGTTCTGAGCGTGACGCTTTTGTGCGGCGGCGTCTCTCTGTCAAGTGTGTACCGTGCTACCGTCACGGCGGCGGAGTTCTCGGCGCCGACGCGCCGTATGCGCCACCAGCGGTAGCACTCGCGTGGACCCGTCGGCGGGGCGACCGGTCATGCGGTCCGGGCCGACGGGGAAACGCGGGGTCGACGACTGAACAGCGACGCTGCCCGCCTGCGAGACGGGCACCGCACCGACACACCAGAGACACATGACAGACCACGACGACCGACGACATCGGCGGGTTTTAACCCCGCGAGCGGGAGGTATCGACCGATGACCACGAGCGACGACCGACGATTCCCGACGGGCGAACCGGCGGTGGTCACCTGCGGGTTGCCGTACGCCAACGGCGACCTGCACGTCGGCCACCTGCGGAACTACGTCAGCGGCGACGTGTTCGCCCGAGCGCTGCGCTCCGTGGACCAGGAGACGGCCTTTGTCTGCGGGTCGGACATGCACGGCACTCCCGTCGCGGTCAACGCAGAGCAACAGGACCGCGACCCCGAGGCGTTCGCCATGGAGTGGCACGAGCAGTACAGCGAGCAGTTCCCCCGCTTCCGGGTGGAGTTCGACAACTACGGTCACACCCACGACGAGACGAACACCGAACTCACCCGCGAGATAGTCCGGGCACTCCAGCGCGAGGGCCACGTCGTCGAAAAGGAGATCCGCGTCGCCTGGGACCCCGAGATAGACCAGCCGCTGCCGGACCGCTACGTCGAGGGCACCTGTCCCTACTGCGGAGAGCGTGCCCGTGGCGACGAGTGTGACGAGGGGTGTGGCCGTCACCTCGAACCCGGCGAGATCGAGGACCCCATCTCCGTCGTCACCGACGAACCGGCGGAGTACCGCCTGCGCGACCACGAGTTCTTCCGCCTGGCGGACCTGCAGGAGTATCTCCAGGGGTTCATTGACCGCCTCGAAGGAACTGACAACGCCCGCAAACAGCCCCGTGAGTGGATCTTCGGCGACCTAGAGGACTGGTGTATCACCCGGGACATGGACTGGGGTATCGACTACCCCGACACCGACGGCGAGCGCGACGACCTCGTGTTGTACGTCTGGGTCGACGCCCCCACCGAGTACATCGCCTCGACGAAGCAGTACTCAGAGCGCGTCGGCGCCGAGACGTTCGACTGGCGCGAGGTGTGGGGCGAGGGGCCCGAGGCGGGCGAGCCCGCCGACTCCGACACGGTGCGCCGGGGCGACATCGTCCACGTCATCGGCCAGGACATCATCCAGCACCACACCGTGTTCTGGCCGGCGATGCTGCGGGCCGCGGGGTACAACGAGCCCCGCGGGGTCGCCGCCTGCGGCTGGGTGACCATCGACGGAAAGGGCCTCTCGACCAGTCGTGGCCGCGCGGTGTGGGCCGAGGAGTACCTCGAAGAGGGGTTCGAACCTGACCTCCTGCGGTACTACCTGACGACGGCGGGTGGGTTCCAGGACAACGTCGACTTCTCCTGGGCGCAGTTCCGCCAGCGCGTCAACGACGAACTCGTCGACGACCTGGGCAACTTTCTCTACCGGTCGTTGCTGTTCGCCCACCGCAACTTCGGCGGCACCCCCAATCCCGACGCCGGGCCGAGCGAAGACGTCCGCGCCGAGATCCGGGCGGCCACCGAGCAGTTCCGCGACGGTCTCGACTCGTACGAGGTCCGCGAGGTCGGCGACGCCGCCGTCGACCTGGCTCGCTACGGCAACCGCTACATCCAGCAACACGAACCCTGGAACCTCGACGACGACGAGGCCGCCCCGGTCATCCGGGACTGCGTCCACCTCGCGAAGGCCGTCGCCGTTCTCGCCGAACCGGTGATCCCCGACACGGCAGAACAGGTGTGGACGACCCTGCGGGAGAACGGCTCCGTCCACGACGCCACCCTCGACGCCGCCCTCGAGGCCCCGGCCGCCGAGTTCGACGAGCCAGAGGAACCGTTCGACCCCGTCGAGGAGGACCACGCCGCCGAGTTGGCCGCTCGCCTGGAGGAGCGCGTCGCCGACACGGGAGAGACCGAAAGCGACGACACGGACGGAGACGACGGGGCTGACATGGCAGACACCACCGACGTCGAGCCGGTCACCGACGAGCGGATCAGCCACGAACAGTTCCAGGAGTTGGACATGCGCGTCGGCCAGATCGAAACCGCCGAACCGGTCGACGGCGCCGACAAACTCGTTCGCCTGGAGGTGGACATCGGCGTCGAGACTCGCCAGGTCGTCGCCGGCCTGCGCCAACTGCACGACGTCGACGACCTCGCGGGAACGCGGGTGGTCCTCCTGGCGAACCTCGAACGGGCGGAACTGTTCGGCGTCGAGTCGAACGGCATGGTGCTTGCCGCCGGCGAGGAGGCCGACCTGCTCACCACCCACGACGACGCCGCGCTGGGCGAGCGGATACGGTAGTCCAGCCTGCACGGCGTCGGCGGACCCTCACCGGCCGGGGGGAACCACCGAGTCCGTCTGAGGACGCCCCTGCTCCGCGTTCACGCTACGGAACCCAACCGTCCGAGCGTCGCCGATACCCGCCCGGGGTTCCGTTTGAAAGCGCTGTCAATTGTTAACAAAGCCAAACATCAATCAGTCCCGACCACAGTGGTACAGACACACCCGTGAACGGAGACAATCGGAAGGACCCCCCCGGCGAGCGGGCGGGGCTCGCGGACCCGACTGACGAGCGGTCGAACTGTGGCGTCGGTGCCGTCGTCGACCTCGACGGCGGGCGCGACCACGACGTGGTACGACGCGGACTGGAACTGCTCGAGAACCTCGAACACCGGGGAACGACCGGCGCGGAGCCAGACACCGGCGACGGTGCCGGGGTCATGCTACAACGCCCCGACGGGTTCTTTCGGGCCGTTGTAGACGTCGACCTACCCGAGCGGTACGCCGTGGGGTCGGTGTTTCTCCCGCAGGACGACGACGCCGCCGCGGCCGTCGTCGAGACGTTCGAGGCCGCACTCGCGGACCACGACCTCGAGGTGTTCCACTGGCGAACGGTGCCGACGGACAACGCGGATCTCGGGGCGACGGCGCTGGCCTCCGAGCCAGACGTGGTCCAGCCGTTCGTCCGTCCAGTGGGAGAGACGGACGACGAGACGTTCGACCGGAGCCTGTACGTCGCCCGGCGGACGGCCGAGCGACGCGTCGACGACCTCGACGTCGAGGGGGCCGACCGGTTCTACGTCTGTTCGCTCG
>CAZQHW010000195.1:0-4389 GCA_964593395.1 uncultured Halobacteriales archaeon
CACTCATTCATCGACTGAGAGCACCGGGACGGGGGCTTTCTGGGGCCACTCGTCAGCCACTCATTCATCGACTGAGAGCACCGGGACGGGGGCTTTCTGGGGCCACTCGTCAGCCACTCATTCATCGACTGAGAGCACCGGGACGGGGGCTTTCTGGGGCCACTCGTCAGCCACTCATTCATCGACTGAGAGCACCGGGACGGGGGCTTTCTGGGGCCACTCGTCAGCCACTCATTCATCGACTGAGAGCACCGGGACGGGGGCTTTCTGGGGCCACTCGTCAACAGGGACGACGTCTGAGCGCACCGGGGCGCGGGTGTTCTCGGCCCGCCCACGGACAGTTCCAACCGACGAGAGTGGGTGACGAGCGTCGGACGGTCGGAGAAGGCTTTTGCCCCCGCCGCACACAGCCGACCACATGACGAATCGGGGCCGTGTGGACGACGCCGACGGCGAGGGTGACGTCGAGACCGACACCGAACCTGACGGCGAGCACTCGCCGGGAACGACCGACCAGGCGGGTGACGACCAGCCCACCCCAGGTGTGCCCTCGGACGTCCAGACGTACGACCGCTTCACGAAGATCGAGGGCAGCGAGTACGAGCGGGTGAACGACTTCATCCGGGACCGCACCTACGTCACGGCGAGAGAGTGGGCGATCGCCCGGTTGTGTGCGGACTTCCGGACCGACACGGGCGTCGAGATGACGAAGATCGGCGAGAACCTGCCCGAACTCGTCCCGTTTATGACGGACACGTACACGCCGCAGGCGGTCAACCAGGCCCGGGCCGCCTTCGAGGAAAAGGTCCGCAAGTCCGGTGCCACCTTCCTGTACGGCGCCATGTCGGGCTTTTTCACGCCCGAGGAACTCGACGACACGATGTACGAGGTGACCGAGGTGGCGAAGTTCCTGCTGGAGGTGGAGGGCGTCGACCTCTCCGTCGACGAGGAGTTGGAGGCCGAGGACCGCATCTCCGCCGCGATGCGGGAGGTCCGCGAGGCCAGCACCGAGGTCCGCCACGAGGGCGAACAGTGCCCGAACTGCGGCCACGAGATCGGTACCGAGGTCGAGACCGAGACGGACGCCGACACCGTCGCCGACGACTGACCCTCCTCATCCCCGTCCCGCCGTCCACCCCTGTTTTCTCGCCGTGTGGCGAGCGACCCGAGATCGGGGCACCTTTTTTGTCGGCCCACGTTCGTGGGGTGTGAGCGACGCGGACGACGACCAGAGCGAGGTGTTCACCGTGCTTGACGGCCTGGTCCCCGGCGGACTGATCGGTGCCGGTGGCGGCCTGACGCTGGGGGTGCTCAGCGGGACCCCCGGAGGCGTCGCGGCCTTCGTCGGCGGCGCGGGCGTCCTGTTGTTCGTGCTCGGTGGGCTGGCGCGGCTGACCGCCGACAGCGTCGCCGACGCCGACCTCGGAGAGTACGCCGGCGACCGGGAGTTCGACGCCAGCGCCGCCCGGCGGACGGGACTGCGACTGGCCGGTCTCGGCGTCGGGTTGGCGCTCGGAGCCGCCGTTACCTGGGGCGTACTCGGGTGACCGGTCGGTGCGCCACCGCGGCCACCGACGAGCGACCCTGCGAGCGCTACGCTAGCGTCTGCGAGCGGGTCGACCCCGACCTCGCGGGCGACGGACAGGCCGTCGCCTGCCACCTGTACGACGGCACGGGACAGTCTCCACGCGAGGCCGCGACGGACACCCGAGAAAAAGACGCCACCGCCGAGGGCACCGACTGAGGACGGCGAGACCGGGGCGAGTCGGCCGCGCCGTCGCCGCGAGCGGGACCCGCTGGTCACCGCTCGCCGTTCGCGTCCTCCGCCACCGCCGTCGCCTCGACCACCTCGGTCTGCCGGCCGCCCACGAGCGCCGTCTCCAGCGCCCGGGCGACCGTGGCGGGGTCTGCGGGCCCACCCGCGTGGGCCAAACTCCCGACGCTCCCGGGGTCGAACGCCACCCCCAGCGCCTCGTACACCGGCCCCAGAACGGCGGCCATCGGCGAGCGGTCCCGGACGACGACGATCCCCGCGGTGGTGGCCGCCTCGCGGCGCACCCGCTGGGCGAGGCCAGCGACCTTCCCCCGGCCCTGCAGGGAGTGTGTCCCCGGACAGAACGAGTCCGGCGGCTCACCCCGTTCGAGGTCGGCGCCGACCGAGGAAAGCGCCTCGTGAACGGTCGCGGTGACGCGCTCGTAGCGGTCGTCGACGCTGATGGTGCGCTCGTCGACTGGCGTCGCCCGGAGAAAGGCGAGCGTCGATCCGGTGTACGCCACGGCTCGCCCGCCGACGTCGCGCTCGACCGGCGGGTAGCCCCGCTCACGGGCCGCCCGCCGGGCCTGGCCGTAGCCGTCACTGCGGGTGTCCCGGCGGCCGAAGGCCACCTGCCGGTGCGGTCGGGCGACCCGGACGGCGGGACGACCCTCGGCGGCGACCGCGAGCAGGCGGCGGTTCACCGCGCGGTCGGCGTCGACCGTCGGAGCGCGCCCCCGGACGACGAGTGTCCCGTCGCCCGCGGCACCTGGGGCGTCCATCGGTCGTCGTTGCGGTCGGACGCGTTTAGTATATCCGCTCGGCCCCCGGCGTGTGGACGTGACCGAGGACGGCGACGAGAGTGATGGCCACGCCGGACCGGACGGTGCCGCTGAGCGAGACAACGCCGACACCCAGCGACGCGACGGCCCCGAGCGCGCTCGCCACGTCGCCACCCCCTTTGGCGGTGCGTCGGAGCGGGCCGCGGGCCGGGACGACGACGGCGCCGTTCTCTTACCTGCCCTGCTCGCCCGCTACCGGCAGGTGTCGCTGTTCAACTCCCCGTACGCCGCCCACGAGCGTGGTCGCGCCGTCGACCTGTACCCCGACCCGGGCGAGGCGCCGTCGCCGGTCGCCGGCGAGGTGACCGCGGTGCGGTCGGCCGACGCGCCGCCGAAGCCGTACGCCGCCGACCGCGACCACCTCCTCGTCGTCGACACCACCGGACACGAGACGGAGACCGCAAACGGCGGACTCGTGGTCCCCGAGGGCGCCCAGGTGCGGGTGATGCACGTCGACCCGGCGGTCGCAGAGGGCGACCGGGTCCGGGTGGGCGACGACCTGGGCGAGACGGTCCGGTCGGGGTACTTCGGGCCGTGGGTGGACGACCACCTCCACGTCGGGGTGCGCCCGCCCGAGGCGAACCCGCTACGGGCGACCGGGTCCCTGCCCGTGGAACTCGGACCGGATGTCGACATCGCCGCGTTAGACTGGAACGGCCGCGGCACCGTCGTCGAGACCGGCGACTGCTACGTCGCGCTCGACCGGCCCGCACACCCCGCGCCGGGCGACCACCTGGCGGGGATCGCCGCTCGCGTCGGCGGCGACGGTGCCGACCCTGTCCGGGCGGTGATCGACGGTGGACTCGTCCACTACGACGGCGGCGGGGTGCTCCCCGCTCGTGACGGCGGCGGTGGCGACGCGACGGCACGGACTCTCGTCGGCGATCCCGTCCGGGTGGCCGGCACCCGCGTCGGAACGGTCGCGGCCGACGGCCGTAGCGTGGAGTGGCGTGACCTCGCGGTGACCCTGGACGGGAGCGAGGTGACGGGCCTGTCGCTGTACGCCGGCCACGACCGCGCCGGCGCGAAGGTCGTCGGTCCCGACCTCTCGCCGAGCGTGGGCGACGAGGTGCGGGTGCGACTGGTGCCGTCCGGGTGACCGTGCGTCGCGGTCACCCGTGTGGCCACCGAGTCCCCCGTCGGCCGTTCTCACCCGTCCGTCTCGTCGCCGTACTGCCACTCGTGTCGCTTTCGCAGGCGGTCGTACTCGGAGTCCTCGCGCACGGCGTCGAGGTGGTCACGGTACACCTGCGAGATCGCGTGTTTCTCCTCGTCGTACCACTCCCGTGGCTCGCGCTCGGTGCCGTCGTCGTCGTACTTCTTGCCACCAGGGTACTTTGCGTACCGCAGTGCACGGGTCCAACCCATCCGGAGGTACTTTCGGGCGAGGTCCATCCCGACGAACTCCTCGCGGTCGCGGTACTCCTCGTAGCGGTCGCGGATCGCCACGGCGGCCTCGGCCGCCCCCTCGAGGTCCGCGATCGTCCACAGCGGCAGCAGTTCGGACTTGTACGGCTCGATCTTGAACACGCCCTGTTCGTCGTCGGTGGGGCGGTACCGCCCCGGGTTCGCGCGGAAGTCCAGGTCGTACTCCGGCCCGTCGTCGCGCTCGGGCACGTCACCGCGGACGGTGTCCGGCATCAGTCGAACGACAGGGCGTCACTCCCGACGACCTCGCCGAACAGGAACTCGGCGTGGTCGAGGGCGTACTCGCGGTGGTCGTCCTCGATGTAGCCGACGGCGTTCTCGACGAGTACCGGGCGATAGTCCCGGAGTCCGGCGCTGGAGGCTGTA
>CAZQHW010000195.1:4399-4820 GCA_964593395.1 uncultured Halobacteriales archaeon
CGTTCTGCATGTCTACGACGACGACTGCGGCACGCTCCGGGTCGATCCGGAGGTCGGTGTCGGTCGCTGTCATACCCGATCGTCGGGGCTGGGACGGCAAAAACTGCCCGCCGTTGACCGCCTCCACGACCGGACGACCCCACGTGTGCGATACCGAGCGTCAGGGGAACACGAGGGCGTCGCTCTCGACGACCTCGCCGAACAGGAACTCGGCGTGGTCGAGGGCGTACTCGCGGTCTGCCGGGTCGGAATAGCCGACGGCGTCCTCGACGAGGACGGGCCGGTAGTCTCGCAGACCGGCGGCCGCGGCGGTGTGTAGCACGCAGACGTTCGCCAGCGTACCACAGATAACGAGGTCGTCGATCCCGCGGGCGGTGAGCCAGCCGTCGAGTTCGGTCTCGTGGAAGGCGTCGTAGGTGTG
>CAZQHW010000196.1:0-4789 GCA_964593395.1 uncultured Halobacteriales archaeon
GCGGCCGACCGACGTCGACGGGCACCTTCTCCGTCTCGATGAGCCCGGTGTCCTCAAGTTCGTTCTTCATGCGACTGAAGGTGGCCTTCGAGGCGACGCCGACGTCCTCGCCCCAGCGGGAGATGTCGTAGAACAGCTCCTCGTTCTTTGCGGCGACGAGGAGGCTGATCGTGACCTCGTCCAGACCGTCACCGTTGCCACGGGCAGTCTCCAGCGAGGAGAGCACCCGCGAGAAGTCCTCCTGTGCGCCGGCACTCATGTCGTCCGACAGCGTCTCCCGGACCCGGGAGATGGGCGGCGTGCGGAGCGTGAACTCCTCGGCGTCCGCCCAGTAGTCCGCGTAGGCCTCGAAGGCGTCCCCGACGAAGTCGCTCTCGTCGGTGGACAGCCCGGCCACGTAGCCGCCGGCACTGACTATCGCGGTCACACCCGTCTCGGAGACGACAACCGACTCGGAGAGCCGGTCGCCGTCGTCGGTCCGGATCGACAGGTGGCCCGTGTCGATGAGGTCCGCAGCGCTCGATGCGATGAGGAAGTCCTCCATCACCTTCCGCACCGTCCGGCCCTCGGCGAGGAGCCGGATCTCCGGCAGGTCGCCGTCGTAGTCCGTCGCCACTTCGACGAGGCGCTCGATGACCTCGGCGGTCGGCTTAACTACGTACGTTTCCCCGTCGTTGTGCTCGAAGACGGCGTTCAGGACCTCGTCCGGCGTTCGGTCGAATAAATTCGATTCCATCTCTACACAAGGGTCAAAGCGTCCTGTGTATTTAATATTATTGGCCGTACCGACGATTTACACGTTGATACGATCGTACTAATGCCAACAGCGGGCATAAATCGGCGTTCTATCAACTAAAGACTGCTGGCCTTTCCGCCCCGTGTGGCCCGTTCCCACAGGCGGCGTCGGAATTTTAACTGCCGGACGCGTCAGACAATGGGTATGGACTGTCCACGGTGTGGTGGCCGGCTCGACCGGTACGAACTGGCGGATCGCGTCGAGGCCTCCTGTGACGACTGCGGGTACGTCGGTGTCCCCGTCGACCACGAGAGCGAGCGCCCGGCGGACGAGGCCTGGACCGACGTCGTCGAGCGCTACGAGCAGGCGTTCGAGGACGCCGGCGACGTCGACACCGGCCCCGCGCCACCCACCGTCCCCGAGGACGAGGGCGACCCGGAGCCGGACACCGTCCGCACCGCGACCGTGGTCGACCTGCCTGCCGAGACCACCGGCGACGGCGCCAGAGACGGCGACCTCGATGAGGCGACGACCGACCGGACGAGTGAGAACCACGACGCCCACGAGGGCCACGACGACGAGGACCCCACCGGAGCCGAGACGCCCGGGTCGGAAGCGCAGGGACTCGACATCGACGCGGCGATCGCGCCCGCGTCAGACGCTCCCGCCGCCGACCCAGACGCGGACGCTCTGACCGGGGACGACACGAACGAGGACGCTACAGAGAGTACGACCGCGGACGAGACACCCGCCGATGCCGACAGCGTGGCCCTCGGCGAGGGGGTCGAGACGGAGCACAGCCCCGAACCGGCGGAGAACGACGACGGCGGGACACCGGACGCGGACGGGGCGGCGGACGACGCAGGGGCAGGGAACGACACCGCGGAGGGTCAGCGTGGCATCGAGGAGTACGCCGAGAACAGTCGGGAGGCGGTCGCCTCGCCGGACGGGGCCAGCGAGAACGGCGACGACGAGTGACCGGCTACCTCACTCGTCCGGTTCGGGTGCGGCCTCGGCGTCGCGCTCGCCACCCTGGTCGCGGCGCTCCTCCTCGTCGGAGCGGGCGGCCACCAGCGCGCCCCGAGCGACCGAGTACATCGGCTCGGAGGCCTGGCTCACGCCGCTGATCGAGAACGGGATGTCGGCGTCGTCGAGGTGGTCGCGGAACAGTTTCTCGAAGCCACGCGGCGAGGAGGTGCCCCCGGTGACGACGACGGGCACGTCCAGACCCTCCTCGATGTCCTCCTCGTTGACCTCCTTGGAGATGTTGTCGATGACGTAGTCAAGCAGGTTCTCGTAGTAGATCGACAGCGCCCCCTCGACGCCGCCCACGTCGGTGGTGAAGTCCAACTCGAAGCCGTCCTCCTTGATCGAGGTGACCTTGTCGACGGGGGTGCCGGTGGCCTGGGCGGTCTGTTCGTCGATCCAGTCGCCGCCGCGGGCGACGGAGAACTTCATGACCGGGACGGCGTAGTACGACAGACAGACGTTGGTCATGCCCGCGCCAAAGGAGATACCGAGGCCGGTGAAGTTGTTGTCCGCTAGCTCGGAGTAGATAACCGCCATCCCCTCGTTGATGGGCTCGGCGTCGTAGCCCATGTCATCGAGAAACGAGCGGATCGTCTTCTGGTGGTACAGCGTGTTCAGGTCGGAGTCGATCGGGTCCGCCGGCGAGGAGTAGTACAGCCGCTCGTTGCGCTCGTCCGGCTCACCGACGACCTGTTCGGTGATCAGCTTGATCATGGGGATCGCGGACTTCTCGTCGCTAGAGAGGATCCCCTGTTGCATCGGCCGCCGCGTCTCTCGGTTGAAGATATTCGCGAACTCCAGGGCGTCGTCGCCCACGACGTACACCGTGTCGTCTTTCCGTATATGAAGAACGTCCGACCGGCTGAGCATCTGCTCGGCCATGTCGGAGTGGTCTATCTCCACAAAGGAGTTGCGCTGCTGAACGAACACTGTATCAGTACCCTCCTGTCGAGCCGACAGGATGTTCATCGTCCCCACGTCGAGTCCTTTTGCCATGGCTCGACGGTCCGTGCTTTCGCTGCGGTGTTAAATCTATATGAAAGATATTCGAAATCGGTGACAGCAAGAAAAGACATTCCGGTCACGCGGAGTGACGACGCCCGTCGGTCGTGTGTCTACCGTGCGTCTGACGAGCGCCCGTCGCTATCAGTCGAGTAGCCCACGAACCCGCGACAGCAGTCCGTCGTCGGTCGCCGGTTCGGGCGCCTCTCCCTCCTGTTTCTTGCGCTTGAGTTCGTTCAGCGCGGCGGTCTGGTCGTCGACAGTCGCCTCCGAGGTCGCGGTCTTCGGTCCCTCGCCTTTTACTGCGCGCAGGCCAGCGACGGCGCCGTCGACGCCGTCGTCGCCGTCGAGCCGTGTCGTCTCGGGTTCGACGTCCATCCCCGAGGCGTCCATCTCGACGGTCTCCGTGTCGAGGTTCAGCGACCGGTTCTCGTCGCGCTCGACCCCACCCCACGAGATCTCCGTCTCGGCCATCGCCTGTTCGATGTCGGTCTGGATCTCCTCCTCGGTCCAGGTCTCCTCGTCGTCCTCGGCGTCGGCACGCATCTCCTCGACCTCCTCGAACGACGGCGGTCGGGCGCGAGCGACGGCGTGGGCGACCAGTGCGGCGCCCGTCGAGGCGATCACGGCCGTGAGACCGACCGCGTACACGACGACGATCGGTGCGGTGACGTCGGCGCCAGCGGTGCTGTTCCACCGCTGGGGGTACGCCCACAGAAAGGCCACCGTGGCGGCGACCGTGACCGTACTTCCCGCCAGCGCGGCGTACAGTGCGCGGCGTTCGACGGGGAGCAGGACGACGATACCGACCAGCACCGTCGGCACCCCGAGCATCCCCAGGGCGTACGCCGGCCCTGGCGTGAGCCCTTGTTGTCCCGGCTGGTACGTCCCCGTCACCAGAAACAGTACGAACGCGAGCCCCAGTGCGGCGATCCCGCTGAAGAACAGGCCGAACCCGAGGTAGACGTCCATCTCCGCCTCTGGTTCGCCGATGAAACGCCGGTACAGGTCGAACAGCGCGTTGTCGGGAAGCGGGTCCCCCTTTCTGTCGGCCGCTCCTGCCTGACCGCCTGACATAGCCGCCCGATCGACGGCCACCGACATTACTCTTCGCCCTCTCCCCACTCGTCGTCGGTCCCGTCAGACACGCCGGCGACGACCGCCCGACGCTGGCGTGGTTTCCTCCGGCGTGACTGACCCACCGGCTACCAGGTGCCGTGGAAGGTGTCGAACTCCAGTTCGTCCAGCGGCTTCTCGCCGATCGCGATGCGGTACTCACCAGGCGTGAGCATCGGCTTGTGGAACTGCGGGCCGTCGTCGGTGGTGATGCGTGGACACCCCGTGTTGACGAAGGCGTCGACGTCGAAGTTCCGCAGACGGTCCGGGGTGACCTCGTCCATCGTGAGCAGGTAGGCGTCGTCGTTGTCGGCGACGATCTCCGTCGCCTGGTCCCACCGACCCTGGCCGATCTTCGTACAGAAGATGACGCCGAAGGACTCGGCGTCCATCGCCTTGTGGACGGCGGCGTACCGCTGTTTCATGAACTTCTCCGTGTCCGCCATCTCGACGGTGTTGTTCACCGGGTCGGCGATGACGACGTCCTTCTCGGGGTGTTCCATCGCCAGACCGAGCGGGTGGAACTTCCCGCCGCCGACGTACAGGATCTGGTCTGCGTCCACCTCGGCGGAGGCGTAGTTGCAGCCGAGTACCTGTCCCTCGTGGGTCAGTCGCTCGTCGCCCCGTTGTGTGTGCACCTCGTAGTCGCGCTCCTCCAGCCAGGCACGCATCGCCTCGAACTTGTTCATGTGCTGGGCGGTCGTCACCAGTCCCACGTCCGGGTCCTCGTCGGTGTCGGCGAGTTCCTCCAGCGAGCGCTCCATGATCGGCACCACGTCGACGTTCGAGAACAGCGGCACGTACAGGATCGCGTCCGAGTCCTTCATCGGCGAGTGGCCGAAGTGCACGAACAGGTCGGTGCGCCGCATCAGGTACGTGTCCAGGTCGCAGGCCCCGTAACAGGGC
>CAZQHW010000197.1:0-4777 GCA_964593395.1 uncultured Halobacteriales archaeon
ACCTCGTCGTCGACCCCGACGGGCGGGTGATGGTGCTCGGCGACGACCGCGGCAACGAGGCGTTCACCGTCGAGGACCTCCCCGACGGGACACTCACCGACGTGGACCTGCTCCACCTCACCGGCCAACGAGCCACGCGGGCGGAGGCACTCGCCCGTCGGGCCCGCGAGGCAGGCACAACGGTCAGCGTCGACCCGGGACGGCGGGCCGGCGAGCGAGGGTTTGGTTCCGTGCTCGCGCTGGCGGAGTACGTCTTTCTCACGAGCGAGGAGGCCAGCAGCGTCGGGATCGACGCCGGCGACCCGACCGACCGCGGCGACTGGACGGCGCCCGACGGGCACGACCCCGTCGACGAGCGCGTGGTGCTGTTGAAAGACGGTCCCGACGGTGCACGAGTCCGGACGGGGGCGGGCGAGACTGCCCACGACGGGTTCGACGTCGACCCCGTGGATACGGCGGGAGCGGGTGACGCCTTCGCCGCCGGGTTCCTTGCCGCCGCGCTCGGGGACTGGGACCCGCTGCCGGCCGCGTCGGGCGAGGTGCCCGCGGGTGAGACTGCCGAACGCCACCGCCGGGCGCTGGTCGTCGCCGACGCCTGCGGGGCGATCGCCGCCCGCAGGGCGGGTGCTCGCGTCCACCTCACCCACGACGACGTCGAGCGATTTCTCGCCGAGCGGTGCTGACTCAGCGTGGCGTCTCGGTGCCCCACTTGTCGATCGCCACCTGCAGTTCGGGCGTCTCGGCGGCCGCCGCCTCGATCGGCGTGCCCTCGCTGGCCGCCTCGACGGCCGCCCGCAGG
This sequence comes from uncultured Halobacteriales archaeon, assembly GCA_964593395.1. Taxonomy (GTDB): domain Archaea; phylum Halobacteriota; class Halobacteria; order Halobacteriales; family SW-7-71-33; genus SW-7-71-33. The sequence continues at coordinate 800 of CAZQHW010000197.1, forward strand.
GCCTTTGCGCCGGCGTGGGTGCCGTCGGGGTGGCCGTGGACGCCACCGCCGGCCTGGACACAGAGGGTCGTCCCCAGGCGGTCGACGAGTTCGGGGACGAGACCGGGGTGGAGCCCGCCCGACGCGGTGGGAAGCACGTCACGCAGGCCGTGCAGGTCGGCGTACAGCCAGTCGTTGATGCCGACGGTGTCCTCGTTCGCCAGTTTCCCCAGGTCGGCGGTGCCGGTGTGGATGTGGTCGACGCCACAGAGACGGGCGACCTGTGCGAGAACGCGCATCGAGACGCCGTGGTCGGGCAGGCGGTCGAAGGCGGCGTGCATCGCACGGTGAGCGTGGATCGCCAGACCGTGACGCTCACACCGCTCGCGCACCGCCTGCACCGCCGCCCAGCCACAGGTTATCACGTCGACCATCACGTACTCACAGCCCTGTTTCGCGACCTCGTCGACGCGGTCGAGCATCGTGGTCGCGTCCGCCGTGACGTTGATCAGGTACGACTTCGGGTCGCCGGTTTCCGCCTCGGCCTGGTCGCGCTTCGCCAGTGACTCTCGCAGGCGGTCCTCGAAGCGGTTGAACGACTGGTCGGTGAGGTTCTCGTCGTCCTTCAACAGGTCGAGGCCGCCGGTCCACGCCTGGTACCCCACCTCGGCGTGGGCCTCCGTGTGTAGCCCCACCTTCGGCTTCGGGACCGTCGCCGTGATGGGCCGGTCGCCGGCGTCGAAGATCGCCTGGCGTACGCCGGTGCCGAACTGCGGACCGGGGTAGTCCTCGACGAGCGCTGCCGGCCAGTCACAGTCCAGCAGCCGGATGCGGTCGACCGCCTTCATCCCCATTATGTTGCCCGCGATGCAGGACAGCACCTGCCCCATGTTGCCCGGTTCGAACAGTCCCCGCGGGTAGGCGACGCCGATCTCGGCGGCGTCGCCCTCGCCGTCGCCGGCGTCCTCGATGGCGAAGGCGGTCGCTCCCTCGTCGGAGAACCCCTCGCCCACGTCTAGTGCGGCCCACGTGCCGTTGGAGGACTCGCTGGCGACGCGGGAGGCGGCCGCCTCGCGGGTCATGTCCGGCGCGGGGTCGATCCGGAACCGGCAGACGAGGTCGTCGTCACGCGGCTCGTACGACGGGTCGAGAAAGTCCTCGTACTCGATGCCCATGCCCTCGGCGTACGACCCCCGGGAGCTAAACGGCGGCGATCCACTCGACGCGACGGGGACGACGGTCTGGATGGTGCCGTAATCGATCGCCGTCGGCGTCCGCGACCAGCCGCCGTCAGCCGTCGTCTGTGTTCGCGCCCGCGTCCCGCCCGCGGTGCTCGGCGAGTGCCTCCTCGACGCTCAACTCGCCGAGCGCGACCCGGCGGGCGAGCGCCTCGTCGATCGTGCGGTCGCCGTTCGAGTGCTCACGGGAGCGGTCCTTTATCGCCTGCAACTCGCCGGCCGTCGGCTCCACGTCGCGGGACTCGACCGCCTCCCCCTCGGCGCGAGCGATGTTGACCGCCGCGAGGATGTCGCCGACGCCGCGGGCGCCCGCCCCGAGGTGGGGCGTCGTCCCCGTCTCGTCGACCAACTCCACGCGCACGTCGTCCAGTTCGTCGATCACCGTCGCGCCCTCCAGGCGGGCGCCGTCACCGATCCGCACCACCGGGTCGACGGTCCCGGCGACCTGGTCGCGGATCACCTCGACCGCCTGCGACACGGGAACCTGGTAGGCGGCGACCACCGTCTCCCCCGCGAGAACCGCGATCCCCGGCCTGGTCCCCGGGTCGACCCCGACCACCGTGCGTCCCCCGCCGGTACGGACCGCCGCAAGCGCCGCCTCCGCCGCCTGTCGCGGCTGTTCGGGGTCCGCGACCACCACCTCCAGGCCGGCGCCGTCGTCCGGCCGCGGGTCGTCCGCGGCGACGACGACCACCGTCGCCGCCTCGGGCAACGGCGTGCCTACCTCGACCGTGGTGAACACCGCGTCACGGTCCCGAAGTTCGTCGACCACCCCGTGGTACACCTCGAAGTCACCCGTCGTGACGACGATCACTGTCTGGTGTACGGGTGAGCAGGATTTAGGCGTTCGGCCGACGCTCACGGCGTCCGTGGTTCTCGGATCCTTTCGGTGCGCTCACTGGACAAAGCGTTCTCGATCTCGGTGAGGAGACTCACGGTGCCCTCGGTGTGCTTGCCGGTTGGTCGGGAGCAGCGAGGCGACCGGGCGCCACCGTCGGCCGGAGGGCGCGCGAGGAACGCGCGAGGGACGAGTGAGGGAGCGAAGCGACCGAACGAGGAGGCTGGGGAGGCGTGAGGGGGCGGTCGCGGTGGGTGGGACTGAAACGGGCCGGTCGCTCGGCGACGGCGCGGGACGCAAGCACCGCAGCGAACGGAGTGAGCGGAGCACAGCGACCGCACCGAGTCGAGCGACCAGGGGGCTTTCCGGGCCATTTTCAGAGTGTCACAGCGAGTTCGAGAGCGACCGAGGGGCTTTCCGGGCCATTTTCAGGATGACACGGCGAGTTCGAGAGCGACCGGGAGGCTGAAGAAACCGAGACAGACAATCTAAGTAGTTCCGTCACCGACTGCCAGGTATCGACATGTTCACCCGCAAGCGGGTTCGGTACCTCACGGCGGCGACGGCGGGGTTGACGTTCCTGCTGATCCTGTTGGGCAGGTACACCGCACTCGTCGGCGCGGGGCTTGCTTGCTCGGCGCAGTGGCCGCTGTGCAGCGGTGGCACGCTGCCACAGACGCTGCCCGACCTCGTCGAGTGGGGCCATCGCTTCGTGGCGATGGTCACCGGGTTCGTCATCCTCGGCACCGTTTACGGCGTCTGGCGCACCTACGACGCCACCCGGGTCCGGGTCGCGAGCGCCGTGGCCGCACTCCTGTTGCCGGTGCAGGTGCTGTTGGGCCGGGAGACGGTGGTCTCGTTCGTCGAACTGTCCATTCTCGGCCACCTCGCCGCGGGCGTTCTCATCTTCGGGGCGATGGTCGCCACGACCGTCTGGACGTTCGAGATCGACGCCAGAGAGAGCGCCGAGGCCCGGGCGAACGCGGCCGAGGAGACGCGGACGGTCCCGTCGGCACCGGAAACCGACGGGCCGACGCGTTCTGACGACTGAGCGCGGTCAGTTCTCGTCGTCGCTCTCGGCGTACGCCTCGGGGTAGGCCTCTTCGAGCAGTGCGGGGTCCTCGGTGAGACGGTCACGGATGGGAGCGACGAACTCGGCGACGTACTCGCCGGCGGCCTGTTTCAGGTCCAGGGGGTGGAGTTCCTCAGCGAGAAAGTCCTTCTCGAGGGCGGCGTACGTCTCGTACACGATGTCGCCGCCGTACTCCTCGGGGCGCTCGATGCGGAACGGGCGCTCGCGCTCCTCGAGAATGGGGAAGACGAGGTACTCCAGGTACTCCAACACGCCGTTGTCCTCGGCCTCGCCGGCGGGGCAGTAGGCGTCTTCCATCTTCTCGAGGACGGTGTCGTGGTCGTCGGTCAGCGCGATGCTGGTGCCCGACTCGGAGGCGGACATCTTGCCGCCGGTCAGCCCCGAGAGGAGCGGGGCGAACACGCAGGCGGGCTTGTCGGCGCCCTGGTCGGGGAGCACCTCGCGGGAGAGCATGTAGATGCCCCGCTGGTCGATGCCGCCGTAGGCGATATCTGCGTCGAGGGCGGCCACGTCCTGGGTCTGCATCAGCGGGTAGATCAGGCCGCCGAGTTTCGGGTTGTCCGACTGGCGGACGACCTCGCTACCGGCCCGCTGCACGCGGCTGATCGTCGTCTCGGCGGCCATCCGCAGCAACTCAAGCGTGTACTCCTCGTCGAGTTCGAAGTCAGTGCCGCGGACGAAAGTCACGTCCCCCGTGGAGGCGCCGGCGGCCTCGACCATCGCCTCGATCGACTCGCGGTAGTACCGCGAGCGGGCGTCCAGCAACTCGAAGGGTGACTTCTCGTCGTCGAGGTGAGCGTGGAGGTCCGCGACGAGGACGGTCACGTCCA
>CAZQHW010000198.1:0-4744 GCA_964593395.1 uncultured Halobacteriales archaeon
GCGAGCAGGTCGTCGCTCACGTCGATCGCCCCGTCGGCGTCGACGTTGGCCTCGACGCCGGCGAACACCTCGATCTCGACGGCCTCGTTCACCTCGCGGACGTCCCGCATCACGCCGCGCAGTTCGTCCTCGGCACAGCCCACGCCGGCGGGGACGCCCGGCCCGTCGGCGTGGTCGGTGATCGCGACGTAGTCGTGACCGAACTCGGCGGCGGCGGCGACCGTCTCCCCGACCGAGAGGTCGCCGTCGGAGTTGTTCGTGTGGACGTGCAGATCGCCACGCACCGCGTCGGCCGTGACGAGGTCCGGCAGCGCGCCCTCGGCGGCGGCCTCGATCTCGCCGCGGTCCTCGCGGAGTTCGGGCGGGATCGCCGGCAGGCCAAGCACCTCGTACATCCCCGCCTCAGTTTCGCCGGCGACTCGGTCGCCGCCACGGCGGACGGTCTCGGCGTCGGGGTCGTCGCCGTCCAGGTCGCTCACGTCGAAGGCGCCGTACTCGTTGAGGCTCACGCCCTGCCGAAGCGCGTAGGTCCGCAGGGCGACGTTGTGCTCCTTGCTGCCGGTGAAGTACTGCAGCGCGGCGCCGAACTCGTCGGGGGCGACCACCCGGAGGTCGACGCGGGTGTCGGCGCGGCGGTCGCCGGCAGCGTCGACCCGCACCGCCGCCTTCCGGTCGCCCGCCTCGACCACGTCGACGACCGCCGTGAGCCCGGTGAACGCCTCGACCGCCGCCGTGGGCGAGTCGCTGGCGACGAGCACGTCTACGTCGCCGATCGTCGGCGCCCACCGGCGGATGGAGCCCGCCACGTCACACCGCTCGACGGCGTCGTGGTCGTCGAGGGCAGCGAGAACGCGGTCGGCGACCGGTCGCGCCGCTCCCAGGCGACGGCGGTCACTCGCCTGCCGGGCGAACTGCACGGACTCGCGGATGTTCTGCTCGGTCTTGGGGCCGAAGCCGTCCACGTCTTGGATGCGTTCCTCCCGGGCGGCCCGCTCCAGGTCGTCCAGGGTCTCCACGCCCAGGGCGTCGTACAGTCGCCCGACGGTCTTCGGGCCGACGCCCTCGACGCGGGTCAGGCCAGCCATGTCGACGGGCATCTCCTCGCGCAACTCCTCGAGTTCGCCGACCGACCCCTCCTCGACGAACTCGACCACCTTCGCGGCGATCGAGTCGCCGACGCCCTCTATCTCCTCGAGAGCGTCGGGGTCCTCGCTGGCGAGGCGGGCCACGGACCCGGGATGTGAGCGCAGTGACTCGGCGGCTCGGCGGTACGCCCGGGGCTTGTAGGCGACGTCTTTCGCCTCCAACAGGTCGGCCATGCGCTCGAACTGCTCGGCGACCTCGTCGTTCGTGACGGTCGCGCTCACAGCGGGTCACCCCCGCCGCCGCTGCCGCCGCGGCCGCCCTGCCTGGTGTCGCTGTCGTTGCCAAGCGCCTGCTGGAGGAAGCGCACCCATCGTTTCTTGTCGGCGGCCTCCTTCGCCTGCTGTTCCGCCTCGAGGTCGGTGGCGTCGAGCGACTCCAGGGCGTTCAGCGCCCGGTCGATGCCGACGATCGACTCCGCGAGGCGCTCGCCCTCCTCGCGGGTGATGTCGTCGTCCTCGATGCGTTGCTTGCGCTGCAGTCGCTCCCGGCGGAGGTTGCGCGTTGCCCGCTCGACGCGGTCGGTCTCGCCCGGCGGCACCCGGTCGTACCGTTTCACCTCGAACACGAACGACCGCAACTCGACGGTCTCGCCCTGCACCTCGACCGTCTCCGGGATGTCGGCGCCGACGGTGGCGGCCTCCCGCTCGATCCGCTCGAGGAGCCGCTTTCGCTCGTACTCCTGCACGCCCGCTCGTCGGGCCGCGAGGCTGAAAAACCCGTCCCACGCGGTCCCGACTCGCTTCTCGGGCCCGCCGTCTCGGTCCCGGGTACGGCCGGCGCGTGACGCCAGCGTTACTTCGTTGCCGGCCGTGTGACGGCCGTGATCGAGCCAGACCTCTCGGACCGCGTCGCACTCGTGACGGGGTCGGCGACGGGCGTCGGACGCGAACTGCTGCTCGCTGCCGCCCGCAACGGCGCCGACGTGGCGGTGCAGTACCGCACCTCCGAAGCCGAGGCCGAGGCGGTCGCGGAGACGGCCCGCGAGGCGGGCGTCGACGCACACGTCGTCCAGACCGACGTCACGGACCCCGACTCTGTCGACCGGGCGTTCGACGAGGTAGAGAACGCGCTGGGCACGGTGGACGTACTGGTGAACAACGTCGGCGCGTTCGCCCCGGAGCACTGGGCCGAGATGAGCGTCGACCGCTGGACCCTCGTCTGGGAGACCAACGTCAACGGCACGTACCTCTGCTGTCGGCGGGCGCTGCCGGCGATGCGCGAACAGGGCGACGGGCGGATCGTGAACGTCGGCTACGCCTCCAGCGACCGGGGCCTGGTGAACCCGGTGAACGCGCCGTACTTCATGGCGAAGGCGGCCGTGTTGCTGTTCACCCGGATGCTCGCGGCCGACACCGCCGACGACGGGATCACGGTGAACGCCGTCTCACCGTACGTCGTCGAGAACTCAGCGGAGTTCCCCGACGAACTGCCCCGTGGTCGGCCCGCCGCCTTCGAGGACATGGTCCAGGCGACGATGTTCTTTCTCGACCCCGACTCGGACTACGTCAGCGGTGCCAACGTCGAGGTCGACGGGGGGTGGCTCCCCGAGGAGGTGTGATCAGTTCCCCTGGATCGCGTCGATCACCATCGCGGCGGCGATGATCGTCTCCTTTGGCACGGTGCTCGCGTCGTCGATCGTGATGTCGTAGCGGTCCGTTAGCGACAGTTGGCCGGCGATACTGCCGACGTGGGTCCCGTCGACGTCGGTGATCTCGTACTTGTGTGGGATCAGCATACCGACGTAGGGAACGAGGTTGCGAGCCAACGTGACGGCGGCACCGCGGGAGTCGATCTGTGCGATCAGCGACTCGTCGCGGCCGTCGCGGATCTTCCAGGTGTCCTGCATGATCGAGTAGTCGTTGTCGAGAATCGCCACCTCGTCGCCGGTCGCGGCGTCGATTATCGCGTAGTTGCCCGCCACGTCCATGATACCGCCCGCCTTCACCGTGAACACCTCGTCGCCGTTGGCGTCGACGAACGGGAACTCCTCTTTCATCTTCAGCATCTTCTGCTTGCCGCGGATGACGACGTTCCCGCGCGAGTCCATCGCTTTGTACTTGTTGCGAACCAGCGACTGCTCGACGGTGTACTGGTCATCGAGGAGTTCGACGTTCGTGATCCCTTTTTCTGCTGCCATGTTTGGCGTAGGTGCCGTGAGGTAATAACCGTGATCCAGGTTTCCGTGCGGCGGGTCGACGGGCATATGTGGGTCCGGTTCGACCCGAACGTATGCGACTGTTCGTCGAGCGACCGGTAGCCGAGCGCGAGGGCACGGAGCGATGAAGGAGTTCATCGAGGTGCAGGGCGCAGAGGAGCACAACCTCCAGGACGTTGACGTCACGATTCCGCGGGAGTCGTTCAACGTCGTCACCGGCCTGTCGGGGTCGGGCAAGTCCTCGCTCGCCTTCGAGACCGTCTACGCGGAGGGCCAGCGCCGTTACATCGAGTCACTGTCCGCGTACGCCCGCAACTTTCTGGGCCAGATGGACAAGCCACAGGTCGAGTCGGTCGAGGGCCTGTCGCCGGCGATCTCCATCGACCAGAAAAACGCCGCCAACAACCCCCGGTCGACCGTCGGCACCGTCACCGAACTGCACGACTACCTCCGTCTGCTGTACGCCCGCGTCGGTGTCCCACACTGTCCCGAGTGCGGACGGGAGGTCGGCGAGCAGTCCGCCCAGAACATGGTGTCACGACTGTTCGAGTTGCCCGAGGGCACCCGCGCGAAACTCGCCGCGCCGGTCGTCCGCGACCAGAAGGGCGCCTTCGAGGACCGTTTCGACGACCTCGTCGCGGCGGGGTACGCCCGCGTCGAGGTCGACGGCGACTCGTACGACCTCACCGTCGACCGCCCCGACCTCGACGAGAACTACGACCACACGGTCGACATCGTCGTGGACCGCGTGCGGATCGACCCCGAGGAACGCTCCCGGATCGCCGACAGCGTCGAGACCGCCCTCGACGAGGCCGACGGCGTCCTGAAGGTGATCCTCCCCGATCCCCCGGCGGGTGCGGCCGACTCGCTCGGCTCGCGGGCCCGCTCGACCGGCGACCTCGGGACCACCACGGACACGGCCGACGAGACGGCGACCGACGACGGGGACCGCCTCGTCGCCGAACTGTCCGAGGACTTCGCCTGCACGCACTGCGGTATCGACCTGCCCGAGGTGGAGACGCGCTCCTTTTCGTTTAATTCGCCCCACGGTGCCTGCCCGGAGTGTGAGGGCATCGGCGAGACAAAAGAAGTGAGCGAGTCCCTCGTCGTCGAGGACCCGACGAAGCCAATAAAACACGTGTTCGAGCCCTGGAGTTACAACCGCAGTTACTACCGCCGGCGCCTGGACTGTGTCGCCGAGCACTTCGACCTCTCGGTGGACACGCCGTTTTCGGGCCTGCCCGACGAGATCCAGGACGCCTTCTTGTACGGCACCACCGAGGACGTCGTCTTCGAGTGGCGGACCTCGAACGGCACCCGTCACAAGGAACAGCCGTTCGAGGGGATCATCCCCAACCTCGAACGACGGTACGTGGAGACGGACAGCGAGAGCACCCGCGACCACATCGAGGAGTACATGACCGTCACCACCTGCCCCTCGTG
>CAZQHW010000199.1:0-4741 GCA_964593395.1 uncultured Halobacteriales archaeon
CTACGAGGTCGACCCCGACACCGGTCGCATCGACTACGAGGGACTGCGCGAGACGGCGGAGGAGTTCGACCCCGACGTCGTCGTCTCGGGCTTCTCGGCGTACCCCCGCCAGGTCGAGTGGGAGCGCATCCAGGCGGCCGCCGACGCCGTCGACGCCTACCACCTCGCTGATATCGCCCACATCACCGGTCTCGTGGCGGCGGGCGAACACCCCTCGCCCGTCGGCGTCGCCGACTTCGTCACCGGGTCGACGCACAAGACCATCCGCGCCGGCCGCGGTGGCATCATCATGTGCGGCGAGGACCACGCCGACGACATCGACGCCGCCGTCTTCCCCGGCGGCCAGGGCGGCCCGCTGATGCACAACGTCGCCGGAAAGGCCGTCGGCTTCGCCGAGGCGCTCGACCCCGAGTTCGACGCCTACGCCGCCCAGGTCGTCGACAACGCCGAGGCACTGTCCGACCGCCTCCAGGAGCACGGCCTGCATCCAGTCTCGGGCGGCACCGACACCCACCTGGTACTGGTGGACCTGCGCGAATCCCACCCGGAGACGACCGGCCAGGCCGTCGAGGAGGCACTGGACTCCGTCGGACTGGTCGCCAACAAGAACACCGTCCCCGGCGAGACGCGCTCGCCGTTCGTCGCCAGCGGCGTCCGCGTCGGCACGCCCGCCATCACGACGCGGGGCTTCGACGAGGATGCCACGCGAGAGGTCGGCGACGCCATCGCCCGCGTGATCGACGGGATCGACCCCGACTCCGGCGAGTTGGACGCCGAGGTGCAGCGCGAGGTGTCCGCGACCGTCGACCGTCTCTGTGCGGCGTTCCCGCTGTACGAGTAGTCCCGGGCGGTCGTCACCTGTTTACTCCCGGCCGTCGAGCGCCACGCATGGACAGCGATGTCTTCGGCGCCCGCAAGCCGGTCGTGGGAATGGTCCACCTGCCGCCGCTGCCGGGCGCTCCCCGCTACGACCGCGACGCCGGCCGCGAGGCGCTACACGCCGCCGCCGCCCGCGACGCCCGCCGACTGGCCGAGGGCGGCGTCGACGCCGTGATGGTCGAGAACTTCGGGGACGCACCCTTCTACCCCGACGACGTGCCCAACCACGTCGTCGCCGAACTGACGGCGCTCGCTCGCACCGTCCGCGAGGCCGCCGACCTGCCGGCCGGCGTGAACGTCCTCCGCAACGACGGCCCCGCGGCGGTCGCTGTGGCCGCGGCCGCCGGCGCCGACTTCGTCAGGGTGAACGTCCACGTCGGCGCCCGCGTCGCCGACCAGGGCGTTCTGGAGGGTGAGGCTCACGAGACGACCCGCCTGCGCGAGCGAATCGGCGCGGCACCCACGGGCGGTGACGGCCAGAACGACGGAATCCGGGTCCTCGCCGACGTCGACGTCAAGCACTCCGCGCCGCTTTCGGCCGGCGACTGGGAGGCGGAGTCACTCGCGGAGTCCGCAGAGCGCGGTCTCGCGGACGGGGTGATCGTCTCCGGCGCCCGGACCGGCCGTGCGACGCCCCTGGAGGCAGTCGAGCAGGCGGTCGAGCGCCGCAACGACCTGGGGGTGGACGTGCCGGTGTTCGTCGGCAGCGGCGTCACTGCCGACAGCGTGGGCGACCTGCTCGTCGTCGCCGACGGCGCCATCGTGGGCACCAGCCTGAAACAGGACGGTGAGACGACCGCCCCGGTCTCGGTCGGGCGCGTCGAGGACCTCGTGGCGGCGGCCGACGCGGTTCGCTGACTCTCTGCCGTCGTCGCCGCGCTACTCCGTCAGCAGTCTCTCGACCGCCGCACGCGTCGGCAGGCCGCCGCGGGCACCGTCGCCGGTGCAGTTCAGCGCGGCGACCGCCGCCGCGAACCGTCCGGCCTCGCGTGGTGGCCGCTCGTCGAGCAGCCAGGCGTCCACGAGTCCAGCGTGGAAGGCGTCGCCCGCCCCCGTCGGGTCCACGGTGTCGACCTGGACGGCGTCGACACGCACCTCGCGGTCGGGAGTCACCAGCGCCGCTCCCGCCTCACCGCGGGTGAGCGCGGCTCGCTCGACGCCCAGTTCGCCCACCAGTGCCACCGGGTCGTCGGCGTCGTGGTGCTCACAGTACGACGCCAGCGCGACCTCGCCGGCCAGAAAGAGGTCGGCGGTCGCGGCCGCGCGGTCGACAGTCGCGGGTGTCGTCCCGCGGTCCGTGAGTTCGGGTAGCGGCCCGGAGAGGTCGAAGCTGAGACGGTCGATCTCGCCGTCTGCCCGGGCGGCGACCAGCGCGGCGGTCACGGGTTCGGGGGTGTACGCGCTCGCGACCACCACGTCGGCCGCCCGGAGCACCGGCCAGTCCTCGTCACGCAGGCGGAGTGCCGCCGCCGACCGTCCGCCGGTGACGACCATCCGCTGTCCGTCGGCCCGCAACACCATCGAGAACGTCGACCGCTCCGGCCCGCGGCGCACCCGCCGGGTGTCGATCTCCCGCTCGGCGAGGTCGGCCTCGATCGCGTCGGCGCGGTCGTCCTCGCCGACCCGTGCGACCAGCCCCGCGGAGCGCCCCAGGCGACTGGCGGCACTGGCGACGTTGGCCGCCACGCCGCCGAACCCCTCGCGCTCCGAGCGGACGTAGGCGCCACCGTCGGGGTCCGGCAGGTTCGACAGCGTGTAGTACTCGTCGACCATCGCGCCGCCGACTGCGATAACGTCTACGTCCGCGTCGGTCATCGTCACCTCCGCCTCCCGGTCCCGGTCACGTCTTGCGACGTCGACTCACGATACTTAAACGACAGCCCCTCGGCGAAAGTGGCGAAACTGGAACGGGTCACAGCCACGAGACGAAGATCGCGGCCCACTGTCCGGGGTCCGGGTTGCGCCGGACCTCGACCGTCTCGACCCACTTCACCCACTGGAACCCGCGGCGCCCGGGGGCGACCAGTCGCAGCGGGAAGCCGTGGCCGTCCGTGATCGTCTCGCCGTCGACACGGGTGGCCAGCAGGGCGTCCCGGGCCTCCGGCAGTGGCAGCGCCCAGCGGTACCCCGTCACCGACCGGAAGGAGACGTACGCGGCGTCCTCGGCGACGTCGGCCTCGTCGAGCAGGCGCCCGACGCGAACGCCTTCCCACTCGCTGCGGGCGTACCACCCGGAGGTGCAGTCCAGCGTGGCCGCCTCGCGGTCCTCGTAGCCGGCGACGGTGTCGTACGAGGCGCCGTAGGACTCCTCGACCGCGCCGACGACCTGCAGTTCCCAGTCCCCGGCGTCGACCGGGTCGGGGTCGTCAGCCATCCAGGAGGTGACCGGAAAGGCGTTGCCGGCGAACTCCCCGCGGTCGCGGGACCCGGTGAACCGCCGCTGGTTCGCCAGACCGGTCACCCGGTTCACGGCGCGTTGAAGCGCCCAGGTCCCGGCCCCGAGCAGCGCGAGCCCCCCGTAAACGACGACCGTTCGCCGGCCCTCGAAGTCCGCCCGCTTTGGCAGGCGAAACCGCGAGCGCAGGTGGACCAACAACACCGGCACCACGAGCAGTCCGAGCAGGATGTGCAGGTTCAGCAGGTTCCACAGCGCGATCTGGACGTTCGCGCCGACCGACCAGGCGACACCGGTCCCGATGGCGCCCAGCGCGAGCACGGTCAACGCGACCGAGACGACGACCGTGCGGTTCCACCGGGCCTTCGTGACCCTCGCGCGCACCCGCCGCAGTTTCCAGTACAGCGCCACCAACAGGACGAAGCCAGCGACGCCGTGGAGCGCGAACACCCACCAGTCACCCGCCCGCCCGGACACCAGGCTCAACAGCCCCGACGCGACGGCGACCACAACCGCCCCCAGCACCGTCCAGTCGACCAGGCGCGGTGGGAGAGGTATGTCGATCCCTGGCACACACCCCCTAACTCGGCCGGCGAGTTGGAAGTTCCGACTGTCCGGGGGGCGAGGTCGCCGGGGAGGCGTGTGGTGGCGGTCACGGCGAAAAACGGTCCCGTCCGTTCACGCTTCGGTCTCGCGTGCTCGAACGACAGAGGAGCACCTTCTGGACCGTTCACGTTCGGGACCACCAACTACCGGCCGACCGGAACCGCTTCGAGACGAACTCAGGCGTCCGGTGGGGCGAGATCGCGCTCGAACTCGTCGTACTGCTCCTCGGCAGGCACCGGAACGGTGGTGTCCAGCGTGCGCTGCTCGCGGCGGTCGACGTTCGCGTCTTCGAGGTCGTCGGCGACGGACTCCCACCCCGACTTCACGCGCACGGACTTCGCGGGCGTGCCGACGGCGACGTGGTGGGCGGGCACGTCGGCAGTCACGAGCGCACGCGACCCGACCATGGCGTTCTCGCCGACGTGAGCGCCGGCCTGCACCACCGAGTCGTACCCCATGCGGGCGTCATTCTCTACGACCGTGTGGTAGTTCGTCACCTCGGTCTGGTCGACCACGTCGTGGCTGTGGGTGTACACGTGGGTGCCGTCGGCGAGGGAGACGCGGTCGCCGACCGACAACCGCCCGCGGTCGTCGAGGTGGACGTCGTCGTGGATCACGACGTTGTCCCCCAGCGTGATGTTGTGGCCGTACGTCATCGTGATCCCCTTGAACAGGCGGAGGTCGTCGCCGGTCTCGGCGAACAGGTGGCCGGCGAGCATCTCGCGAAACGGCAACGCGAAGTCGACGTTGTCGGCGACGGGGGTGGCGTCGAACTGCCGCCAGAGCCACTGCAGCGGCTTCGAGCGCTCGAACGCCTCGGGGTCGGCGTCGGCGTAGTACTCGCTCTCGAGGGTGGCGTCG
>CAZQHW010000200.1:0-4733 GCA_964593395.1 uncultured Halobacteriales archaeon
CATTATGTCCCTCGTAGTGGCCGGCGACTCGGCTGAGGTCGGCCAGTCACTTACAACAAGCGGCGGCGCCGAGCGACTTATAACCTTTCGATCCCCCGGGTCCGGGCACAAGCGTTGAATGGCCCCCCGTGGAGGTTCGAGTATGCTCGCACAGCTCCCTCCGACGACGACCGACCAGCTCCTCGACTTTCTCGTGTTCGACTGGGGGGTGGTGGTCCCGTCGGTGGTCGCCGTGGCGCTCGTGAGCAAGTACGACCTGTTGCAGCCGGTGGTCGCGTACCTCTACCCCGAGACACGGGAGGGCACCCGGCGCGTGGTCACCCGCCTCTCGGAGGTGGCGCTGTGGCTGTCGGTGCCACTCGTGGTGTCGACCCGCGTCGACCTGCAGGCGGTGTTTGGCGCCGGCATCGGCGCGGTCTTTCTGGCGTACCTGATCCGCGAGCCGCTGAAGAGTTCGCTGTCTGACTTTGTCGCCGCCGCAAAGATCGCCGCCAACGAACGTATCCGGCCCGGCGTCCGGGTCAGGCTCCCCGGCGACGGTGTCGAGGGCGTCGTCGAGGCGATCGACACCGACGAGGTCCACGTCCGACTCGACAACGGCGACCTGACCCACGTGCCCAACGAGGCGTTCGTCACCAGTCGGTGGACGACCGTCGAGGGCGAGTGATCCCGCGAACCGCGGGGCTTACAAGCCGTCAGGGTGTTCTGTGAGGTAAGGGCGCTTAGCTCAGCCTGGACAGAGCGCTTGGCTTCGGACCAAGTCAGCGCGGGTTCAAATCCTGCAGCGCCCGTCGCCGCTTTTTCGCCCGCCAACCGCCAGACTGCGGACGGCACCACCTCGGAGTCAGTGAAATGTGGATGCGTTCGTTCAACGATCGAACGGTCGCTCGGATATCGGTCTGATTCCCCGACTGACCGTTCGAGCGACAGAGACTCGTACCACACGGATCGTGGCGAGTCTCCACTCTGGAGTGTCAGTCCCAGCCGAGTGCCGACAGTTCCTCCGGAATGCTGGTGAGACGGCGCTCGAACGTCCGGTACGGGTGTTCGTCATCGACGTGCTCCGCAGGCTGGCGGTCCGTGGTTCCGTCCGGATACTCGATCTGGACGTGAACGGGGCCGTACTCCGGCTCCGTGTCGTCGGCGTGCCACCCGATCCCGCGACCGGCCTCCGGCTCCCACCACTGGATCCACGAGTGTGGCCGATCTCCACGCAGATCGAACTCGACACGCAGCCGCGCTTCCGTGGTCGAGTACGGTCGCTCCAGAAATGCGACGGGGTCGACGTCGGCCACGACCTCGTTGGCGTCCCGTCGGGACGGTTCGTACCGGACAGTCTCACACCCACCTGTCCGAGCGAGTCGGTCGTGGACACGCCGGAGGAGTTTCGGCTCGACGGGCCGCCAGATGCCGAACACCGGCGCCACCGGCGGTCACCCTGTCCCCTCGAGACGGGCGTCACCGGGCACCCCATCGGTGAGCGACTCGATGTCGTCGTAGAGCTGGAGTGCCGTTCGAATGGTGTCGCGTGACTCGCGGCTGTTCTCCCACCGCCGGAGCACCCGGCGCCGCTCCCGGATCTCCTCCGGAGGGCGTTCGTCGGCGAGCGTTGCCTCCAGTTCGTCGGGTGACTCCACGTCGTACGTCGTCTGCCACTCCTCGATGCGGTCGGCTATCGCCTCGAGCTCACCGCGTAACTCCTCGCGGTCGTTCGTCAGGATCAGTTCACGGAGGTGATCGAAGTACGCCCGCGTCGGGTCGGGGACGTACTCGCCGCTGTCGGTGACCAGCAGGGTACCCGACTCGACGAGGTCGTCGAGGTGTTTCTTCGCCGTGTCCCACGTGACCGACGCCTGGTCGGCGATCCAGTTCGTGGTCCGTGGCTGGGACAGCGTCGTCGCGATCGTCTCGACGCGGTCCCTGGCGGTCGTCGAGTCGGTCCACGAGTCCACCATGCTGTTCGCTACGGGGCGTATTCGTATATATTCTGGGTATGTTCAATATAATGGGATCCAGTCGAGTCGGATCGGCTCGAGGCGCTGGAACAGGCGGTCGCCCCGAGAGATGACGATGTGCTCCTGCGGTATGTCGGCGACGGTCCAGGCGATCGGGGTGGTAGCGTGAGAGAGCTCACTCTCCCCAATTTCGGGCGACACAGACTTCGAAGGTCGATTCAGGAGACGGTGTAACGGACGCCTGCAACGCCCGTGTTCTGGCAACACCACTGGGAGCGACAGTCCACAGGCCACGAGCGCATCAGATGGTGCTCGTGGACGGCGCGAAATCGTGACCACCGAGTCGCCCCGTGGTCGCTTCCGATCGGGGGTCGGCAGGTCGTTACGTGCGCCACAACACACATGCCAGGCAGACCCGTAGCGCCGGCGTCTGGATGTCGAGAGCGAGACGGCTGGGATACGCCGCGGTCCTCTGTGTCTTCGCGGGAGTGGGGCTGCTCAGTCCCGTCTACAGCACCCTCGTGATGGAGTCGATCAAACTGCCGGAGTTCGTGGGCGTCGTCTGGCACTCGCTGTCCGGGATCGCGATCCTGGGCTACCTCTACCAGTACGCGCGCCACCCGTCGAGCGAGACGCTGTACCGCTCGGCGGTGGTCGGCGTCGTCGGGCTCTCGGCCTTTGCGAGTCTGCTCGCGATCGGAGTCGTCTGGGGCCAGCAGATCCGTGGGGTAACCGTCGTCAACGCGGGGGTGGTCGTCGTCCAGTCGGTCGCGGGTGGAACGCTCCTGGGGCTGGTTGCGGGTCACGTGTACGGCCAGCGGCGACTGGCCCGCGAGCGGGCCATGGCTCGGGAACAGCGGTTGCAGGTCTTGAGCCGTGTCTTCCGACACAACCTCAGAAACAAGCTCACTGCCGCCTCGGGGTACGTGGGCCTCCTGACCGAGACGGACGACCCGGAGGTCGAGCGCTCCGCAACGGCCGCCGCGACGGCGATCGACGACCTCCTCCGGACGGCCGAGGTGGCGAAGGAGGCCGAGAAGACGATCGGCGGGACCCGTCGGGAACACGATCTTGTCACCGTCACTGAACGGGCGGTCGAGCGGGTCTGCGAGGAGTACGCGGACCGTCCGGCGTGTGGCCCGTCGGCGCTGTCGGTCGACGCCGACGCCACACCGACCGTGGTCTCGACGAACAACCTGGGGGTGGCGGTGCTCACGCTGATCGAGAACGCCATCGAACACGGCGCGCCGCCGGTGGAGGTCGCGGTCACGCGAGTCGACGACGCCGGGGTGGTGACCGTCCGCGACCACGGCGACGGTATCCCCGACGGCGAACTCCGTCCACTCAGGCAGGGCGTGGAGACCGACCTCGAGCACACGAGCGGCGTGGGTCTCTGGCTCGCGTACTGGGTCGCCCAGCAGTCCGGCGGGGAGATCGAGTTCGACGCCGGGGGCGCCGGCCCGACCGCGGTGCGACTCGAACTTCCGCTGGCCACACCCGACTCGCTACTCGACAACCTGCAGACCAGGGTGGACACGGCGTTCACCGGGGCGGAGGCGTCAGACCCCTACGCCGGCGCCACGGAGATGCCAGTCGACGACTGACCCGACACCGTCGAGTTGGTGGTCGGAGACCTTTCCAGGTAACCCCGTTCCGGCCGTCTCCGGTGGCGTCGGTCTCGCGAGGTGCAGGTAGCCACCTGGTCGTCCGAGCAACGCAGGTCTATGACACCGGCTCTACGCCCATCTGGACGGCCTGGCCGAGGCTCCGGTCAGTGTGTCATCACGAGCAACTGGTCGGGCGCCCGGGCGAGACAGATCGGGCCTGAGGGTGCGTTCTGGAAGGTCACCTCGGGGTCGTCGGAGACGAACAGTCGCTCGAACGGGCGTCCACAGGCCGGGCAGCCCAGGCCCTCGCGGTTCTCCAAGTGCATCGTCGACCCGTCCTGCCTGAGCAGTTTCAGCGCGTGGCGGTAGTCGTGGACGTCGAAGCCCTCAGACACCTGTAACGTGTCCATGGTCACGGCCGTGTGGCGAGCGGGAGGGGGAGTGAGTCAGGTCGGAGCGTGCCGGTGCGACGTGCGCCTGTGGGATCACTCGAAGACGCCATCGTTTCGAAGACCGCACATGAGGTCGTCGACCAGTGAGTCGACGTTCTCGTAGGGGTAGTCCTGGTACTCGGCGTACTCCATGCCGAGTTCCATCGCGCCGAGCGTGACGTCGCCGGCCTCGAACGTCGTCGCCGCGCCGTCTGGAAGCACCGGAATCAGTTCGAACGGGTCCTCGACTGGGTAACTCGCTCGCCCGAACACCGTCGTGAGTTGCCGGCGCAGTTCCGTGCTGACACTCGAGGTCGACATGTGACGAACTGTCTCTCGCGGTCAAATAACGCTTGTGAGCGTTCTCGGGGGTGATAACGCCTACGAGGGAGCGAAGTTAGGGGCGGCGTCGGAGGAGACCGGCCGTCGACCTCGGACGACGAGGTGTTGTGCCGGTCAGGGAGCAGAGACCGTCTCCATGCGCACGCGACTCGTACAGAACAGTTAGAGGGGGGGCTCGTCGGGACGGCCGGACCGGGGTGTCCACCCGACTGGACAGGGCTATCAGGACTGAAACAGGGACGCTCACTCCTCGGCCGGCCTCACGACCAGGGTCAGGTCTGCCTGTGACTCGCCAGGTGACGAGTCATGGGTGTAACTGGCGACGACATCCCGCTGTCTGTGATTTTCGTTCGTCGAACGCGGATTTTCACTCTTGAATACTCTGGAGTACCTATATA
>CAZQHW010000201.1:0-4733 GCA_964593395.1 uncultured Halobacteriales archaeon
ACGGAGTGGCCCGACAGCGTCGTCGAGGGCACCGGCGAGGACGCCATCCGGTGTGCGGACTGTGGCGCAAACGCCTCCGCCTTCGGCTTTGACTACGGCTACACCGTCGCCTTCGACGACGACCGCACCGTCGGCCTGACCGTCGGCGAGGAGGGCGCACACGACCTGGCGACGGACGCCCGCGAGGCGATGGCGATTCCCGAACACTCCCGTCAGCACCCGATCCTGCTGTACGAACCAAGCGAGATGCCCGGCACTCTCGGCCGACTCCAGCCCTTTATCGGCAACATCGGCACCACCCCGGCAGTGGAGTTCCCCGACTCGCACAACGCCGGTGACTTCGGCCAGTTCCTCATCGGCGCCGACCACGACTGGGGGCTGGCGGACGACGAGGCACTCGAGGCCCGCACCGACGGCCACCTGGACTCGAACGACGTCCGCCCCGGCGCGACACTCATCTGTCCGGTCCGGGTCGAGGGCGGCGGTCTCTACGTCGGCGACCTCCACGCCAACCAGGGCGACGGCGAACTCTCCCTGCACACGACCGACGTGAGCGGCCGCACCGAACTAGAGGTCGAGGTGATAAAGGACCTCGACCTCGGCGGGCCAGTCCTGTTGCCCAACGAGTCCGACCTGCCACACGTCGCGAAGCCACACGGCGACGCGGAGCGGGCCGCCGGCGAAGCACTCGCGGACGAACACCACGTCGACGAGGTCCACGACGCCGGCCCGATCCAGGTCGTCGGCTCCGGCGAGACGGTCAACGCCGCCACCGAGAACGCCTTCGACCGCGCCGGCGACCTACTCGACATGAGCGAGGGTGAGGTCCGTGCCCGCTGTACGTTCACCGGCGGCGTCGAGATAGCCCGCCTCCCCGGTGTGGTGCAGTTGTCGATGCTCGCGCCGATGGACCGACTCGAGGATGTCCGCCTCGCCGACACCGTCCGCGGCCAGTACGACCTCTGAGGTCGAGACGGGTCGACAACAACAGAGAGGGTGCCCCGCCCCCACTGGCGTCTCGGGGCCGCGGGATCACAGTACTACAGAGCGGGTAGTTCTGGCCCCAGTCGCCCGGCAACAGCACTACCGACTTTGAAACGGACCCGTGTCAAACGTTGGCACACGAAGAGAAAACGGCACCTGTTCAGGTGGAGAGTGCGTGCCAGTACCGCCGAGGTGTCAGCAGACGGGAAACAGTTATACTCGATCGTGTTTATTGGTAACAACGATCATGAACCTGCTCGAGAACAGGGTGAGTGTCATCACGGGGGGGAGTTCCGGAATCGGCCGCGGCATCGCGCTGACGTACGCCGACCGCGGGGCAGACGTTGTCGTCGCAGACGTTCGGGAGTCGCCAAAGGAGGGCGGCACCCCCACACACGAGAAGATCGAGGCTGAAACCGACCGACGGGCGGCGTTCGTCGACTGCGACGTCACGGACGTCGACGACCTGCATACGGCCGTCGAGGTGGCGGACGAACTCGGGGGGATCGACGTGATGGTCAACAACGCGGGTATCTGGCGTCCGGAGGAGTTTCTGGAGGTCAGCGAGGCGGAGTACCAGCAGGTGATGGACATCAACGCGAAGGGGACGTACTTCGGCAGTCAGGCGGCGGCCAAGCGGATGGCCGACACCGGCGGGGGGTCCATCATCAACATCTCCAGTGTCCACGGGATCTACGGAAACGGCGGGCACCCGACGTACACGGTGTCGAAAGGAGGCGTTCGTCTGTTGACGTACTCGCTGGCACACAGACTCGGTGACTCCGGTGTCCGTGTCAACGCGATCCACCCCGGGGCCATCGACACGGAGATCGGGCCGGAGGACCTCGAGGGCGCCGACGAGCAGATGGAGCAATTAAAACGGATGATCCCGCTCGGGCGACAGGGCACCCCCGATGACGTCGCCGGTGTCGCGACCTTTCTCGCGAGCGACCTGGCCGCCTACGTCAGCGGCGCGTCGATCGTCGTCGACGGGGGGTGGACCGCCTGGCGGTGACCCTGGCGTGAGTCCGTGATGGCGGATCACTCCACCGTCTCCGGCCCGCGTGCCGGACGGAGACGCGAGTCACGGTGTGTGTCGGTACGACCGTCAGCACCACACCCGGGCCGGGGACGGACTCTCCGGCCGGACCGCTGGCGGTATGTTGTCTCGGACCGTAGTTGACTCATGGCGCCGTCACACGTCCTCGTCCCGCTGGACGGGTCACCGCTGGCGGACGAGGCGTTCGAGCGGGCGCTCGAACTGTTCGAGTGCCAGACGACGGTCCTGAACGTGGTGACACCGATCGACGCATCGATGAGCGAGGGCGGAGTCTTCGACCTCGACGACGACCGCCGCGAGGCGGCCCGTGAGCGAGCCGACCGACTCGTCGGCCGGGCGCGGACACGGGCCGCCGAGAGCGACCGACCGGTCGAGACGGTCGTCGAGACGGGCGACCCGGCCGAGGTCATTCTCGAGTACGTCGACGCACACGACGTCGACCACGTCGTGATGGGGGGCCACGGCGGTGACCGGAGTGCCATCACCCGCCGTCTGCTCGGGACCGTGGCGACGACTGTCGTCGGCGAGGCACCTGTGACGGTGACCGTCGTCCGGTGATCTGCGAGTCACGTGCCAAGAGCCGTGGCCAGCAGCCTGTAGAGCCCGAATCCGACGGCGATAGAGGTGGTGAGCGTGACGAGCCAGAAGGCGACCGTCACGCCGATCTTCCGGCGGGAGACCCCCGCCGACCCGCCGGCGAGGCCGCCGCCGATCACCCCGGAGATGATGATGTTGTTGAACGAGATGGGGATCCCAAGCGC
The DNA here is from genome assembly GCA_964593395.1 of uncultured Halobacteriales archaeon. Classification (GTDB taxonomy): domain Archaea; phylum Halobacteriota; class Halobacteria; order Halobacteriales; family SW-7-71-33; genus SW-7-71-33. The sequence continues at coordinate 2,806 of CAZQHW010000201.1, forward strand.
GATAGCCGCCTGCGCGATGACGAACCCGGGCACCAGGGCAGCGATAGAGCGTCTGACCCCCAACTGTGCGTACTCGCGGGAGGTCGCCTGAAGGAGTTTGGGCGCACCCATCCACGCGCCGCCGAGGATACCGGTCGCGCCGATCGTCAACAGGACGATACCGGGCAGTCCCAGTTCGGCCGAGTAGAGGTTCTCGAGTGGACCAGTCGCCAACCCGACCTGGCTACCGCCACTAGAGAACGCGACGATGCTCCCGAGAAGCACGAGAAACGTCTGGATACCCCTGTCGACCGACTGGAGTGTTTGCCGACGGACGAACCAGAAACTCACCGCGGCAGCCCCAAGCGTCACCAACACTGCCAGAACGTCGACCCCGGCGGCAGTCGGCGTCTCGACCGACCTGGCGACGACCCCCGCGACGGAGCTCTGTGCGCTGTCGGGCGGCGAGGGGATGACCCCCAACTGAATGTTCGCGACGATCCCGCCGACGACCGCCGCAAGCAGGGGGACGCTGACGGGTTCGGGGATGTCGTCACGGCGGAGGAGTGTGGCGGTGAGGTAGGCGAGTCCACCCGAGACGGGCGGGACGAGCGCCCAAAAGAGCGCGATCTGGCGGTAAGTGTCGGTAGCGGGGTCGCCGCCCAGCGAGAGACCGACCCCGACCATCGCCCCGGTAGTCGCGAACGCCGCCGGGACCGGAAAGCCGGTGTAGACACCGAACGCCATGTAGCCGGTGGCGGTGAGTAGCCCAGCCGTCGCCGCCAGCGACGTTATCTGGACACCGTCGATGAGGCCCGCGCCCACCGTCTCGGAGATGGCCCCTCCCTGGAACAGCGCCCCCAGTGCGGCGAGAATACCGATGAAAAACGCCGCCCGCATCGTCGAGATGGCGTTGGCGCCGATGGCCGGGGCGAACGGCGGGGAGTTACTGTTGGCCCCCAGTGCCCACGCCGTGGCGAGACTCGTCAGCGTCGCCAGTGCGACGAGAGCCCAGAACACGACCCCCGGCACGCTCAGTTCCCTCCGGGACGGTCGGGGCGAGACGTGCCACTGGCCTGTCGGCGCACTCGATTAAAACTTCGCGTGCCGGACTGGGCGACAGTCACGACCCGCGCCAGGGGTGGCGAGTGGACGACACGGGCGGTGCGAGCGGCACCTGTAGTCTGACGGCGACCCGCTGGCCGTCGTCGAAGCCGGGGAACAGGGCTGCTCTCGAGTAGGATGACCGCACAGTTCGAGACACACGATGCGTGCTCGCGGTCCCGGCCCGGACTCGGCCGGTGGGCGTGACGACGCCAGATTCTGCCGGGCAGAGTCAGTGCCCGGGGACGCGGACCCGCTGCCTGGTCCCGACCGGCGGGCCTCCGGAGTGGAACGCTCGTACTGGGTGCGTATCCGTTATAGCCACTTGTCGGGGAGTTCGTCCTCGTGGTCGGCGAGCAACTCGAGCAGCGGTCGAATCTCGTCGAAGTTCGGGCCCTTCGACACCTCGCCGGTGTCCTGGTCCCACCGGATGAACCCGTAGTTCTCCAGTTTCGGGAGGTGAACGTGGTTCATCTCGACGAGGCGCTCGATCTCCTGGGTCGTCGATTCGTCCTCGTCGATCTTGATCCCGTCGTCGTCCTGTGGATTGTGGACCAGCAGTGCACGCAGTAGCTTCCGACGCTGGACGTGGCTGAGGCCGTCGAGGATCTCGTCGGTCGTCCGCTCTGCCGTCCCACTCTTCATGCTTCCCAGCGGCGCCACGTGCTCAAGTATTCGTGCGGTTTTCACATAGTGAGTGTGTTATTACGGAGTGAGTGACACGGTGTCTGGAGATCTACTCCGGAAGGGCGACGAGTGCCGGTCGCGGTCATACCGTCCACCCAGTATTAACTTCTCGCATGAATGTGTGTACGTATGCCACGAGCGAGCGTCGTCGGCGCCGG
>CAZQHW010000202.1:0-1990 GCA_964593395.1 uncultured Halobacteriales archaeon
GATGATGCTCGTTCTCGAGGAGGCGATGCGTTCGGGTGACATCCCGACGATGCCGGTCCACCTCGACGGGATGATCTGGGAGGCAACGGCAATCCACACTACCTATCCGGAGTACTTACGTGACGACCTGCGGGACCGAATCTTCCACGAGGACGAGAACCCGTTCCTCGCGGACCAGTTCAACCACATCGACGCCGGCGAGGAGGAGCGCCAGGCGGTGGCCGACGCCGGGCCGTCGGTGATCCTCACCACGTCGGGGATGGTCGAGGGGGGACCGATCATGTCCTGGCTGCGCCACCTCGCCAGCGAGTCGGAGTCGACGATGGCCTTTGTCGGCTACCAGGCGCAGGGCACGCTGGGCCGGCGCATCCAGAACGGCCGCCGGGAACTTCCCCTGAACGACCGCGCCACGACCGGTCGCCCCGACACCGTCACGATGGAGATGAACATCGAGACCGTCGACGGCTTCTCCGGACACGCCGACCGCCAGGGCCTAGAGAACTTCGTCCGCACGATGAACCCCCGCCCCGAGAAGGTGCTCTGCGTGCACGGCGACGAGTCCTCCACACAGGACCTCTCCTCGGCGCTGTACCACGAGTACAACATGCGCACGTTCGCTCCCCGCAACTTGGAGACGTTCCGCTTTCGCTGAGCCGGCGGTTTTTTCCATTTATCGACTGATATGATGCTGAGACACAACGATACCTGTCTCGGGCCTCGAGCAAAGGGCATGGGAGACCACGAGCGCGGATCGGACCCCGGGGAGCGACACCAGGAGCGCTGGCGTGCGCTCAGGGCGGCGCTCGACCGGATCGACGACTCCGGTGACGATGACGGCGACGTGTCCGACGCCGAGGTGGACCTGTCGGAGTCCGAGCCGCTGGACGTCGAGGTGGCCGAGCGGGCGGAACGAGCGGACGAGACACCCGCAGAGGAGTTCGGAACGTCGTCTCCGCGGGTGTTGACCGTCGACCTCGGCGACGAGTTCGCCGACGTGGACCGCGAGCGACGCGGCCCCGTGCTCACACTCGACGACGAGGACGGCGACTGACGCAGGCGATCAGTTCTCGCCGCCGTCGACCGTCTCGGCAGGGTCGACCACGGTCCCGGCCGCGGTGTCCACCCCCACCCGGTCGCAGCGGTCCGCCAGCGGGCAGGCCTCCGGGTCGTCCAGGCAGGCGGGCCGGCGCGCCGAGCAGTACTCGCGGCCGAACTCGATGCTGGCGGTGTGGCCGAACCCGCACTTCTCGGGCGACACGTCGCGCTCCAGGACCGCACGCACCTGGTCGGGGTCGGCGCCCGGCGGCGCCACGCCCAGGCGTCGGTAGAGGCGGTGGACGTGCGTGTCGACGGGGAACACGCCCTCGCGGCCGCCGGCGAACAGCAGCACGCAGTCGGCGGTCTTCGGGCCGACGCCGTCGAACGAGAGCAGGTGGTCGCGCACCGTCCCAGGGTCGCCCTCGCGGACGAACGCGTCGAACGCCGCCGCGGAGCCGTGCTCGGCAAGGACGCGCTCGGCGGCGGCGACGATCCGGCGGGCCTTCTGGTGCTGGAGCCCCGCCCCGGCGACCGTCTCGGCGAGTGCCGCGGTGTCGGCCGCCGCGAGCGCCTCGGCGTCGAGGTCGGCGTGGTCCGCGTCGCCGTCCCCGTCGGTCTCGCCGGCTCCACTCCCCGTCGCGTCGGTCGCGTACCGGTCGCGGAGCGCCTCGTGAGCCGGGGCGGAGGCGGCGTCGGTCGTGTTCTGGCTGAGGATCGTGCGCACGAGACAGTCGAGGGCGGGTCGTCCGCCGTAGGCCGTCTGCCAGTACAGTTCGCCGAGTCGGTCGACGACGCGCTCCGCTCTGGGGGCGTCCGCTCCCGCCGCCGGGACGCCCTCGACGGGGTCGGCCTCGGCACTACCGATGTTGTGGTCCGGCTCCTCGTCCCCGGGCACGGTGTCGATCTCGGCCGTGACCGGCGTAAGGGTCGTGGTTCGTCCGGCGAGAGTCGG
>CAZQHW010000202.1:2090-4733 GCA_964593395.1 uncultured Halobacteriales archaeon
TCGGTGTCGTACGGACGGCACCTGACGGACGGCCAGTAGTTTTTCGCGCGGAGACTCGTACGTCGGGACATGTCGTCGGAACGACCGACACGACGGAGACTGCTGCGGGCGGTGACGGTTGCGGGTGCGAGTGCCGGACTCGCCGGCTGTCTGGACGCTCTCGGGAGCGCGGCGGGCGGCGACTACACCTGCACGCAACTCGCCGACGAGTCCACCGAGCGCGTCGAGGCGGAGGAGACGCCGGTCCCGCTGTCGTTCGAGCGCCCCGCGGTGATGGAGCAGACGGAGACGAACAGGGGGTCGAGCGGCGGCGGTCGCGTGGCGTTCGCACAGCGGTGGACGGAGCAGAGCACCCGACAGGAGCGGGACCTCCTCCAGAACGAACTTCGGCTGTCGGTGGTGTACGGGCCGGGCGGTCCGGGGCGGGGACCCCGGTACGTCTACCCCGACTTCCGGACGGTGTCGGTGGTCGGCAAGCGGTCGTTCGAGGGCACGCCGGTGGGCGTCGTCGAGGTCGAGGGTGACGGCAGGCGGTCGTGGCTGGAGGTGGTGCTGCCGAGGACACGAGACGGCCAGCGGGTGTACGACACTTTCGAGGTCGAGGCCAACGCGGCGATCCAGGGCCGTGGGGAGGAGGTCGAGGCGGCGCTGGGGGAGGACGGCGACCAGACCTGCAGCGAGGCGCTGCGGGCTGTCACCACGGGCGTCGTCGACTCGGTGCCGGAACTGTCGCCGCCCGGGACGGAGACGTCACTGTCGCTGTCGCCGTCGTCGGCGTCGGCGGGGGACGGACCCGCGGAGTTCACCCTCCAGGCGGAGGGCATCGAGTGGATCGACCTGACGATCGGCTCGCGGCGGTCGGAGTACAGGTTCCTCGGGACGGTCCAGGTCGGCGACGGTCCGACGCCGGTCACCGTCCGGCGGTCGGACGACCCCAGCGAGATCGTGTCCGTGCCGGAGGACGCGACCCTGAACGTCGTCACCTCCACCGGTGGCGTCGCGGCGGGGTCGTACCCCGTGCGGGCGCTCGCCCCGGGGAGCGACGGGCTCGTCGAGGCGACGGCGACGCTGTCGGTCGAGTGAGCGACGGCCCGCCACAGAACAAACACCAGTCGTCGTACACGTCAGATTGGATAGAAAACAGCACACGACGAGGGACGCTCGTCGCGGTGGGTGTCGGCGCCTACGGTGGACTCGTGAGTTGTTTCGGCGGCGGCGGCGGTAACGACGCGCCCGAGTTGCCGGTTGAGCGCGAGGTGGACCCCTTCCGGACGTACCTGCGGACGCGGTCGGACGACGCGGGCGACGCTCGACCGGTCGACGTGGCGTCGCTGGGCGTCGAGCCGGGGCTGTCGCTCCGGCTGGAGCGACTCGGGTCGTCTACCGGCAGTTCGTCAGAGGGCACCGGGATGACCGGCGTGTTCAGCGGGAGCGGCGAACTCGCCGCGGCCGACACGCGGGAGCGTGTCGTCGACGCCGTCGAGGTCGGTGACGACTACGAGACCGCCGCGACGTTCAACGGAGCGCCGAGACCGACGTGCTCGAGGACTTTCTGGTCGCCAACAACGAGAACGACCAGACGAGCACCACCGTGACCGTGCCCGAGAGAACGACACACCTGTTCGTCGTGGCGGTCGACAACTTCTATCAGGACAACTCCGCGTTCACGCTGCGGATCGAATTAGCCTGACCGCTTCGAAGCGTCGATCGTGGGGCCGCGTGACGCGGCTCACGTCGGGTGTTTCGACCGCTCGGGAGCGCCACGCCTGTGTCGCACACGCGCCGTGGTCTGGGCGAGGGGACGAGCCGGCTGGTCAGTCCCGACCCGGCTCGACGGTCAGCTCGACCACGAGGTCGGTTCTGGAGTGAGTGAGCGCGTCGACCAGTACCCGGTCGAGGTCGGCGGCGGCGCGGTCGGCGCCGACCATCACGGTGCGGTCGTCGACGTAGTCGGAGGTGCGACAGACGGCACTGCGGTCACTGTCGAAGGTGAGGTCGGGGTGGCCGCGGCCCCGGACGGTCGTCTCGTGGTCAGCCCCGCCGCCGGAGACCCACAACGTCGCCGTGATAGTCGCCGCCGAGTCTTGGCACGCGTCGGTAAAGACGGCGTCGAAGTCGGCGGGGGCGCGGTCGGCCTCGACGGCGAGGATACAGTCCCCCGCGGGGGTGAGCCAGTCGTCGGTGGTCACCTCGAGGGTGCTCTCGTGAGTGGCAGTAACGTTGTCGTGTCCCCGGGCGTGGACGACCTCGCGGTAGGCCGCGGGAGACGCCGGACTGTCGTCGGGTCCGTTCGCGCACACGGTCCGTTCTGTGGGGGTGGATCACTTCAGCGTCGCGCTCCGGGCCGAAGACCATGATACTCGTTTGCACGGCTCAAGACGGCCGAAAACTGCCGTTTCGGGGGTCGGCCATCGGTAGGTTTAAACCGTCCCGGGAAAGAGTAGTGAGTACCAGGACGCTCCGGGCGTCCGGGCAGCATAGCACGCCGGACAGCATGACAGGACACCGTTATCCGACGACTGCACGAGTCCGACAGCATCTGCCCTGCCCGGGGCGGTATGGCCTTCTCTCGAAACCATGGTAGACGCGACACACGACTCCGACACGGAACCCGACGCGGACGAGCACCGAGACGAAACCGAC
>CAZQHW010000203.1:0-2045 GCA_964593395.1 uncultured Halobacteriales archaeon
CAGACGCCGTCCTTCGAGAGACAGTGGAGGTGTCGCACCCGCTGGTCGAACGCCTCGAGTACCTCCTCGTCGGTGCGGTCGTGCAGGCCACCCGGCGGGAACGAGTACTCGCCGTGGCCGTGGCCACACTCGGTGCACTCGATTGTCAACTGCTCGTCGGCGTACTGCGCCCGCAGTGGCCCCCCACACTCCACGCAGGGGTCGTCGATGTCGATCTCCCGGCTGGGGTGGTGGGTGAACGACCCGGCGAGCACCGCCTGCACCACGCGCTCGCCCGCGGTGCGGAGTTCGTAGCCGTCGTCGGTCTTGCGGACGAACTGGTCGCGCAACTCCCCCAGGTGGTAGTTGAACTGTGCGCTGTCACGCATCCCCACCTCCTCGCGGATCGCGGAGAAACGCGCCGGCGTGTCGATCTGCCACAGCGCCTCGAGCACCGACAGTCGCGTCTCGTTGCCGATGATCGAGAACGCGTCCGCCGGCGGGACGCAGTCCTCACACTCCTGGATGTCCTCGGCGTGACTCTGGCTCATAGCGTCACGTTGTCCGCCGCCGACAAAAATCGATCGACGGCGGCGGACGTCGCGGGAACGAGGGTGTTTTGGCCCTGCCCGACGTGTGTTCTGGCGATGCTGTACCGGGCGCTGCGACCGCTGCTGTTTGGCGTCCCCGCGGAGTCTGCCCACCGTCTCGGCAAACTCGGACTGCGCGCCGTCCAGCGGTCTCCCGCACAGGGCGTCGTCGCCGACCGCTACCGCGTCGACGACGACCGCCTGCGGGTCGACACCCTCGGGACGACCTTCGAGAACCCCGTCGGCGTGGCCGCTGGCTTCGACAAGAACGCCGAGGTGCCCGCCGCCCTGGGGGCCTTTGGCTTTGGCTTCGTCGAGGTGGGCACCGTCACGCCCCGCCCACAGGACGGCAACCCTCGCCCGCGGATGTTCCGCCTGCCGGAGGACCGCGCGCTGGTGAACCGCCTGGGGTTCAACGGCGACGGCGTCGAGGCCGTCCGCCGCCGTCTCGACGGCCACGACCCGGGCGTGCCGGTCGGGGTCAACGTCGGCAAGATGAACGACGCCGGCCCCGCGGACGCGGTCCGGGACGTGCGCCGCGTGGCGAGTCGGCTCCACGCCCACGCCGACTACGTCGTCGTGAACGTCTCCTGTCCGAACACCCCAGACGAGTTCGACGAGGCAGCCCCGGAACACCTCCACGCCCTGCTCGGCGCCGTCACCGACGTGACCGACGCCCCCGTGCTCGTGAAGGTCGGCCCCGACCAGGACCGCACGGCGCTGGCGGCGCTCGTGGACGTGCTCGACGACCACGCCGTCGACGGCGTCGTCGCCACGAACACGACCACGTCGCGTCCGGATCTTGACTCGCACAACGCCGCCGAGACGGGCGGTCTCAGCGGGGTACCGCTCGCTGACCGCGCCACCGAGACGCTGCGGACACTCGCCGACCTGGACGAGGCGTTGACGCTCGTCGGCGTCGGCGGCGTCGACTCCGCCGAGAGCGCCTACCGCCGGGTCCGGGCCGGCGCCAGTCTCGTCCAACTGTACACCGCCTTTGTCTACGGCGGCCCCGCCACCGCACGCCGGATCAACCGCGGCCTGCTCGACCTGCTGGAGCGGGACGGCTTCGACTCGGTGCGCGACGCCGTCGGCGTCGACGTCGAGTGACTACGGCAACTCGAACTCCAGTACGTCGCCCTCGCCGACGCCGCGCTCGACGCTCCAGCCGCGGTTCACCTCCAGGATGTACTGCGCCCGGCCGGTACGCTCGATGTCGTTGCCGTCCTCGTTCGGCCCGGGCGCGGGCGCCTCGTGGACGACCGTGATCTCTCCGCGGTCGTCGGCGAAGATCATGTCCAGCGGAAACGACATCCGCCGCATCACGAACGTCCGGGGCGAAACGCTGTCGTAGACGAACAGCATCCCGCGGTCCTCGGGCATCGAGGGCGTGTCACTCAAGCCCGTGTACCGCCGCGACCCGGTGTCCGCTATCGCGGCGTTCACCGCGCCCAGGAGTTCGCCGTCCGGCCGCCG
>CAZQHW010000203.1:2145-4727 GCA_964593395.1 uncultured Halobacteriales archaeon
GGCCCCACACCCGGCCAGTCCGGCGGCGAGGCCCACGACCACCGCGCGCCGGCCGACGCCCCGCTCTCGGTTCGTCATCCCCCCTCGTTGCGGCGCCGTCACAGTAAGCCGTGACGGTTCCCGGCCGCGGCTTGGCCCCCTGTCCCCGCGCTGGCGCGGCGTGCTCATTCCCGTGACGGGTCGAGGCGCCGCCCGTCCCCCGGGTCGGCGACGACACCGCGGTCCTCCCGGTACACCACCTCGCCGCGGACGACGGTCGCGGTCGGTCGACCGACGAACCGCTCGCCGTCGAACGGCGTCGCCGTCGCCCGCGAGTGTAGTGTCGACCGCGACAGCGTCCACTCCCGGTCGGGGTCCACGAGCGTGAGGTCGGCGTGCGTGCCGACCTGTAGCGACCCCTTTTGCGGGTACAGCCCCCACGCCTGTGCCGGCGCCCGGCACTGGCGGTCGACCCACTCCGGAAGCGTCAGCAGTCCCTCGCTTACGAGGGTGAGCAGGGTCGGCACGAGAGTCTCCAGGCCGACAAAGCCCGAGGTCGACGCCCAGGTGTCGCCGTGGGGGTCGTCGACCCCCTTGTCGGCGTCCGTGTGCGGAGCGTGGTCCGACCCCACACACCCGACGACGCCCGCCGCGAGCGCCTCACGGAGGCTGTCCCGTTCCGCACGCGACCGCAGCGGCGGGTTGACGCGGGCGAGGTTGCCCACTCTCTCCAGGTGGTCCTCGGTGAACCGGAGGTGGTGCGGCGTCGCCTCGGCGGTCAGGTCGGCGCCGCGGGCTCTCGCCCGCCCGAGTTCCGCCGCCGCCGATCCCGAGGAGACGTGGAAGGCGTGGGCCGCACAGTCCGTCTCGGCGGCGAACAACCCGATCCGGGTGATCGCCTCCCGCTCGGCCACCACCGGCCGGGCGTGGGCGTGGTCGAGCGGGTCGTCCTGCCCCGTCGCCTGCGCCTTTGCCGTCTCGTGGTCGACGACGGCGGCGTTCTCCTCGTGAAAGCCAACCCGGACGCCGACGGTGGCGGCGTCGCGCATGGCTTCTAGCAGTTGGCCGTCGTCCGGTGGGGGCACCTCGCCGACAGTCGTGCCGAGAAACACCTTCAGGCCGACGGTGCCCGCCCCTGCGAGGTCGGGCACGCGGTCGTAACTGTCGCCGGTGACGGCGGCGTGGACGCCGAAGTCGACGAGTGCACCCTCGTCGCCCAGGGCGAGTTTCCGCTCCAGTCGCTCGGGCGTGTCGATCACGGGGTCGACGTTCGGCATCCCGACGACGCTCGTCACCCCGCCCGCGGCGGCGGCCCGCGTCTCGGACTCCCAGTCGCCCTTGCGTTCCAGACCGGGGGTGCGGTTGTGGACGTGCGGGTCGACGACGCCCGGCACGAGTACGTCGCCGCCGGCATCGAGAGTGTGGTCGGCCGGCGGCAGTGCGTCGGGGCGGCCGACGGCGGCGATCCGGCCGTCGTCGACGGCGACGCCCGCCTCGGGCCGGTGGCCCGCCGGCGTGACGACGCTGCAGTTCACCACCGTGAGGTCGACCCTGTCGGTCATCGACGGCGGTTCGGCGCCGCCCGTCAAAACGACGGCGGTCCCCGTGGCACCATCGGCCGTGCGACGCGCTACGACCCGGCGGTGGCGTCGGCGTCGCCGTCCTCTCCCTCCGTGCCGCCGCTCGGGGCGTCGGGACTGGTGTCACTCCCCGCGCCCTCCTCGGGGGCGTCGGCGCCGGTCACGTCGAGAGCGTCCTCGTCGACGTCGACGCTCTCGGGGGTCTCGTGGACCTCCAGTTCGACGTCGCGGGGCTCACCCTCCAGGTCGTCGACCACGCCACGCAACACGCTGCGGGCCTGTTTTACGATCAGCGGCTCGGCCTTCTCGATCAGCCAGGCGACGCTGACGAAGCGAGGCAGGTCGATCGCGTCCGGTCCCACCGAGTCGGCGTCGAAGCGCACGTCGATGGTGACGCGGGTCGCCACCTCGCGGTCGGGGGGTGGCTCGACGGACTCGACCAGCCAGGAGCCGTGAGCGTCGAGGTCCTTCACGATCTCCCAGTCGATGCGTTCCGGCGGCTCCAAGCCGACCACGCGTGACTTCGCCAGGTAGGTCACCTTCCACCAGCCAAAGGTGATACCGTACTCCGTGCCGACGTCGCCGTCGCCGTCCTGGTGGATCTCCTTGACGTAGTCGGAGTACTTCTTGTACCCCGGGAAGTCGGTGAGAAACTCGTACACCACGTCCCGGGGGGCGTACACGACCGTACTCATGCGGACGCTGTCCATCTTACAGACTCTTGCGGCGCGGCGTACAAAACGTTGTGCGCCGCTCACCCCCCGCGGCGGCCGACGCCTCGACTCGGCTTCGGGGGTGTTTTCAACCCGGGCGAAAAAGGAGTGCCTATGCCGGTCAGACCGGGCTACATAAAGAAGATCGCGAACCTCCTGCTCGAGCGGTATCCGGAGGCGTTCAGGGCCGACTTCGAGCACAATAAAAAGGCCGTCGTACGGGTCACGAACGTCGAGTCGAAGGACGTGCGCAACCGCATCGCGGGCTACGTCACGCGCCGCGTCCGCGTCCAGGCCGCCGAGGCCTGAC
>CAZQHW010000204.1:0-472 GCA_964593395.1 uncultured Halobacteriales archaeon
GCACTGCTGCACTCCGGGGCGCTGGTTCTCGTCACGTACGTGATCTTCGCCGGACTGGGGGCGGTCTGACGAATGTGCGGACGCGCCCAGTCACACGTCGTCGGTGTCGCGCTCATGCTCGGGTTGACCGTCACGGCGATCGGAGCACTCGTCTTCGGCGTCGGGACGGCCCTCGACTCGCAGGCAGCGGGCGCGGACGCGGCGCACGTTGCGGGTGACCTCGACGCGGCCCTCGACGCGACGGGGGCACACGGCCACCACACCGACCGGCTCACGTTCGCGGAGGGACAGCTCCGGACGGTCGAACGCGACCTCCGCGTGCTCCGCAACGGCTCGGTGGTCGAGCACCGTTCGATCGGCGGGCTGGCGTTCGAGACCGGCGACCGCCGTGTCGGGTACGTCGCCGGCGCCGTGGTTCGTGGCCGGGACGAGGCCGCCTGGCTCGTCGCCGAGCCGCCGATCACGACGGCCT
>CAZQHW010000204.1:482-4707 GCA_964593395.1 uncultured Halobacteriales archaeon
ACGTCGCACTCTCCGGCAGCGGCGGCGTCACCGCGGTCCTGTCGACGAACGTCAGCCACGACCGGGCCGACCTCGGCCGCGGACAGTTTGCCGTCGCCGTCGAGACCACGACACCGGCGCCGCTGGTCCGCTACTTCGAGCGACAGAACGCGACCGTCGAGGAGCGCGACTTCGACGACGACGGACTCGGCAGTGTCGTCGCCAGGTACCCCGGACGTCGCCAGGGCTATCTCGTCGTCCACGATCTCGGACTGGAGGTCGAGCATGGATAGGCTGGACAGCCGCGCCGTCGTCCCCGTCGTCGGCAAGACGCTCGCGGCTGGCATCGTCCTCCTCTACGTCGCCGGAATGCTGATGATACTCCTGAACGGGCAGGCTCCCGTATACCGGACGGCGGCCGGCGAGGAACTCGGCGAGCGAGCGCTCGCCACGGCCGCAGACGGGATCGAACGAGCCCTTCCCGACGCCGAAGGACACGTCCAGACCCGACGCGAGGTCGCGCTGCCGCCGACGATTCGCAACGCCGGCTACACGCTCCGGCTCCGGAACGGCACGCTCGCGCTCGAACACCCCATCGAGGCGGTCGGCGGGCGGGCCAGCCTGTCGCTGCCCGGGAACGTCACGGTCGCGGACGGTCGCTGGGAGTCCAGTGAGACGCTGGTCGTCCGGGTGGCAGGGCCGCCCGCGAACAGGACGCTGTGGCTGGAGGAGAGATGAGAGGACAGACCTCGCTGCCGGCTCTGGGGCTCGCGTTGCTCGTGCTGACGGCAGCGATCGTCGTCGCCGTGGTCGTCGCGGACGGCGCCCTCGCTGGCGCCGAGCGGGCGCCCCTCGACCGGCAGGCGGCCGTCGCCCTGTCGGATCGTCTGACCGACGGGCGCGCCCCCGTGACCGACCGGGCGAACGTGCTCAACCGTTCGCGGCTTGCCGCGCTGTCGCCGTCGACGCTTCGAACCCGGTACGGGCTCGCTGCCGACGCGGCGGTCCGCGTCCGTCTCGACGAGCGTACCCTCGCCAGCGACGGTCGTCCGCGGGAGGGCCGGACCGTTCGCCGTCTCGTGCTCGTCCAGGACCGCGTCGAGCGGACGATCACCCCCGCGTTCGACGCCGGTAACGCTCTCACGCTTCCCCGACGGACTGATCGGGTTCGACTGTCGATCTCGCCGGTGAACACGACCGTCCGGACGGTGCGGATCAACGAACGGATCGTCCTCCACAACACGACCGGCCTCGAGGGGACGTTCACGGTCGACGTCTCGCCGTACGAGACGGCCCACATCAGCCTCGAGGCGACCGATCAGCTCTCGGCGGGTGCGGCGGAGATCCGCTACTATCCGACCCGGACCCGGAAAGCTCGCCTGGTGGTGACTGTCGATGGGTAGAGCGACGGCGCGGGGGGGCCAGCGGGTCAGAGGACAGGTCCCGTTGACGGTCGTCGAGGCCGTCGTCGGCGTGCTCCTGCTGACGACAGTCACGTTCGCCTTCGCGCTCGGAGTTCCGGGTTCGACCGCCGAGGACGCGCAGCTGGACATCTACGCGTCGGACGCGGCGACGATCCTCTCGACCGAGGGGCCGCGCCACGCCGATCGGGCCCGCCTCGCCGAGGTCGTCGCTTCACAGGACGCCTTCGACCGCGAGCGAGCGGAGCTGCGCCGGCGCGTCGAGCGGATCCTCCCCTCCAATCTCATGTTCCGGGTCGAGACCCGCCACGGGACCGTCGGCCACCGTCTCCCTGCCGGCGTCCAGACCGGGCAGGCGACTGTCCAGACGGTCAACGGCGACGTGACGGTCAGGGTGTGGTACGCGTGACCGACCGCTCCCGGCGTGAGCGGAGCCAGCTCGTCCTCCTCGCCGCCGTGGCCCTGGCGGCTGCGCTCGTGCCGCTCACCGTCGCGTACCTCCAGCTGGGGTACCAGGCGACCGTCGACGCCGACCGGAGCCCGATCCAGGATCTCCAGGGGACGCTCGACCGGGCGCTCGTCGATGCCGCCGACGGCGTCCCGGACCAGTATCCGTGGTCGGACCGGACGACAGCGGTGACGGCGGTGCGCGACCGGCTCCGGCCCACGCTGGCGACTCTCAACACGTCTCGTCTCGATGCCGGTCGAGCGGTCGCTGTCACGTACAACGCGACCCGCGGTCAGGCCTGGGCCGACAGTCACTGCCCTGCCGGCCCGGACCGCCAGTTCGGCCCCTGTCGCGTCGACCGCGGCGTCGTCGTCCAGGACCGGGCCGGCCGGACGCACGTCCTCGCAGTTGCAGTCGACGTCGCCGTTGCGGGACCGGACGCCGAGCAGCGAGCAGTGATCGTCGTCTCGTACTGATCGTCGCGACTCGTTCCCGCCGGAGAATCACAGTTTGTGGATTTCAGCCCGCGAACTAACACGTGGCGCGGTCACGAACGTACTCGCAACGATCAATCACTCGGCGATTCCGATCGCTTCCGGTTTAATTTTTCCTTCGTAGGTAAAAATTCACAGAATAAATTACCTTCGAAGGAAATATACGTGCGGACCGGGACAGATCCCACGTATGAGCGACGGCGGTCGCGAACCGGAGTTCGAACTGGACGACGTGACGAGCGTCTTCGAGGCGCGCGAGGACTACGCCGAGCCGCTGACGGCCAGCGAGGTGGCGGACGTGGTGGGCTGTTCCCGGCGGACGGCCCTGAACAAGCTCGATGCACTCGCAGAGGAGACCGAGATCACGAGCAAGAAGGTCGGCGGGCGCAGCCGAGTCTGGTGGATCCCGGTGTACGTCTGAGAGGGTCGTGCGGAACCACTTTCGGCCGGTCTCGGGATTCCAGACATCTCGCGGGTCGAAGCAAGAAATCTCGATACACCCCGGCTGTCGATCCCTCTCGAAAGTACTCACAGTAGTCTGTCTCAGCCGCCGTCGTCTCCGGACGTCTCACCGGCGGAAGCGGACGTCACGTCCCCGAGTCCCCACTCCTCGGCGCGTGCCTGGGCCTCCTGGCGGGCCTGGTCGCGGATCGCCTCGATCTTTCCTTCGTCCTCCAGGAAGGACTCGACGGCGCCCGGCGCGTCGTTGGAGTCGTCGCCGAGACGCTCGGCCGGGGCGCAGGCCCGCGTGCGCTCGGCCAGAGCGGGGTCGCCGGCGAGTCGTTCGGCCGGTGACCCGGGCGAGACCCGGAGGTCGGGTGCGTCGTGGACCGTCGACAGCGCTTCGCCGTCGAGTTCGTACAGTTCGAGCCGGTACGGCCCCGGAGCTGCGATGTCGGCCAGGGCGGCCCCGCCACCCGCGTCGGTTCCGGTATGGTAGGCGACGACCGGAACGCCGTCTTCGAACGTGAGCACGCCCACCCCGTCGGCGTCGAGCAGGAGCGTGTCCTGCGGCTCGAGACGGGCGTATCCCGTCAGCTCGGCGTCGAGCGCGTTCGTCAGGGCCGTTCCGGAGCTCTCGACCACGCGCTGACGAACGAGACGACCGCCGGGTAGCTTCATCGATCCGGGATGACCGCGTTCCGGAAGCGGTCTGCGACCTCCTCGGAGCCTTCGTCGCTGACCGCGAGTTGCGCGGCCGCCCTGCGATAGCTCTCGGCCGCGTCGGCGTCGGGTGCGTGCGCGAGCAGCGGCTCGCCCGCCCGCCGGGCCGCACGGACGACGTCGCTTTCGGGGACGGTCGCGAACTGTGTGCCGTCGAAGTACTCCTCGGCCTTCTCTGCGATCCGGTCGATGTTCGCGTCCGGTGTGACCCGGTTGAACAGCGTTCCGGCGATGCCGGTGCCGTACGTCCGGGCGTACTCCTGAATCTTGAGGGCGTCCGACAGCTACGGAATCGTCGGCTGGAGAACGATGACGATCCGGTCGGCGAGCACCACCGGGAGAGCACCGGTCCGGGAGTCGAGCGAGGCCGGCGAGTCGAGCAGGATCACGTCGGTCTCTCCGGCGAGCGTCGCGACGACCTCCCGCAGCCGGTCCGGGTTGGCCTCCTGGAACCCCGACAGCGACGTGCCACAGGGGACGACGGACATCCCGAAGCGGTCGTACACCGCGGCATCGACGGGCGCGTCGCCGGCCAGCACCTCGTGGAGCGTCGTCTCGACGTCGGCGAGTCCGGCGTGAAAGAGGACGTTCGCCATTCCGGTGTCGGCGTCGATGACCGTCACGTCGTACTCGTCGGCCAGTGCCATCCCCAGCGCCAGCGTGCTCGTGGTCTTGCCCGTCCCCCCCTTGCCGCTGGCGACGGCGAACGTCTCGACCAT
>CAZQHW010000205.1:0-4686 GCA_964593395.1 uncultured Halobacteriales archaeon
GATGTACCGCGTCCACCCCCAACCCGCGCCCGACGAGTGGGACGAGGCCCTGCGGGAGATACAGGACCTAGAGGGCGTGTCGGTGCCCGGCGGGTCGTGGGACGACCCGCGAAAGGCGGTCAACGCCACCCTGGAGGAGGCGCCCGACCGACAACTCGGGAGCATCCAGCGGGCAGTGATGAAGGTGATGCCCCGGGCAAAGTACATGAACGACCCGTTCGGTGGCCACCACGCGCTGAACTTCGAGATTTACGGCCACTTCACCTCGCCGATCCGGCGCCTGTCGGACCTCGTCAACCACTGGATCGTCCACACGAACGAGGTGCCCGAGAACCTGGTGTCGCTGTGTGACCGGGCCAGCGAGCGCCAGCGGGCCGCCGAGCGCTGTGAGCGGGAGTACAAGGGTGTCCTGCGGGACGCCGACCTCGACCCCAACGAGATCAACAACCGGGGGATCGAGGTCGTCGACGACCCCGACGACGCGGAGGCCGACCTCGGCGTGAGCCCCAACATCGAGGTGCAAGGCGAGTTGGACGGCTGACCGTCCGGCCGCGGCTACTGATCGGGATCGAACTCGGACTCGCTCTCGATCCGCTCTGCTTCCTCGGCGATACGGTCGACCTCGCGCTCGGCCTCGTAGCGGCCGTTGTACGCGGGGTCCCGGACCACCGCGCCGGACCCTTCGACGCTGTCGTCGGTGTCGGCGGCACGGTCGCCGCCGATCCAGGAGCGTAGACGGATGATCAGACGCCGAAACATACCCGACAAAGAGGCGCCGGCCACCTAACCCCTGGGATCAGTCTTATCTCTAAACAGGGACGACGCCTCGGTATGGGGTTCTTCGGGAGACTGAAAACGGGGTTCACGCTGGCGACGGACAGCGTCAAAGTGATCCGACGGGAGCCGAGTCTGCTAGTGTTCCCGCTTGTGGCGGGGGTTTTCGGGCTGGTGTACATAGCGGGGATCAGCGGTGCCGGGTACGCGACGGGACTGGTCGGCCTCGAGAGCGGGTCGAACGTGGTCACCTACGGACTGCTGTTCGTGTTGTACTTCGGGTCGACGTTCATCGCCTCGTTCTTCACGGCGGCGCTGATGTACAACGCTCGCGAGGTGTTCCGGGGAAAGGACCCGACGATCGGCGACGGGCTGCGGGCCGCCTGGCGCAACAAGGGGCCGTTGCTGGCGTGGTCGCTGATCGCCGCCACCGTCGGGGTGATCCTCCGGGGGATAGAGTCGAGCGACAGTCCGGTCGCGAAGGTCGTCGCCACCCTGTTCAGCGCCGCCTGGGGCATCCTGACGTACTTTATCGTGCCGGTGATCGTCTTCGAGGAGGTCCGCGTCACGGAGATGTTCGAACGCAGCGCGAAGACGTTCAGCGACACCTGGGGCGAGACCGCCGGCTCCGCGTTCGGTGTCGGACTCGTCTCGGTCGTGTTCGGCATCGTCGGCGTCCTGGTCGCGGCGGTCGTCGCGGTACTGCTGTTTCAGGCCGGCGCCACCGTCGGGATCGTCGGGGCCGTCGTCACCTTCATCGCGGTCGCACTGGTCGTGTACCTGTTCAGTTCGGCGCTGACGAGCGTCGCCCGCACCGCGCTGTACGTGTACGCGACCACCGGGGAGCGTCCCAGCGACTTCGACAACGTCGACTTCTCTAAGACCGTCGCCTGACTCGTCTACCCGTCAACAGCGCCGTCCTCGTCGCCCGCGACCGCCTCACACAGCCAGTCACGGTGAGCCTGGAGCGCCCGCTCGCCGGCCGCCGTCAGCGCGTAGCGGTCGTGGATCCCGTCGGCACGCTCTACGAGGTGCCCAGCGTCGACCAGCGCGTCGACTGCCCCGTAGAAGCGGTCGGGAGCGATCCGCTCGTCGTAGTGGTCCTCCAGTCGTGCCTTTGCCCGCTGTCCCGTCGGCTCTCCGAGGGCGTGGACAACGACGCAGACGTCCCTGCGGAGCCCGCTCGCGAGCCACCTGCTCACGGGAGACGTCACCGCCGCGACCGGTAAAGCCGTGTCGCCCGCGGGCTACCCGTCGACCTCGACCACCGGGGCCTCCGTCGCGTCGGACTTGAGCCGCTCGATGCCGGTCATGCAGTCGCGCTTGTCCGCGTACCCCTCGCTGCCGTCCGCCATGATGTTGCCGTTCTCGTGCACCAGTCGCCAGCGGTAGTCACCGGCCGTGTCGGTGAACACCTCGAACGTCAGGTCGGTCATGCCTTCAAGCGGAGAGGCGCCAACGGTTTGTACCTTCGCCATGGTTTACACGTCTTCCAGCGAGGAGAGAACTCCGCCGGGACTCGGGACGGCGCCGGTGTTTTGCCGTCACACCGACTGTTTCGACCCGTGGCGGAGGACACGCCGGAACGGACTGCGGGCGAGCCGTGGGCGAGTCCGTACGCCGTCGTGCCGCTGGTCGCCGGCGCCCTCGCGGTCGGTCTCGCCGCGATCGATCCCACCCGGGTGGCGATGGGACCCGCGTGGCCGGTCGGCGGCGCGCTCGCGGCGGCGGGTACCGGCCTCGTCGTCTGGACCGTACTCACCGTCCGTCGAGCGAGCGAGACGCTCTCACCGGTCGCCACACCCGCCCGTCTCGTCACCGGGGGACCGCTCGCACACACTCGCAACCCGATGTACCTCGGGGTCGTGACGACCGTCGCTGGCGTCGCCCTCGTCGCCGGGTCGCCCGCCGCCGGCGGCTACGCGCTCGCGCTGCTCGTCGTCTACCACGTCGTCGTGGTCCGCGTCGAGGAACCCAAGCTCCAGGCTACCTTCGGCGAGACGTACGAGGACTACCGCCGACGCGTTCCGCGGTGGCTGCCGCTCGGACGGCACCGACCACCAGGGTAGTGTACCGTCGGCGTCGTGTGTTAAACTATTCAACAGTCTTATAATTATGCTCGGGCAACAGTTTTGAGCGCACTATGCAACGACTCGAGTGTCCGATAGGCGACTGTTCGTCCGTCTTCGAGGCCGAGACGGACGACGAGGTGATCGGACAGGCCGCGGAGCACGCGACCGATCACCACCCGGAGGTAGAGATAGACGACGAGACCGAGGCCGAACTGCGCTCGGAGATCGTGACCGTCTGAACGACGGGTCGGCCACGGCGACGGGCCGGCGGCTACGCCAGTGCGGGCGTGACGACCGCCTCGACGACGGCGGCGACCGCGAGCGCGGCGAGCACCCCGAGAAACAACAGGCCACTCTCGCCGAGCAGGCGGGGCACCGAGACGCGGTCACGGTCCCCGTTCGCGACCTTCCAGTAGAGGTGCGTCACCCGGAACCCGATCCCGCCGGCAACCCAGATTGCGGGCAACTCGATCACGCCGTGGGGTGCAAGCGAGAGGGCGGTCGTGACCACACCGAGTCGCCCGGCGGCCACCGTCGTCACCGACCCGAGCAGCAGTCCGTTGTACAGTTGAATGTACAGCGTCGGCAGTCCGAACAGCAGTGCACTCAGCACCGTCCACAGCGCGACGAGACAGTTGTTGACGAACAGGCTGACGGCGTCCAGCGCCGGCGCGGGGTCCCCGGGCCCGCGCACCTCGAACGGGGCAATCGGGACCGCTCCCTGTTCCACCCCTATGAGGCCACCGAGCACCACCGCAACGAGAAACAGCCCCGCCGCGAAGCCGACGTACGGCGCCCATCCTCTCGCCGACTCACGAACGGCACGCCGGACCCACTCGGGAATCATCCGTGAATTGTTTTCTTGCCCAGAACAGTTATATTCTTGTACGATATTGTCTAAAGCATGGCAGCCTCGATAGGACAAAAAGCGCTCGCCGCGTTCGTACTGCTCGTGATCCAGGTCGTGATGTTCGTGTTCAGCCCGATGCTTGGGATCCTCGCCTTCTTTGTCCTCCTGCCCGGACTGTTCGCCGTCTGGCGGCTCTGAGCCTGGGCAGGACGGAACCCTCGTGGACTCGTCGGGATTTTTTCGTTGTTTCAAAAACCCACGTAACCGCCGTACGGGCAAGCGGTTAGCGTGACATCCGGGTACGGAGATGCCACAGGGCCATCGCCACTACCAGGGAGTGTAAAAACTGACCGGGGACGAGAACAGGACATCACCACCGCGGTGGTTTCCATTCTTGAGACTACTGCAAAACCGTTTTGAGAGTGGTCACGGGATGACATTTAATGCCCCTCGCTCCTCAACAACAGATTCAGGTTCTCCATGTTGACGACGAGCCGGAGTTCACAGACCTCACCGCTACCTTTCTTAAACGCGAAAGCGACCGGTTCGCCGTCGAGACGGCGACCAGCGCCGACGAGGGACTGAAAATCATCAACGACCGCCCGATCGATTGTGTCGTCTCAGATTACGACATGCCAGGCATGGACGGCCTGGAGTTCTTACGGACCGTCCGTGAGGCCAACCCCGACCTCCCGTTCGTTCTCTACACCGGCAAGGGCAGCGAGACCGTGGCCGGCGATGCTATCGCCGCGGACGTCACCGACTACCTTCAGAAGGGATCGGGAACTGAACAGTACGAACTTCTGGCCAACCGGATCCACAATGCAGTCCAGGCGCGACGCGACGCAGAGAGGGCGACTCGGCAGGAACAACTGATGCGTCTCACGGAGTTCGCCGGCGACACCGGCGGGTTCGAACTGGACAAGGAGGGCGATACGATCCTGTTGACCGCTGGCACGCGGCGAATTATCGGTCGCCCTAATCACCCCG
>CAZQHW010000206.1:0-4661 GCA_964593395.1 uncultured Halobacteriales archaeon
TCCACGCCGGAACGCGGAGCGCCGCCCCCCTAAGCGTATCGCCCGACGGCCACGCGCGCCGTCGCCATCGTCGCCGTAATGACCACGTCGGTCGTCGCCGGGACCACCCACGCGACCCCAGACACGACCGTCGAGGCAGACGGCCCGTTCGGAGCTACATCGTCGAGCCGCCGGGAGTCTGGTACACTCGACCGAACGAGAACGGGAGCGCCGGTGGAGGGACCAGGAACCACCGGAACTCGTCCGTCGTCGCTCACTCGTCCCGTCGATCACCTTCTCAGGGCTGTCACCCGCGGCTCACGAGTTGTTCGCAGCGAGAAGCCGGTGGAGGGATTTGAACCCTCGGCCTAATCCTTACGAAGGATTCGCTCTTGCCAGGCTGAGCTACACCGGCACGGTCCGAAGTTGCGCCGTCCCCGGCATAACGGTTGTGAAACCGCGGGCGTCACCGCCGGCGGAGTCGCAGGTCGAGTACGACGTTCTGCTCGTGGGGGGCGTACGACCGCACCACCCGGCGCGTCTCGACGGTCACGTCGTAGCCCTCGCCCGCCGCCTCACGGACCGCCCGTTCGCCCGGGCCGAAGGGGTCCTCGTCGGGCTGGATGTCGTAGTAGTGTAACACCGCCTCGTCGCCGGCGAGTCGCAGGGCCGTCGCCAGAAACTCGTCGGCGCTGTGAGGCAGGTTCATCACCAGGCGGTCCGCCCACCCCTCGTACTCGCCCGCCGTCTCCCGCACGTCACCCTCGCGGGCGATGACGCGGTCGGCCACGTCGTTGCGGCGGGCGTTCTCCCGGAGGTACGCCACGGCGTCGGGGTTCACGTCGACGGCGAGTACCTCGGCTCCCCGGGCGGCCATCGGCACCGCGAACGGACCGACGCCAGCGAACATGTCCACGACGCGCTCGCCCTCGCGGACCTGCTCCGCGACGCGGTGGCGCTCGGTCGCGAGGCGGGGCGAGAAGAACACCACACGGGGGTCGAGCAGGAACTCGTGGCCGTACTCCCGGTGGACGGTCTCGGCGTCGGCACCTGCGAGGAGGTCCCACTCGCGAACCCGTTCCTGGCCACGCACCTCGCTGGCGCGGTTGAGCACCCGCTCGACCGGCACGTCCGACTCGACGATGGCCTCGGCCGCCCGCTCGGCGCGTTCGCCCTCCTCCTCAAGCAGCGCCAGGTCACCCAGGCGCTCGTAGGTGGGGTCGAAGTCGAGCAGGTCCGCAGGGGTGGTCTGGCCCTCGTGACGCTGCACGCGGTGGCGGACGACCTCGAACGGCGGGTCGATTGGCCGGTCCGACAGGGCGGCCGGCGCCCGGTCGACGACCGGCAGGTACAGGCGCCCCTCCTCGACGGCGATCTCGAAGCCACCGTCGAGCAGGTCTCGCTCCGCGAGCGCCGCCCGTGCGGCCTCGCCGTCCTCGCGGGCGACGGCGACACAGGGCCGCTCGGCCCGGTCGCCTACGTCCGGGGCGCCGTCCGTGTCGGTCACGGCGGGAGTGGGTGCTCGCCCGGCCTAACCGTGTCGGACCGGGACGGATAGACGGGGTTAAGACCGGACCACGTCTTGAAACTGTATGCTCGCCTTCGTCGGCCTCGGACTGTACGACGAGCGGTCGATCACGGTCGAGGGCCGAGAGGTGGTCGCAGAGGCCGACAGTGTGTTCGCGGAACTGTACACCACGCGGCTCGCCGGCGCGACCGTCGCCGACCTCGAGGCGTTCCACGGGGTCGACGTCGAGGTGCGCGACCGGGAGGGGATCGAGCGCGACCCCGACCCCGTGCTGTCGGCCGCCGAGTCCGGCCTGGCGGTGTTGCTGGTCGGCGGCGACCCGATGGTGTCGACGACACACGTCGACCTCCGACTGCGCGCCCACGAGCGAGGGGTCGACACGCGGGTCGTCCACGGTGCCAGCGCCTCGACGGCCGCGGCCGGCCTCACCGGCCTCCAGAACTACCGCTTTGGCCCCGCGACGACGCTACCGTTTCCCGACGCTCACGGCGCCGACGGCGTCCCCGACAGCGTGCGGGGGACACTCGCGGCGAACCGCGAGCGTGGCCTGCACACCCTGGTGTACCTCGACGTGAAAGCCGCCGACGAGCGGTACATGACCGCCGACCACGCTGCCGACCTGTTGCTGTCGGCCTGGCGGACGGCCTCGTGGGCCGCGGGCGACTGGGACGGCGACAGGAACCCGGGAGACGAGGGGCCGCTCGCGGTCGCCGTCGCCCGGGCGGGAAGTCCCGACCCGACGGTCGTCGCCGACGACCTCGCGGGCCTCGCCGAGACCGAGTTCGGTGCCCCGCCGCACCTGTTGGTGCTTCCCGGTGAGTTGCACCACCTCGAGAACGAGGCGTTGTCGGCGTTCGCCTAGCCCTCGCCGTCGGCGCGGACCTCGGGAGCGACCAGGCCACGGAAGTCGTACTCACGACGGGTGAGCACGTAGACGGCGTCCTCGACGATCGTCAGCAGTTCGGGGAGGCGCTGGACGAGGAACCAGGTGATGCCCACGAGCACGACGACCGAGAGGCTCTGTGCGATGATCCGGTCAGCGACGTAGTACGACACCATCACCCCGCTGTCGACGGCGAACAGCGCGCCGACCACGTCCGGCAGGAGGTGGAACTGCTGGGTGCCGAAACCGACCGCGATGAACACGTTGCGCACGAGGTTCAACCCGTAGATGATCGGCACTGAGACGGCGAGTGCCCACGCCTTCCGGCGCAGCGGAGCGCGCACGGCAGCGATCAACCCGGCGATGACGGCCATCGACCCCAGGCCGGTGCAGGCGAGTTTCACCGTGTAGGTGAGCGGTTCGCCCTCGTGGTCGAACGCGAACGTGCTCAGGTAGGGGTACTCCTTTGCGGCGATGCGCTTGCCGTCGACGGTCAGGCCGTCGACCAGCCGGTACTCGTACCCGAGTGCGTCGATCAGCATCGCGGTCTGTGCGGCGACGGTCTCGGTGAGTGCCTGACGCACCGGCGGCACGGCCTGGACCGGCAGGTAGACCAGTCCCATGACGGCGACCGACCGCGAGAGAACGAACAGGGAGTCACGCCCGCGGGCGAGCAAGACCGCCGCCGAGAGACACGCCGGCACCGCAACAAGCGTCCCGACGCCCTCGATGACGCTCTTCTGGACGAACGCGAAGTGGTGGACCGTCGTCAGCCAGAACAGGCCAAACAGCACCCACGCCCCGACGGTCACCCAGCGGGCCGTCTCGCGGTGTCGGCGCTCGCCGGAGGTTCGAGTGCCCCCCGAGGTCGTTCGTCGAGAGCCGGCGCCGCCAACGAGGTCGACAGCGGCGCCCAACAGGAAGGCGGCGACCACGAGCCACGCCAGGGGGTCGGAGTACTCCCCGAGCGCGGCCAGCGCGTGGACGGCGCCGTCGACGACTGTCACGGCACGTGGTACGACGGAGTCGAACAAATACCTTGTCTCCTCGTCCGTGCCTGCCGGCGTCGCCTCCTGTCGGGGCGCGTCGACCGGGCTGGCGGCCCCGACAGAAGTACGGGCGACGCACAGCCGTCGCTACCCGGGTAAAATACTGAGAAGTGAGCCGGCACGAAGCCGGTGGTTATCGGTCGTTACTCACGACGGCGGGCAGCCAGCAGGGCGGCCGCCAGCAGCGCGATGAGCGCGACAACGACACCGAAGCCGGGGCCACCGTCACCGTCGGTCTCCTCGGTGGTGGTGGTCTCCTCGGTGGTCGTCTCCGTCGTCGTCGTCTCCGTCGTCGTCGTCTCCGTCGTCGTCGTGGTGGTCGTCGTGGTCGTCGTCGTCGGGGTCTCGTCGGCCGGGACGCTCACCTCGGTCTGGTCGACGACCGGACCCACGTCGGGCAGGGTGTAGGGAGCGTCGACCGTGCCCTCGCTCGAGACGAAGTCGTACACCGAGTCACCGTCGGTGTCGACGTGCGCCATCGCGGTGATGGTGTTCGTCGAACCGGTGGCGAACGGACCGTCGTTCGTGTCGAGGACGATGTTGATGTCCTCGTACACGCCAGGTGAGAAGTACTTCGAGGTGCCACGGACGCTGGTGATAGCGGAGTCACCGAGCGTGTCGTCGTGGATGGTGACGTAGCCACCGTTTGGCAGCGTGGCGTCGACACCACTGATGACCTCACCGTTCTCGGAGATCTCGGCATCGCTGGCGTCAACGGACGCCGTCGCGGTCACGACACCCGAGCTCTCGGCCACGGTGCTCGAGCCACGGCGGACCGTGACGGTGAACGTCTGGCCCTCGAGTTCGCCGCCCTCGATCTGGGCGTCCTGGAACTGGTCGAAGGTGGCCTCGTAGGTGCCACCCTGGACCTCGACAGTCTGCGAGTCGAAGATCGGGTTGTCCTCGTCCTGCGACCGGATGGTCACCGTCAGCGGGGTGCCGTCAGCGAGCGTGCTCTGCCCGCTGATGGTCTGCTGAGCGGCGGCCTGGACGCGAACCTGTTCGCCGAACTGGTCCAGCGACACGGAGCTCGCGAGCACCGTGAAGTCCGAACTGAACGTCTGGGCCTCCTCGAACCCGTAGTACGGGTTGTCGGGGCCGACCGTCAGCGTCGCGCGGTAGTCCTGACCGGCCTCGAACTCACTGCTCGCACTGGTGTCGGCGATGATCAGGATGCGGTTGTCGCTGGGGGAGGCACGCAGGTCGAACGCGCTAACGTCGA
>CAZQHW010000207.1:0-4633 GCA_964593395.1 uncultured Halobacteriales archaeon
ATCAGCTACACACTCGACGGGACGCAGTACCGGACGACGACCGAGGTCGACACCGGCGGCGCCGCGGCGACCGGCGGCGGTGCCACCGGCGGGAGCGGTGACACTGGCGCGGGTGACAGCCAGTCGACGCCCGAGTTCGATCCCGGCGACGACGGCGGCGACGACGGTGGCGGTGGACTTCCGGTCGTCGGGGGTGTCTCCCCGCTCGCGCTCCTCGGGGTCGTCGCGGTGGGCGCGCTCGCACTCGTCGGCGGTGTCGTCTACCGGCGCAGGGCGGCCTGAGACGATGCTCGTCAGCGCTCGCGACATCACGAAGGAGTTCGAGAGTGGGGCCGGGACGGTCAGGGCGCTGCGTGGCGTGAGTTTCGGCGTCGAGCGCGGGGAGTTCGTGACGGTCGTCGGGCCCTCGGGGTCGGGGAAGTCGACCATGCTGCACCTGCTCGGACTGCTCGACACGCCGACCACCGGGACGGTCACGCTCGACGGCACCGACGTCGAGACGTACGGCGACCGGAGACGGACGCGGGTCCGCCAGGAGACGATCGGCTTCGTGTTCCAGAGCTACGGGCTGATCCCCACGCTCACCGCCCTCGAGAACGTCGCCGTCCCGCGCCTGCTCGAGCCCGACCCGTCGGCGACCGAGGAGCGTGCCGAGCGGCTGCTCGAGCGGGTCGGACTCGCCGACCGGCTCGACCACTCCCCGAGCGAGCTGTCCGGCGGGCAGAAACAGCGCGTGGCGATCGCCCGGTCGCTGATCAACGAGCCCGACCTGGTGCTCGCGGACGAACCGACGGGCAACCTCGACCGCGAGACCGGTGAGCGAGTGCTCTCGGACCTGCTCGACGCCGCCGACGTGGACGTGACCGTCGTCGCCGTCACCCACGACGAGTACGTCGCGGAGTTCAGCGACCGCACGCTCCGGCTCGTCGACGGTCGACTCCGCCGTGACGCCTCCGACACGTTGGGAACGCCCGAAAACGGGGACGCCACGGCGACGGCGACGGCCGCGACCGAGACGGACCCGGACCAGCCGGGGGGTGACGGGTCGTGAGCCTGCTCCGGCGGTTTTTCCCCCGGACGTACCTGGCCAGGCGGAACCTCTCGCGGGCGCGGGCCCGGACGCTGCTGGCGGTGCTCACCGTGGCGATCGGCGTCGTCGCGGTCGGGGGACTCGGGCTGTTCGGGCTGGCGTTCGAGGCGAGCCAGCAGGAGACCCTCGGCGACCTGGCCACGGAGGTGGCGGTGACCGAGCCACAGAACCAGTTCGGACTCGCCGCCGAGGACGCGCCGGCGCTGGACGAGCGACGGCTGCGCACGATCAGGGAGGTCGCCGCCGAGTACGACGCGACGGTGACGGCGTTCAGGGAGGGGAACCGGTCGTTCGCTGGCGGTGACGAACTCCAGTTCGCGGCGAAGGGCGTCGAGAACCCGGGTCCGACCTACGGCGACCTCGTCGTCGAGGGTGAGATCCCGTCGAACTGGCAGACCGGCGCGGTGATCACCGAGCGACTCAACCAGTTCCGGGACGAGCCAGTCGAGGTCGGTGACTCGATCGTCGTCAACGGGCGCACACAGCGCGTGATCGCGATCATCGAGCCGCCGGTCGGGCTCACGAACTTCGACGCCCCCGAGGCCGTCGGGGCGAGAGTGCTGTTGCCGATGCGACTCGTCGAGCCGGTGGACGCCGACCGACCGTACAGCGGCGCGATCGTCCACGCCGACGACACGCAGGCGGCGAACGAGATCTCGAACCGTCTCGAGACGGCACTGAACCGCGGACTGCGGGACGATCAGGAGCAGTTCGGCGTCGAGAGCGTCGAGGAGGAGGCAGAGACGGTCGAGAAGCAACTCACCTCGACGAGTCGCTTCCTGGTCGGTGTCGGCAGCATCTCGCTTCTGATCGCGGGGATCAGCATCGCGAACGTCCGGATGATGAGCGTTCGGGAGCGACGCGAGGAGATCGGCGTCCTCCGGGCGGTGGGGTACGGCCGGCTGGACATCGTCGCGGTCATGCTGATCGAGTCGGTGCTCGTGGGACTGGTCGCCGCCGCGGTCGGTGTCGGGCTCACCGTCGGGGCGGGCGCGACGATCAACAGCGTCCTGCTCGACGACCCGACGGCGTTCCAGCCGGGGACCCCGGCGTACCTCCTCGGCGCGTTCGGGTTCGGGGTCGCCGTGTGTGTCGTCGGGGGGCTCTACCCCGCGTGGCGAGCCGCTCGCGAGCGCCCGGTCGAGGCCATCGAGGGATGACGGACGCGACCCGTCCGGTCGGCCGTCTCGCAGGTGACCGACCGGGTCGGTCCCCGTGACCGGGCGGGGGCTATCGAGACCGTTCGGCGGGCCACCCGACCCGCGCTCGAAGGATGGTGGTTCGGTCGCCCGTCGCGCTCGCCGTCGACGACTTCGCTCGGGCCGGCCCGCCGAACGGTCTCCCAGCACGGACACGCCACTCACTCTCGCCACGGCACCACCGTCCTGGGTCGGACCTCCGGCCGGCCAGGAGTTTTTTGTCACGTCAGTGGACGGAGACAGAACGATGGACGACGGGAACGCGGCGGTGGTGGACGCCCCGACCAGCGCGGACGACGGCCAGCGCGGGGACGACATGACGGACGACGAGGGCGGAGGAGACGGTAGAGACGTCGGTACGACGGTCGGTCGACGGTCCTACCTGGCGACCGTCACCGCCGTCGGGGCGGCGCTGGTCGGGTGTTCGGCGCTCCCCGAGAACGACGGGGAGTCGACGGCCACGACGCCGCCCGCGACCGGGACCGCGACACCGACGGTGACGTCCACCGACACGGCCGACTCGACCCCGACCGGGACGACGGCACCGGCGGACCTCACGCTCTCGGCGCCGCGTGTCGAGACGACCCCCGTTCGCCAGACCCGACCGATCGTCGTCACCGTCGACGCGACCAACGACGGCGACGCGCAGGTGGACGCGTCGGTCACCCTCTCGGTCCGCGGTGGGCGCTCCGACTCGGTCTCGGTGGTGCTGGACGCCGGGCGCTCTCGGAGCGTCACCGTCGAGACGCGGGCCCCGCACGTGGGCGACCGGACCGTCGAGGCCACGCTCTCGGTGGGCGACGAGACGCTCGCGTCGACGGCCACGGAGGTGGCGGTCCGGCCGTATCCGACGTCGTTCGTCGGGCGTGACGGCACGAGGTTCACGACTGACGAGGGGGCGTTCCGCTACGTCGGCGTGAACAACAACCACCTCCCGGTCGAGGCGTGGGGACGGCAGTACGTCGACCGTCTGTTCGACTACCTCACCGACCACGGGGTCTCCGTCGTCCGGACCTGGGGGTTCCCGGCGGCCTGGACCGGCACGGAGGTCCACGCCGGCCCGGGCGAGTTCAGGGACGACTGGTTCGACCACTTCGACTACGTGGTGCTCGCGGCGAAGCGTCACGACGTCCGACTGGTGCTGCCGCTGCTCAACAACTGGGGTGACGCCACTCACGCGCCGACGCCGGCCGCCTACGCCGACTGGTCGCCCACCGCCGAGACGAAAAACGACTTCTTCGAGGACGACCGGGCCATCCAGTACTACCGGAACTACGTCGAACACGTGCTGACCCACCGGAACCGGCTGACCGGCGTCGAGTACCGGAACGACCCGACGATCCTGCTGTGGGAGGTGGGCAACGAGATCGAGTACCACGGCGACCGGCGTGGCGAGCCGCTCACCGAGTGGTACGACGCCGCCGCCCGCCACATAAAGTCGATAGACGACGAACACCTCGTCGGGTCCGGGATGCACGGCGCCACCGGAGACGTCTACGAGCGGTGGAACGTGCGCAACGCCTACGTCGAGACGCACGAGTCCGACGCCATCGACGCCTGTTCGTTCCACTCGTACCCAGCGACACGCCGCACCGACGACGGCGTCGGTGAGCAAGAGGCGTTCGCCGAGTACGTCCGGACCCACGTCCGCGAGGCCCACGAGCGGGTCGGGAAGCCGGCGTATCTCGGGGAGTTCGGCGTCGCGGTCGGACCGGACCAGCCACCGTCGGCGCGCGACGAGTACCTCCGAACGGCGACACGCGTGGCCCACGACGAACGACTGACCGGCGTCCAGTTCTGGTTCGCGGAACTGCGGGACCCGACGGACGACGGGCGACGGCGCACCCACGCGGACAACCCACTGGCGATCTTCCCGGACGAATCCTCGTCCTGGGGGATCATCGACGACTACGCCCGTCGCCTCCGATAGCCACCCCGACCGTCCCGTGTCGGTCCCCTGCCCGTCCCGAGAGGCACCCCCGGCGTGCTGACGGCCGTCGGGCTGCCGGACCCAGGGAATCCCCCCCGAGGTCGAGTCTCACAGGAGGCCGTGAGCCTCGTAGAACTCCTCAAGCGAGTCACAGTCGTGCTCGCGGGCCTCCTCCGCGGCGGTCGCCAGGCGGTCGATCCATCCCTCGATCGTCGCGTCCATCGCCGCCTGTCGGTCCCCTGGGTTGGCGAGCGAGGGAGCTTCGTGGTCGCTCTGTGCTTGGGTCTGGTCGTTGGTCTGTGCCTCGTTCGTGCCCGGTGTCTCTGGGACCGGGTCGTCTGCGTTCGTCGCCATGGGTCCTCGGGACGCCGCTCTGAGCAGCGCCCCTCACCCATCCTGGGGCTCATAACCCCC
>CAZQHW010000208.1:0-2149 GCA_964593395.1 uncultured Halobacteriales archaeon
GTCGGGGTCTTCCTCCTCGGTGATGCGGTCGACCAGTCGCTCGGCGGTGTCCTCCTCGCCGGCCCGCAACAGCTGCGAGAGGTAGACGAACAGAAAGACGATCGTCGGCATCGGGTTGCGGATGACGATCCAGCCGTTCGCCTCGAACCCCTCCTCGACCTCGACGTCGTCGCCGATGTCGAGGTCACCGGCCACCTTGAGTTCGCCGCCGACGTGCACCCGCTCGCCGAGGTAGGCGTCCCGGCCGACGAGGACGTTGCCGGCCACGTCGGCCCACATGTCCAGGCGACAGTCGGCCTCGGCCTCGATGTCGCCGCCGAACTCGACGCCCTCGCCGGCGAGGACGTTGCGCCCGCGAACGCCGAACTCCACCCGTGACCGGCCCCCGACGACCACGTCTCCCTCCGTCACCAGGTCGTGCTCCTCGACCGTCGTCCCCGGGGGGATCCGCAACTCGTCCAGTGGGTCCGTACTCAGCGACACGACGGGAGCCACCCTCCGTCTCGGTATAAAGCCTGGCCCACCGTCCGACGCACGTCAGACGTCTGTCACCGCCTGAACCCCTCTGTTTCGTGTGGAACGGGACCGAGCGACAGACCTGACGTGTAATAATAACGTTTCGGTCTGGCCTGCGTGGAACGCAACGGGGTGGGGGTGCCGCCGGCGCGAGCGACCAGTACAGATTTGTCCCGCGCCCGCCCAGCGTGTGCATGACCACGCTCTCGTTCGACGAGGAGGGCGTCGACGTCGTGTACGAGGGAACGGAGTTCCGCCTGGAGAGTGCCCTCGTCTCCGAGGCGATCGACCGGCCCTACCGCGACGTGACCGACCACCAGGTGCTACAGATGGTCGACCCCGACCCGGCAATAAGCGGCGAACCCCGACGGATCGGCGACATCCTCGGCTGACTCCCCCCGACGGCGTCAGTCGTCCTCGGGCGCCGGGTCGGTGGGGTCGAACGGCCCGCTCCGGCCTGCCCACGTCTCGTCGTCCGCGTCGCGGGTGTCGAGGTACACCTCCAGGCCGTTGCCGTCGGGGTCATCGAAGTACAGCGCCCGGCTGATGCCGTGGTCGACGGGCGACACCTCGACGCCGCGCTGTTTGAGACGCTCGAAGGTCGCCGCCAGCGCCTCGGGCGTGGCCACCTCGAAGGCGGCGTGGTACAGCCCCACACCCTGCCCCGGGTCGTCGGCGTCCGGCCCGACCGCCTGCAACGCGAGGTCGTGGTGGTGGTCGCCAACGGAGAGAAAGGTGTACTCCCCGACCCGCTCGCTGACCGACAGCCCCAACACGTCGCCGTAGAACGACACCGCCCGCTCCATGTCGCGCACCTTCAGGTGGACGTGCCCGAGGTGGTCGACGCTCCCATCGACGTCCGTGCTCCCGCCGTCGCCGCTCCCGGCGTCCGCCTGCTCCATACCCTCGTGACTTTGTCGAGGGAAAAAACGGCGACGACTCCGGCACGACGCTGTCGGGTCAGTCCTCCTCGCGCTCGGTCCCGTCGTCGGCGTTCCCGTCGGTGCCAACGCGGTGACCGTACCGCTCGGCGGCGGAGTCAAAGCCCGCCTCGCGCTGTTCGCGGCTCCGGCGCTGCTCGGCCTCGGCGATCGCTTCCGGGTCCGGGGCGGCGTCGTCGTCGACCCGTGCCCACGAGTCGTGGACCTTCGCGTGACACCACCGGCACAGAAAGACGGTGATCTCGTGGCTCGTCTCGTGGTCGGGGTAGGAGAGGTGGTGTTCCTCCAGTAGCGGCCGCTCGGCGGCGTGGGCCATCCGCCGTTCTTCGAGGCCACAGCGGACACACTCCCGGTCGCGCTGTCGACACTGGTAGTGTGGGCAGTCCCGCCACGCCCAGTCGTGCTCGGGGTCCGCGGCGGGACACAGGTACTCCCGCTCGCGCAGGTCCTCGGCGAAGGCCGGGTCGTCGGTGCCGTTCTCGATCGCCTTGCGACAGCGGCCCTCGTCGGTCAGGTGGTCACAGCGCCCGGCGTGTTCGTACGGGTCCTCGACGCCGACCGACGTGCCCGACGGCGTCTTCTCCATGTCCGGTGTGGTGTGGCGTCGGTAATCAACCTGTGGCTCTCGTCACTCTCAGTTGCTCCTGGTCGTGGTGGGGTGTGCCCCGAACCCCTCGGCGTGCTCTCTGGAG
>CAZQHW010000208.1:2249-4614 GCA_964593395.1 uncultured Halobacteriales archaeon
ACTCTCGATCTCCTCGTGGAATCCACCGAAGCCATTGGCCCGCTCGACGGCGCTACCTCGCTGTGCTCCTCCTCGCTGTGGGGCGGGGGCTTTCCGGGTCCTCTCCCCGGCAGTCACGGCTGTTGAGGGCAGGAGAGTGCGAGCACGCCAACTGACAGACAATGAGAGTCTGACTCCGCCCAAACTCACGCCCCGTCCGACTCCTCGACGCGCTTCCAGTACTCGACCGTGAACCCCTCAAGTGGTTCCTCCTGCACCACCGCCCACGCCGACCGGTCGAACGCGGGGTAGTAGGCGTCGCCTGCCGGCTCCGCGTGGACCCGTGAGAGCACCATCCGGTCCACGCGCGGGAGAAAGGCCTCGTACACCGAGGTGCCACCCAGCACGTACGCGGTCTCGGCGCCGGTCGCCGCCAGCACGTCGATCGCTTCGTCGACTCCGCCGACGACCTGCACCGACGCATCGGGGTACGACCGGTCGCCCCGGGAGAGCACCACCTGCCGAGCGCCCGGCAGGTCGTCCGCTTTCCGCATGGACTCGAAGGTCCGGCGGCCGATCGCGACGGGATGGCCGGCGACGCGCTCGCGGTAGCGGCGCACGTCCTCGGGAAGGTCCCAGGGGACGCTGCGGCCGTCGCCGATGACGCCGTTCTCGGCGACGGCGGCCACCGACACCAACTCCATGCGAGGTTTCGGCGCCGGAGGGTGGTGTGTGTGACGGTCCCCGAACGTCGGCGCGGTCAGTCCTCCAGTTGGTCGCCAAGTCCCCACTCGGCGGCCCGCTCGCGGGCCTGCTTCCGTGCCTCCTCGCGGATGGCGGCGACCTTCTCCTCGTCCTCCAGAAAGGCCACCACGGGGTCCGCCGGGTCGTCCCCGTCCGGTTCGTTCGTCCCCGCCGGCGACTCTCCGGTCCGTGTCGTCGACCCGTTCCGGTCGGCGTCGGTACGGACGGACTCTGGGGGCGTCCCGTGGTCGGGCCGGGGTGTCGAGCGAGTGTCGGACGTGGTGGCGTGTGAGGGTGCCCCCCGGCCGCCGACGCGGCGACGGTCGTCGACGACCCGGCGGGTGCGGGCGGCGAGCGCCTGGTCGCCGGCGAGTCGCTCGGCGGGAGTGGCGACGCTCACCCGGCAGCGCTCGCGGTCGAACGGCCGGAGTGCGGTGCCGTTCTCGACGGCGTGCAGTTCCACGCTGTACGGCCCCTCGGCGGCGAGGTCCGCGAGTGCCGCCGGCCCGCCGCGACCGGACCCGGCGTGGTGGGCGCCGACGGGGACGCCGCCGCGAAAGCCGAGCACGCCGGCGCCGTCGGCGTCCAAGAGGAGCGTCTCCTGTGGCTCGACAACGGCGTAGCCGTCCAGTCGGCGGTCCAGGGCGTCCGCGAGGACGCTCCCGAGGTCGGTGACGACGCGGGAGCGGACGAGTCGACCGGGGGGCAACCGCTCCGGCGTCGGCGGGCGTGGCGCCTCGGACATGGTCAGGGCGGGTCGGGAACGACGGCGCTGCGAAAGCGGTCGGCGACGGCCTCGCGGTCGCCGTCGCGGACGTCGATCCGGTCGGCGGCACGGCGGTAGGCGCGGCCGGCAGCGGAGTCGGGGGCGTAGTCCAGCAGCGGTCGCCCGGCCCGCCGGGCCTCGCGGACGGCGTCGCTGTCGGGCACCGTCCCGAGCACGCCGTCGAAGTACCGCGTCGCGCGGTCGGCGATGCGGTCGACGGCGGCGTCGTCGTGGACCTTGTTGAACAACAGGCCCGCGTCGCCGGTGCCGTACGAGCGGGCGTACTCCCGCACCTTCAACCCGTCAGACAGCGCGGGGATCGTCGGTTGGAGCACCGTCACCACGCGGTCGGCGAGCACCACCGGGAGAACGGCGCTCTTCGAGCCCAGCGCGGCCGCCGAGTCCAGCAGGAGCACGTCGGTGTCGCGGGCCAACTCGGCGACCACGTCCCGCAGGCGCTCGGGGTCGGCGGCCTCGAAGTCCGCGAGGTCGGTGCCACAGGGGACGACGTGCATCCCGAAGCGGTCGTGGACGGCGGCCCCGACGGGCACGTCACGACCCTCCACCAGCAGGTCGTGCAGCGTCACGTCGACGTCCTCGAGTCCGGCGTGAAAGAGCAGATTCGCCATTCCCGTGTCGGCGTCGACGACGGTCACGTCGTGGTCGCGGGCGAGTGCCATCCCCAGCGCGAGCGTCGTCGTGGTCTTGCCGGTGCCGCCCTTTCCGCTGGCGACCGCAAACGCCTCGACCATCGTTTCACGGTGACGCGCTCTGGTACGTAAACGTGTCGTCACCTCGACCCGTGACGGGAGCAGACCGCTGATGCCGCTGGCCCCCGTACGCCGGACATGGCACTGCCACGACTGCTGGACAGTC
>CAZQHW010000209.1:0-4486 GCA_964593395.1 uncultured Halobacteriales archaeon
TCACTCCGGGCCGGTCCCCTCGGCGTCGAGTGGTTCGCCCAACAGGTCGGCGACGACGAGGACGAACCAGATCATCCACACGGAAAAGGCGACGAGGTACGACCCGTAGCGGGTGCTCCAGTGGGGCACCACGAGGTGGGCAACCAGCAGCGGTCCCACCCCGGTCAGCAGCGCCAGCACGTTCCGGCGGGGCCGGGACAGCGCCGCCAGCAACTCCGCACGGGTGGTCGCCATCGTCGGAACCAGGCGCTGCGCGCTCGAAAGTCCGACGATGTCGCCACGTCTCGTTTCGTGTTTTTACCCGGAAAATTAAGTGCGTCCGAAAAGTAGATCAACAAAATGCAGGAGACGCGCTCGGGGGGCGGAGAGTCGGCGAGACTCTCCCGGGAGGAACTCAGGCGGCGCGTCCGCCGGCGGACGACCGCCCTGGAGAACGTGATGGACACGATGGTCGACGTGCTCCTACAGGTCGGTCCCGACGGGCGTATCCAGCGGGCGAACGACGCCGTCAACGAGAAACTCGGCTACGCCGAAGGGGAGGTCGTCGGGCGTCCGATCGACTACGTGTTCGCCGACCCGGAGGACAACGAGCGACTCGCGGACATGATGACCGAGGGGGCGCTCCTGGACCGACTGCTGTCCGCCGGCCACGTCACCGACCTGGCGGTGTCGTTCGAGACCGCCGACGGCGAGGTGGTGCCGATGAGTCTCTCTGCGTCGGTGATGCACGACGAGGAGGGTCTTGCGGGTATCGTCTGCGTCGCAAAGGACATCAGCGAGCGAGTCGCCGCCAAGCGGCGCGCGGAGTTTCTGCACTCGCTGTTGCGACACGACCTGGGCAACGCCCTGCAGGTTATCGGCATGAACCTGCAACTCGCGGCCCGCGAGAGCGATTCCCTGCCGCCGGTTGTCGCCGAGCGGGTCCAGAGCGCCCGTAAGGGGGTCGAGGACGCCACCGAACTCATCGAGGACGTCCGCAGGTTGAGTCGCCTGGACGAGGTCGACCCCGACCCCGTGCGACTCGACCGCGTCGTCGCGGACGCCGTCGACCGCACGGCCGACCGTGCCGAGCACCGCGAGATGGTCGTCGAAACCGACGTCGCCCCCGTCAGCGTGGACGGGGGGCCGATGTTGCGGGAACTGGTCGCCAACCTCGTCGAGAACGCCCTCGTCCACTCCGGCGGCTCGCTGGTCCGGGTGACGACCCGCGCCGGCGCGGAGCGGGTGCGCCTCGTCGTCGCGGACGACGGCCAGGGGATTCCCGAAGCGGAGCGCGAGCGGATCCTCGAAAAGGGCTACTCCGCGGGCGACTCCCGTGGCTCGGGACTGGGAATGTACCTCGTCGAGCGGATCGCCGAGAGCTACGGCGCGACCTTCGAGGTCGACGAGGCGGCGCTCGGCGGCGCTCGCTTCGCGGTGGGGCTGCGGCGGTCAGGAGACGACGGTGACGGGCACGGGCGAGCGGCCGACGAGTGACTTCGCGACGCTGCCGAGGTGTTGCTCCGCACGCTCGGTGAGTCCGCGGTGGCCGACGACGACCCCGTCGGCCTCGACCTCGGTGGCGTAGTCCGCGAGGGTCTCGACGGGGTCGCCGTGCAACAGGTCTGTCTCGACGGTCGCCCCGTGGTCGGCGGCGAGGGCGGCGGCGTTCTCCAAGATGCGCTCGCCGCGGTTCTCGGCGTCGTGTTCGTCCTCCATCAACAGGCGGTCGGCCGCGTTCGACGGGTCGACCACCGGGTCGCTCCCGCCCTGAGTCTGCACCTCTGGGGTGGCGACGTGGACGACCCGCACCGACCCGTCGGTGGCCTCCGCGAGACCGAGCGCGTGTTGGAGCGCCGCCTCGCTTTGCTTCGAGCCGTCTGTCGCGACGACGAACTTCATACCCCCACTTAGGGGCGCCCCGCGTTTGACAGTTGCGCCTTTGACGCACCGCCGGTCACTCCCGACAGATCGCCCGGCTCACGCCCCCTGTCGTCGGTCTGCTCGGTCACAGTGTCGACCGACGGCGTCCCGTCGCGATCCGGTGCCCGAGCGATTAAGTTCCCGCCCGCCGGGGCGGGACTATGCCCGACCGTGACCCGTTGCCGGCCGACGCGCGCAACGACCTCACCCGTGTCGGCGCGGTGAGCGTCTCGCCGTCCGGCGACCGTGTCGCCTTCGTCGCGAGCGAGGCCGACCCCGACGAGGACCGCACCCGGCGTTCGGTGTTCGTCGTCCCCGCAGACGGTGGACGCGACCCCCACAGACTCACCCGTGTCTCCGACGCCGGCACGCCGAAGTGGAGCCCCGACGGCGACCGCCTTGCCGTGTCGATGGCCCGCGAGGAGGACGTCGAACTCCACGTGGGTCGCGACGAGGCGGCCGTGAGCGAGGACGACGAGGACACAGGAGTGGACGCCGACGAGACGGACGACGAGGCAGCGGACGACGAGGCCGACACCGGCGACGACGGGAGCGCCGAGTCCGGTGACGACCTCGAGACGCAGGTGTGGGTGTACGACCTCCGCCTGGGTGGGGACGCCCGGCAGGTGACCGACCTCGAGGACGGCGTGCAGGAGTTCGACTGGGGGCCCGAGGGCGAGCGGATCGTCGTCGCCGCCCGGGACCCGACCGACGACCAGCGCGAGTACCTCGACGATCTGGAGGAGGGCGGACCGGTAGAGGTCGAGCGGCTGCAGCACAAGTTCGACGGCCAGGGGTGGCTGGACGCGGTGCGCTCGTACCTGTACGTCGTCGACGTCGAGACGCGCGAGCGGGAGCGCCTCGACCGGACGGGGTTCCCGCCCAGCGTCGGCGCGAGTCTCTCGCCCGCCTGGGGACCGGACCGGATCGCCTTCTGTGCGTACGACCCCGACGCCGAGGGCAACGTCGCCCCTCCAGACGACACCTACGCCGCGGACGTGTACGCCGTCGACCCCGACGGCGGCGAGCCACAGCGGCTGACCGACGGCACGCTCTCGGTCGGGTCGCCGCGGTGGAGTCCCGACGGCGCCCACGTCGCCTTCACCGGTCGCGACCCCGAGAACTGGTACCGCCCGAGCGAGGTGTACGTCGCCGAACCGAGCGCCGACCAGTCGGACGCCCCCGGTGTGGCGTACCACTCCGTCTCCGCCGCGCTGGACCGCACGCTCACCTACGGCGGGGCGCCCCGCTGGCTCGACGCCGAGCGCCTGCTCGCCGCGGTCGGTGACGAGGCTCGCAGCCGGTTCGTCCGCCTGCACGTCGACGGTGACCCCGAGCGGGTGCCCGCCGCACAGGGCGAGTTCGAGGCCGTCGCGGGGTTCGACGCCGCCGCCGACGGCTCGACCGTCGCCTGTGTACTCTCACGGCCGCGGGAGGGCGCCGACCTCCACGCGCTGGACGCCGCCGACCTCGACGCCGCCCCCGTCCCGGGGGGCGAGCGCGGCGGCGAGACAGACCCCCGCGTGCGACTCTCGCGGGTGAACGACGACCTCCTCGCGTCGTACGAACAGCCCGTCTGCGAGCGGCTCACCGTCGCGTCGCCCGGTCCAGACGGCGACGAGCCAGCCGAGATCGAGGTGATCGCCTACCGCCCGTCCGACTTCGAGCCCGGCGACGGCGGGCCCTTTCTCCTGTGGATCCACGGCGGGCCGATGGCCTACGACGAGCCCTCCTACCGGTTCATGGACGGCTACTTCACCTCCCGCGGCTACACCGTCTGGAAGGTGAACTACCGCGGCTCCACCTCCTACGGGCGGGCCTTCTCGGAGACGCTGAAAGGGCGGTGGAACACGGTCGAGGTGGCGGACCTGCTCGCGGCGGTCGACGCCGCCGTCGACCGCGGTTGGGCCGACCCCGACCGTGTCTTCGTCGGTGGCTTCTCCCAGGGCGGGGTGAACACGGGCTATCTCGTCACCCGCCGGGCGTTCGCCGCCGCCGCGGCCGAACACGGGATCTACGACGTGCGCTCCTCCTTTGGCACCGACGACTCGCACAACTGGCTGGAGGCGGACTTCGGGCTGCCGTGGGACGCCCCCGAGCGGTACGACGCCGCCTCCGCCATCACCGACGTCGACCAGGTGGAGACACCCACGCTGCTGACCGCGGGCGAGCAGGACTGGCGGTGTCCCCCTTCGCAGTCCGAGCAGTTCTACGTCTCGCTGCAAAAGCAAGGCGTGCCGGCGAAACTCGTCGTCTATCAGGACGAACACCACAACGTCGGCGACCCCGACCGCGCGATCCACCGTCTGGAGACGCTTGCGGCGTGGTTCCGGGAGCACGACCCCGAGCGGGAGAACTGATCAGGCTCGACCGGC
Organism: uncultured Halobacteriales archaeon; assembly: GCA_964593395.1. Lineage (GTDB taxonomy): Archaea > Halobacteriota > Halobacteria > Halobacteriales > SW-7-71-33 > SW-7-71-33. The sequence goes on from CAZQHW010000209.1 coordinate 4,278, forward strand.
ACCGGAGCGACTGGTCGAGTTGTGGAGAACGCCTCATCGCGCTGCTCTCAGCAGCTATCGCCACTAATAGGACCGCCTCGAAAGCCCCCGTTCCGCTGCGGGCTCGTCACGAAGCAAGCACCGCAGGGATCACCCCGAGCGAGGAGCGCAGCAGGTCAGAACCGACGAGGCGCCGAGGGCTTCGGAAGTCGCCTGTTCCGGGTCGAGAG
>CAZQHW010000210.1:0-2623 GCA_964593395.1 uncultured Halobacteriales archaeon
ACCCCGGCCCCCACACACCGGCCTATGCCGATCGACGTGCTCTCGGGACCCGAGCGAGCGGTCGACACGCACGCCCACCCGCCGACGGCGGACTTTCTCGTCGACGCGGGCGGCGAGATGATGCAGGACGCGGCCCGGAAGTTCGGGACCGAGATCGACCCGACGGGGTACGAGGCGATGGTCGAGACGTACCGCGAGGCGGGGATCGGGCGGGCGGTGTTGCTCGCCTGGGACGCCGAGACAAACACCGGCAACCCGCCGGTGACGAACGACCACGTCGCCGAGGTGCGCGACGAACATCCTGACTTCTTCGTCGGGTTCGGAAGCGTCGACCCGCTAAAGGAGGACGCCCCCGCCGAGGCGCGCCGGGCGATCGAGGACCTGAATCTCTCGGGGTTCAAGTTCCAGCAGATAGCCCAGGGGTTCGACCCCTCGGCGCCAGCGCACCGGGAACTGTTCGACACCATCGAGGACCTCGGGGTGCCCTGTGTGTTCCACGGCGGTTCCTCGACGCTGGGGGCGGGCGCACCCGGCGGACGAGGGATGCGGATCAAGCACGGTGACCCGATGCTGTTGGACGACCTCGCCGCCGAACACCCCGAGTTGCCAATCCTCATCGCACACCCGGCGTTCCCGTGGGAGAAACAACAACTCGCCATCTGCCAACAGAAGGGCAACGTGTACATGGACCTCTCGGGGTGGATGCCGGAGTACATCGACGACCAGGTGCTGCGGTACGCCCGCACGCTGTTGCAGGACAAGGTGATGTTCGGCACGGACTACCCGATGATCGACCCGGAGCCGTGGCTCGAGCAGTTCGCCGAGTTGGGCTTTCCCGAGGAGGTCCAGCGGAAGATCCTCTGGCAGAACGCCGAGGACCTCCTCGGTCTGTGAGGGCGCCGCCCGTCGAGCGGGTCGCCGGCCTCCCGGCAGTCCGGGTCGACCCGGCGACGTCGGCGAGTGACCGGAGCGACGCGCAGGGCCGCGACCAGTGGCCACCGCTCGTGGTCGTTCCAGGACTGAACGACCCGCTGTACGCCGTCGACGACTCCCGACCGCTCCGGTGGCTCGTTGCCGGGTTCTGCCGACGGTACGCCGCTCGCCGCGCCGTCTACTACGTCAGCCAGCCCCGCGAGGGCGAGGACGTGGCGGCGATCGCAGCGGGGTACGGGCCGGCGGTCACCGCCCTCCGCGAGCGACACGGGCGACCGGTCGCGCTGTTGGGGCTGTCGATGGGCGGGTTCGTCGCCGCGGCAGTCGCCGCCGCTCGCCCGGACGCCGTGACCCGTCTCGCACTCGGACTGGCGGGCGACCGGGTCGACCGGGAGAGCGGTCGCGCGCTGTTGCGACGGTGGGACGACCACGCCGCTGCGGGGCGCTGGCTCCCGGTGTACCGCTCGGCGAGCGACGTGGTCGCCCGTGGCGCCTGGCAAACAGCGCTGCGGGCCGCCGCCCGGGTGTACGACCGTCTCCGCTCGCCGTCCGACCCGCCGGCGTTCCGGCGGGCGATCGACGCCTGTCTCGCGTACGACGGGAGTGCACTCGACCGGGTCGCGGCGGCAGGGGTGTCGACGCTCGTGGTCGGCGGCGACGACGACCCGTTCTTCACCCGGGCGGCGTTCGACCGCGCCGCGGACCGCACCGACGGGCGACGGGTGCGCCTCCAAGGGGTGGGTCACGACGCCGTTCTCGCCGGCGGCGCCTTCGACCGGGTCGTCCGGCGGTTTCTCTGAGTCAGTCGAACTCGGGGTCGCGGTCCGCGAGAAAGGCGTCGACGCCCTCCTCGTGGGCCCCGCTGCCGTAGGCGAGTGCCTGGACGTGTTGCTCGTAGTCGAGCGCCCCGGCCCACTCGCGACCGGCGTTCTCGTGGATGGCCCGCTTGATCAGGCCGACGGTCTCCGTGGGCCGCTCGCGAAGCGTCCCGACGGTCTCGGCGACGCGGTCGTCCAGATTCCCGGGGGCGACGGCGTCGTTCACGAGGCCCAGTTCGGCGGCCTCGTCGGCGGGAATCGGCTCGCCGGTGATCGCGAGTCGCTTGGCGGCTCGCCAGCCTACGAGCCGGGGCAACAGGAAGGTGCCGCCGGTGTCGGGCACGAGACCGACGTGGACAAAGGCGGCGACGAAGCGTGCTCCCTCGGCGGCGTAGGCGAAGTCCGAGACGGCGGCGACCGACAGCCCCGCGCCGGCGGCGTCGCCGTTGACCCGCGCGACGACGGGCACCCGACTCGTGTACACCGCCTCGAAGGCGCGACCGAACGTCTCGGCCAGGCGCTCTCTCGAGGCCTCGGGTCGCTCGTCGCGCTCGGCCATCGCCTCGATGTCGCCGCCCGCCGAGAACGCCTCGCCCTCGCCGGTGACGACGACGGCGTCGTGACTCTCGGGCGCGACCCCCTCCACAGCGGTGGCGAACTCCAGGGCCACGTCGCCGTCCATCGCGTTGCGGGCGTCCGGCCGGTCGAAGGTGATCCGGCGGACGCCGTCGTCGTCGGTCACGTCCATACCGCCATCGACCAGGCCCGCCACCCTGAATCGTTCGCCACGCTCGCGACCACCGAGGAGGATGACGTCGAGGACCTCCGGAGCCGAGTCCGCGAGGCAGGGGTCGAACTCGGCCCCGACGGTC
>CAZQHW010000210.1:2723-4481 GCA_964593395.1 uncultured Halobacteriales archaeon
GAGGCGGAGGCGACCAGCGTGCGGGCCACCACGCGACCCTACGTCACCCTGGTCCGGCAGTTCTCCGACGAGGAGGTCCAGGCGCTCGTCGACGGACTCGGGGTCGAAGGCGAGGGCGCGACCGTCACCGTCGACTACCGGGTCGCAGTCGACCGCTTTATTACGGCGTTCGATGGGGGAGTGACCCCGCGGAGCGTGGCCCGGCGCGTCGGTGGCTACTTTAGATCTCGGCCCGGAGTGGGAGACGACATGAGGGTGGGGCGGCCCCCGGTCGCGAGACGGACGACGCTGGCGCTCCTCCTCGGGGCGCTCGTGCTGTTGAGCGGTTGTGTCGCCGACGACGGCGGCGAGGACCCGGAACAGGACGTGCCCGCGAACGTCGACGTCGTGGCCTCCGTCGACCTCGCGGCACTGGAGGACGACACCACGCGGTCGGTGCTGAACACGCTGCTCGCGGAGAGCGCCACGCCGGGCAGTGACGACCCCCGGACCGTCGAGGAGTTGCTCGACCGTGCCCGCGAGGAGGCGGACGCGAACGTCTCGGTCGACGGCCTGAACGAGGTCGCCGTGTTCGCCCGGACGCCGGACACCGTGTTCGCCGGCGAGGTCGACAGTCAGGAGTCGTACGCCGGAGTGCTCGCCGGCGCCAGTTGGGACCACGAGGACGTCGTCGGCGACCTGCGTTCGGACGCCGACGAGTTCGCGGTCGACGGCGAGTACCGGAACGTGACGGTGTACCGGGCGATCGACGAGACCGTCGATGGCCCCGAGCGAACGTACTTCGCGGAGTACGACGACGGCCTGTGGGCGTTCTCGCGGACGCGTGAGGTCGTCGAGGACGTGATCGACGTCGCCGACGGCGAGGCGCCCGCGTTCGGCGGCGAGTTGCGGGCGGCGTACGACCGGACCCGCGAGGACGCCTACGTCCGCTACGCGGTCCGGTTCTCCGAGTCACAGCGACGGGTCATCGCCACGGCCGCACAGCGGGCCGGCGGCGGTCGGATCGACCTCGCGGCGCTCGGTGACGTCTCCGTCTACGCCGGCGCCTACTACACCGAGCGCGACCGCGTTGGCGTCTCGACGTACCTCCTCGCCGAGGAACGGGACGCGGCCGACCGCCTCAACGACACGCTCGGTCTCCTGATCGACGCGGGCGAGGAGTTCGCCCCGGACGACGCCACCCGCCAGCAGTTCGAGGCGCTGTCGACCGACCGCGACAACCGCACCGTCGCCGTCGTCTACGAGACCGACGCCGACGACCTCGAACGCCTCATCGAGGAGGCGGGCGAAGACGCCGCCGGGACACCCGTCTCGGTCGAGGCCCGCGTGGCCGCTTCCCTCGTCCCTCCTTCGTCGCTGCTCGTGCGGTCTCACCCGGGGTGACACCCGAAGAGAGCCCCCGAGCAGGCGAGCGCTCCGCTCCCCGTGGTGACCGGGGTTTTTGTCCCGCCGGCGACAGCGGCCGGCATGGACGTCGAGCGTTTCTTCGAGGCGATGCCCTTTGCCGACCTGCTCGGGGTGGAGGTGACGACGGTCGCGGACGGCCACGCGGAGGGGCGTCTGGAGATGCGACCCGAACTGTCCTGGCACGACGAGCGACTGATGGCCCACGGCGGCGTGACGTTCACGCTCGCGGACACCGTCGGCGGGGCGGCGCTGGTGTCGCTCGTGGACCGCCCGGTGCCGACGATCGACATGCGGATCGACTACCACGAGGTCGCGAGCGGCGACCTCCACGCCGAGGCGGACGTGGTGCGG
>CAZQHW010000211.1:0-4453 GCA_964593395.1 uncultured Halobacteriales archaeon
ACGAGGTGTACGAACATCAGGTGTTCGAGGGCGAGCACCGCTCGCCGATGGAGTTCGCCGACTCGGACAACGTCGTGATAATAAACGCCTGTTCGAAGTCGTACTCGATGACGGGGTGGCGGTTGGGCTGGGTGGTGGCGAGCGAGCGCCGGGTCCAGCGGATGCTCCCGGTCCACCAGTACGTCCAGGCCTGTGCTACCGCCGCCGCCCAGTACGCCGCCGAGGACGCGCTCACTGGCCCGCAGGACCAGGTCACGGAGATGACCGCCGCCTTCCAGAAGCGCCGGGACGTGTTGCTCGACGGCCTGGAGGACATGGGCCTGCGCACCCCCCGCCCGAAGGGGGCCTTCTACGCCATGCCCGAGGTGCCCGACGGGTGGGTCGACGCCGTTATCGACCGCGGCGTCGTCGTCGTCCCCGGCGACGCCTTCGGCGAGTACGGCGCTGGTCACGCCCGCATCTCCTACGCGAACGGCATCGAGCAAATAAAGGAGGCCATCGAGGCGATGCGGGCGGCGACGACGGCGGTGGCGTAGGCTCAGTCCGTCGCGACCCGTTTGTCGTTCTCCGGCGACTCCTCGACGGCCGCCGCGACCCGCGCGAGCGTCGCCGCCCGCTCGTGGAACTCCTCGGCGCCGTCGAGTAGCCCCGCGCTCTCGAACCGGACGACGTCACCGTCGATCAGGAGTCGTCCCCGACCGGTCAGCCCCGCGACCGCCGCACGCACCGCCTCGTCGGCGTCGCCCTCGACCGGACGGACGCCGTCCCGGTCGACCGACAGCATCGCCGCCGGCCTCTCGCCCGGGGCCGACCCGGTCTCGCCGAGTGTCGTCTCCGCGACGAGGCCGAACCGCGGGCGCACTCTCCCGTGGCGAGTCGCGGTCATCGTCACCCGGCGCCCGCCTGCCGTCGTCGCGTACGCGGCGAGTCTGCCGTCGTCGAGACGGTCCACGCCGGGGTCGTCGCCGATCGCCGCCCACCGGGCGAGGCGGTGGGCGACGCTCGCGACGTAACCGGTCCCCGCCCAGGCGGTGACCCACCCGGCGAGGGCGACCACGGTGAACGTCCCCGCCAGCGGGACGGCGTTCAGCGCCACGAACCCGGCGAGTGCGAGTCCCCCAGCAAGCAGGCCGTACCGCCGCGCGGGGTCGTCCAGCCACGAACCCATTGCCGGGGCAAGGCGAGGGTGCCTCAAGGGTCTGCCGCCGCGTCCGACGTCGTGCGAACGGGGCACGACGGACTTATGCTTTCGTGGCGGTGCCGTCCGACAGGAATGTCCCAGATACAGGCGGAGACCCGGCAGTTCGACCCGCGTGCCGTCGCTGTCGGTGGGGTCGTGACCGGCGCGGCGATGGGTGGCGCCGCCCTCGGTCCGTGGAACCTCGGCATCGCGGCCTTTATTGGGGCGATCGTCGGCGGCCTGGTGACGGGCGTGGTCAGTCGCACCCTGGAACGGGAGTTTATCGACGGGGCGATCGCGGTCGTGGTCGGGGGCTGTCTCGTCGTCACGGCCGGGGCGGCGGTCGCCCTCACCGGCGGCGCCGACACCGGCGAGACGATCGAACTCGGCCTGTTCGCCCTCGGCGGCGCGTTCGCCGCCGGACTGTTGACCTTCCCCGTCGGCCTGTTTTCGGCCCTTCTGTCTGCCTCCCTCCTGCGGCGGGTCTGAAGTCTCCGTCGCCCGCGCCGTCAACTCGCCGTGCTGACGACCCGGATCACGTCGCCCTCCTCCAGTTCGTACTCGTCTGACACCTGCCGGTCGCTGCGGGCGTCGACGGCGTGAAGGTAGCCGTCGCCGATGTCCGAGTGGACGGCGTACGCCAGGTCGCGAGGCGTCGACCCCCGCGGCAACAGGTGGGCGTCCGGAAGCACGTTGCCCTGCCCGTCGGTCCACTTCGAGGCGTCCTCCACCGGGTAGACGGTCACGTGGTCGAGCAACTCGTAGACCGCGTGGTTCAGTGCCCGCTGGACGCCGGTGCCACCGTACTCCTCCATCGTCGCCCGCAGCGCCTCGAGGGTCTCTCGCCCCCCCTCGCCGACGTCGTCGACGATCTCGAAGTCCGGGTCGCCGGGGTCGTAGTCGACGACGCCGCGGTCGGCGCCCCGGCGCAGGGCGAGTTCGCCCTGTGCGGTTGTCGGCACCGCCGCCGCCGTCTCGACCAGCCGCGCCACGAGTTCGTCGGGCGCGACGTCGACCTTGTTGCCGGCGACGACGACGGGTTTCGTGCGCTCGCGCACCTCGCGGGCCAGGCGCTCGCGGTCCGCGTCGGTCCACTGCTTCGGGTCGTCGGGGTACTCGAAGGCCCGCAGGCAGGCGGTCACGTCCGCCGCCGTGGCGCCGAAGCCGGTCATCACGTCCCGTAGGGCGTCCTCCAGGTCGAAGTCCGGTGAGCGCGAGCGGCGCTCGACGGTCTCCCAGTTGTCCGTGACGATGCCGGCGAGCCACTGGTCCAGTTCGCGCTCGACGAAGTCCACGTCCTCGGTCGGGTCGTGCGTGCCCACGTCGACGGGTTCGCCCTCCTCGTTCGTCCCGCCGGAGGCGTCGACGACGTTGAGAATGGCGTCCGCATCGGTCAGTTCGTCCAGAAACTGGTTGCCGAGTCCCCGGCCCTCGTGGGCGCCCGGCACCAGGCCCGCCACGTCGTACAGTTCCACCGGGACGTAGCGCTTGCCCGCCTGGCAGTGCTCGTCGCCACAGCGCTCCGCCAGGTCGAGACAGGGACAGTCCGTGCGGGCGTAGGCCACGCCGCGGTTGGCGTCGATCGTCGTGAACGGGTAGTTCGCCACGTCGACCTCCGCCTCGGTCGCCGCGGTGTAGAAGGTGGACTTGCCGGCGTTTGGCTTGCCGGCGAGCGCGACCGTGATCATACGGACGCTGCGGCGTCGAGCGTAAAACGGTCTGCGGTCGCCGCTCCCGACGGTCGACACGGCCGCCGCCGGCTCCGCTACCCGGCGTTCTCGACCGTCCGCACCTGCCGACGCAGGCGCTCGATCCGGTTCTCGATCGGCGGGTGAGTGGCGGCGACGCCGAACGGCCCCCGCGGTCGGCCCGGGTCGCCGACGATGTCCATCGCACTCACCGCCCGCGTCCGCTCGCGGAGGTCGGTCTCGGCGGGGTCGGCGCCGTACAGCGTCTCCAGTGCCGACGCGAGTGTGCCCGGGGCACCGGTGATCCGGGCGGCGGCGTCGTCGGCGGCCAGTTCCCGGCCGCGGGAGAACACGCCGACGGCGACGTAGGCGACCCACAACAACACGCCGGAGACGGTCTGTAGCGGCGTGTTGAGTGGCTGTGTCGCACGGAAGATCCGCTCGTCGAGTTCCTCGGCAGTCAGCAGCGGCACGACGGCCAGCGACATCACGCGCAGGTCACCGTTGCCGACGTGGGCGAGTTCGTGGGCGAGAACGGCATCGAGTTCGTCGTCGTCGAGCACCTCGAGTAGGCCCCGCGAGACCAGCACCGTCGGTCGGTCCTCGGTCCCGACGACGTCGGACTGGACGGCGTAGGCGATGTCGTCGTCGGTGTCGAGGTAGTACACCTCCGGTGTCGGGAGGTCGACCTGGCGTGCGAGTCGGGTGGCCGTCTCCTCGACGCCCGCGAACCGCTCGGGCAGGGGGTCGGCCTCCTCCAGCACCCGCTGGTGGTGTTCGGCGGCGGTGCGGTGACTCCAGCGAGCGACGAGGACGGGGCCGGCGAGGACGCCGCCGCCGACGGCCGCCAGCGCGAGCGGCCGGAGGAAGCCGAACTCGGGATGGCCGACCCAGATAAAGAACAAGATCAGGATCGTCATAAAGAACACCACGCCGACGACCAACAGTCCCGCCAGCGATATCAGCGCGCTGAACGCGGCCGTTCCGGCCAGCACCCCGCCCCCGACCACCGTCGTCACAGCGCCCCGGGCGAGCATCCCGAGGGTGCGTCGTCTCACGACAGGTGGTGCGCCGCCCGAAAATAAGAAGCTTCGCCCCCCGTCGACTGGACGCCATCGTGACATCTCCACTCGCAGTGTGGGCCTGGCTGTGCCAGCGTCACTCGATCTCGCGGGCGAACTCCTTGCGGATGGACATCTCGCCGCGGGCGCGGATCGAGCCGTCGACGGCGGCGTCGTCGTGCAGTGAGAGGTCCTCGCAGGCGATGTCCCCGAGCACCTCGGCGCCGGGGGCGATCCGCACCTCGCCCGAGCGGGTTGAGACGTCGCCGTGGATCCGAGCGCCCTCGCCGACGGTGATGTCGCCGCGGGCCCGCAGCGAGCCGAACACGTTGTTGTCCGGGCGCACGTCGATCGACTCCGCGCGGACGTTGCCGTGGAGCCGGCAGCCCTCGCCGACCGTCGCCGGCGCCGACACGCGCCAGGTCTGGTCGTCGATCTCCGCGCCTCGCGGGATCAGCAGGGGGTCCTCGTCGGGGTCTTCCTCCTCGGTGATGCGGTCGACCAGTCGCTCGGCGGTGTCCTCC
>CAZQHW010000212.1:0-4449 GCA_964593395.1 uncultured Halobacteriales archaeon
ACGATCGCCCAGGGCGGCGCCCGCCGGGGTGCCCAGATGGCGGTCATGCGGGTTTCACACCCCGACATCGTGCAGTTCGTCCACGCGAAAAACAAGGACGTCTCGCTGGCGCGGACACTGCGGCTGAACGACCCCGACGACTACACCCACACCTCCTTTATCGACGCCCTCGAGGAGGCCCGGGACCTGATCGACGACGACGGTCGCATCCCCGAACACCTGCGAAACGCCGTCGAGGGTCACCTCTCGAACTTCAACATCTCCGTCGGCGTCACGGACGACTTCATGGAGGCTGTCCGCGAGGGCGAGGAGTACACGTTCACCAACCCCCGCACCGGTGAGCCCCACGTCGCCACCCAGCACACGAAGGAACTGTACGACCGGTTCGGTCTCGGCGAGAACATCGAGGTCGGCGAACCGGTCTCGTTGCCAGCCGAACTCCTGTGGGAACGCATCGTCGACGGTGCCCACGAGAACGGCGAACCCGGCGTCGTCTTTCTCGACCGCATCAACGAGGAGCACTCCTTCCCCGTCGAGTCCACGCCGTCGGGGGAGTCCTCGGAGTACGAGATCCTCGCGACGAATCCGTGCCTCCACGGCGACATGGACGTCGCCGTCGCCGACGGACGAGAGTCGGTTCCGATCGCCGAGCTCGCCGCGGAGGATGGGCCCACTCCCGTGTACACCCTCAGGGAGGACGGCCAGCTCACGATCAGAGAGGCGGAGGCGTACAAGACCCAGGACGACGCCGACATCGTCGAGGTCGAGACTGACGGAGAGACGACACTGAGGGTCACGCCGGACCACGAGGTCAGAACTCGCGACCGGGGGTGGGTCGAAGCGAGCGAGTTGGAGCCTGGCGACTCGCTGGAGATACTCACCAAGTACGACGCGCCACTCGGGAGCGTGACCGGGGAAGACGCGGAGGCTGAGGGAACGAACTACCGGTGGCTGAACACGGGGCGACGCTCCAACGTCGCAGAACACCGCCTGGTCGCCTCCCACGCCGGAGAGGAGACCGAGGGGAACGTCGTTCACCACGAGAACTACGACTCCCTTGACAACCGACCGGAGAACCTCACTGCGATGTCGAAAGAAGAGCACGACGAACTCCACGACATCAGCGGTGAGGACAATCCGATCAACATCCTCAAACAGCGAGGTGAGTTCGAGGAGTTCAAAGATCGAAACCCGTTCTACGACGTCGAGGGCGAGGACAACCCGATGTACGGCCGCTCCAATCGTTGGGCGGGTGTCGTCGAATGGGAGTGCTCACTCGAGTCCTGCTCGACGACACTCGAACTGGCCCCGGCAGAGGCACGGAACAGAGAGTACTGTAGTCAGGATTGTGCCCACGAAGCCAGAACACTCCACGTCGAGTTCGAGTGTCAGAACTGTGGTGAGACGGTCGTCGCCAACGGCTCAGGAGCGGACGAGCGGAAGTACTGTACGAGAGCGTGTGCCGCGGAGGACACGCTGGAGGGGGCCGCCAAGGAGGCGTTCCTCCGCCACCTGTACGTCGACAACCCGATGCAGCGGGACGAAGTGAAAGAAAAGAAAGTCGAAAACACGGACTACGATGCCGTCGGCGAGGCCATCTCAGAAACCCGTCAGGAACGGATCGACAGCGGCGAGTTGGAAGTCGAGGTCAGGGACCACGGCGATGTCGCGTGTCGGGAGTGTGGTGAGGGGTTCGGTGCTGTCACCAACACGCACCTGCGTTCGGCACACGACATGACGACGGAGGAGTACAAAGAAGAGTACCCCGACGCCCGCCTCCACGGGAAGCGTCCCGTTGTCACGGAGAACCACGAGGTCGTCGCGGTGACCGAAGTCGAGTCGGCTGACGTGTACGACCTGACAGTTCCGGATACGCACAACTTCTACGCCGGTATGAACGTTCGAGAGGACGGGACCTCTCGGAAAGACGTATATGTCAACATTCACAACTGTGGCGAACAGCCCCTGATGGAGTACGAGGCCTGTAACCTCGGGCACATCAACCTCTCCACCCTCGCCGGCGAGGACCGCCCGGACTGGCGGGTGTTCAGCGCCGACCACGACGGCGACCTCGAGGAGACCGTCGCGGACTTTCTCGACGCCGCCCTGGACAACGAGGAACTCGACCGCCGCATCGAGGTCGGCACCCGCTTCCTCGACAACGTGGTGACGATGAGTGACTTCCCGGTCGACCGCATCGAGCGGACGGTGCGGGACAACCGCAAGGTTGGCCTGGGGATCATGGGTCTCGCCCAACTGTTCATCCAACTGGGCGTGGCGTACGGCTCCGACGAGGCCAACGAGATCGCCCGGCAGATAATGCGTCACATCAACCAGGGCTCGAAGAAGGTCTCGCGCGACCTCGCACGCAAGCGGGGCCCGTTCAACAACTGGGAGGACTCGAAGTGGGCCGCGCCCACGGAGCACCGCGAGTGGTTCGAGAAGCACACCGGCCTGGACGCCGACGAGTGGGCCGACGGCTACCCCATCCGCAACCACAACACGACGACTATCGCTCCGACCGGCTGCGTCGAGGAGGACTCGCTGGTGTCGACCGACGAGGGGCTCGTACCGATCGGGGACCTCGACGAGACGAGCGAGCCATTCCAGCAGTGGGACGAGATAGACGTCGGCGTCGCGACCGACGGTGGGACGAAGCAGGCGACCGCCGTGTACGACAACGGCTTCGCCGACATCAGACGGATCGAGACGGAGGGCGGGTTCACCGTCGCGTCGACGCCGAACCACCGGTTCCGGACGATCACCGGGGACGGTGAGTACGCCTGGCGCGAGGCCGACGAGTTCGAGCCCGGCGACCGGATCGTGTTGCAGCGTAGCACGTTCGACGACGGCATCCCGGCTCAGCTCGACACGAGCGAGCGAGAGAACTACTACCACAACAGCGACCCAGATCTGACACTCCCCGAGGAGATGAGTCCGAAGCTGGCGGAGTTCCTCGGGTACTTCATGGGAGACGGCTACGTCCACGAGGACGTGGGTGTGAAGCTGGTCGTTGAGTCCGATGCCGAAGCGCTCGAAGAGCACCTCCGTGAACTCGGAACGTCGCTGTTCGGCGTGACCCCGACAGTCGAGGACAGGGACACCCGCCGCATCCTGTCGTTCGGCGGCCGTCACCTCCCCCGGTACTTCGAGGACAACGGCTGGAAGAAGGACGCCGGGAACACCGGCGAAGGAGCCGCCAGTGCGTTCGTCCCCGAGGAGATACTCCGCGGTGACGAGGCGATCGCGAAGGCGTTCCTCCGAGGCCTTTTTGAGGCCGACGGGACCGCCTCTCGGAAGGTGGAGCTGTCGACCGTCTCCCCGACGCTCGCGGACCAGGTCCAGACGCTTCTGTTGTCACTCGGCTGTGTGTTCGTCCGGGACACGCTTGAGCCCGCTGACATGGACGATCACTACGGCGACCGTCTGCGTCACTGTGTCCGGGGGGCAAACAAGCGTGAGGACAAGCGGTTCGTCGACGAGATCGGATTCATCACGAAGTCGGGTGAATTCGACCTCACCCCGCAGTCGTACAAGAACGACACGTACCCCCCGGCAGTCGTCGGGGCACTCCGCGAGGTCGACGGGTACGAGTCGGTGAGAACGGCCGTCAAGCACCGTGTCAACCAGTCGCCGATCAACGGCTCCGTCTCTCGAAAGCTTGTCAGAGATGTCGAGCGAGAGACGGGCGAGACGGTTCGTCTCGACGGCCGCCAGCTCACGGACCTCTACGTCGCAACGGTCGAGTCCGTCACGGAGGACACGGCCTACACGAAGGACATCAGCGTCCCGTCGAACAACACCTACGTCGCCGACGGGTTCGTCACCCACAACACCACGTCGATGGTCGGCAACACCTCCGGCGGGTGTGAGCCGATCTTCAACGTCGCCTACTACAAGAACGTCAGCGAGGACGTCCAGGGCGACGAGATGCTCGTCGAGTTCGACGACTACTTCCTGCGCGTGTTGGAGGACAACGACATCGACGTCGAGGCCGCAAAGCGCGAGGCCCAGGAGTTGATGTCGACAAACGACTTCGACGGCGTCGACTCGATGGACACGGTGCCGGACGCGATCGGCGAACTGTTCGTCACGACGGGCGACCTCGACGCGAAACAACACGCCGCGGTGCAGTGTGCCCTGCAGGAGGGCGTCGACTCTGCCATCTCGAAGACGGTGAACGCCCCGAACGACGCGACGCTGGCGGACGCCAAGGAAGCCTTCGAGTACGCCTACGAACACGGCGGCAAGGGCGTCACCTACTACCGTGACGGCACCCGCTCGAAGCAGGTGCTCACCACCCGCGCCGAGAACACCGCCTTTGCTGACGCCCTCCCCGAGGACGAGGCCGAGGCGGCCGAGGTTCTCCTCGAGCAGATCCAGGAGATCTTCGGCGAACTGACGACGTTCGTCGAACACGAGGTGGTCCGTGATCTGGTCGACGTGGAG
>CAZQHW010000213.1:0-1069 GCA_964593395.1 uncultured Halobacteriales archaeon
CCTCCGAAGCCCTCGGCGCGCTCGTCGGTTCTGAGTCGCTGCGGTCCTCGCTCGCTTCGCTCGCTGTGGTCCTTGCGTCCTCAGAACGCGACCACCGCGCAGCGAGAGACGCTGCGCGTCTCTCTGGCAGCCAGGCGGCTCCGCCGCCTGGCGACCTCGCCCTTCGATTCCGCCAGGACCGCGCAGCGAGTGATCCCCACACCTCCCCGCCCGGTCGCGGGAGTCGCTCGACCCCCTCGCTGTTCGCTCGGGGGTCTCGCAGCGAGGCGACCGGGCGCTACCTGCCGGAGGGCGCGCGGAGCGGGACCGGCGAGGCGCCACGCGCCTCGGGCAGCCGGGCGGCGGAGCCGCCCGGCGACGCAGGGAGCACTCGCGCGTGAGGGACGAGCGAACGGAGTGAGCGAGGAGGCTGGGGAGGCGTGAGGCGGCGGGCGGGACTGAAAAGGGCCGGGGGCTTTCTGGGCCTCGTTAGTTACTCCCTCGTCGTCTCAGAGCAGCGGGACGGGGCTTTCCGGGTCTCGTCAGTTACCCTGTGGAGGCAGCGAACCAAACGTCACCAGACCTTTCGACCCGCGAGTCCTGCGCGGGCGTATGGCACACGGGGAGACGACCCACGACCGAGAGACGCAAAGAACAGCGGTGATCGCGGGCGTCGGCCCGGGACTGGGCGAGTCCCTCGCCCGCACGTTCGCGACGGAGGGGTGTCGCGTGGGGCTGTTCGCCCGCTCGGGGGACTACCTCGCGGACCTCGCCGCGGAACTGAACGATGCGCACGGACCCGAAACGGGGGGCGAACCGGTCGCCGTGGCCGTCCCCACCGACCTCGCCGACCCCGCCCAGATCCACGAGGGGTTCGAGCGGGTGCGCGAGGAGTTGGGGCCGGTGGACGTGTTGGTGAACCACGCCAGCGCGGCGAGTTGGGAGGGGGTGCGCGAGCAAGAGCCCGCGGAGTTCCGGCGGGCGCTCGCCGTCGGCCCAGAGGCGGCGCTGCACTGCTCGCAGGCGGCGGTCGAGGATATGATCGGCGAGGCGCCACGGGCCTCGGACGGCGAGGCGCCACGGGCCTCGG
>CAZQHW010000213.1:1169-4442 GCA_964593395.1 uncultured Halobacteriales archaeon
CCCGCGACCGGAGCGAGAGGACTTATACCGCCCGGCGTGAACGCCCGCACAGATGGAGGTCGAGGCGATCCCCGGCGTGGGCGAGAAGACCGCCGCCGCTCTCGCCGAGTTGGACGACCCCGAACAGGCGCTGCGGGAGGGTGACGTGGCCCGGATCGCCGCCGCGCCGGGCGTCTCTGACGGCCGCGCCGCACGCATCGCCCGGGCAGCGATCCGCCACCGGCACGACGATCCGGGCGACGTGTTGGCGACCGACCGCGCCCGCGAGGTGTACGACGAGGTGCTCGACCTGCTGAAAGAGCGCACCGTCACCGACTACGCCGCGAAGCGCGTGGAGACGTTCTACCCCAGCGCCGTCGAGTCCCGCATCGAGGAGGTCCGCGAGTTCGTCGACGGCGCGACCGGACGCGAGCCACGCCCGGCGGTCCTCGAGGCGCTGGCGGGCGTCGAACCCTTGGAGGCGCCGGACGACGTGCGGGTACGGGACCGCTGTCTCGCGACGGTCGACGCCGAGCGCTACGCCGAGGCGAAGGAGGCGGTGCCCGAACTGCCCGTGGAGGTGGTCGACGACGCCCGCGACCTGGCCGAACTCGCCCGCGGGTACGCCACCGTCGTCGCCGTGGACGAGGCCTTCGCCGGAGTGAGCGTCGACGGCGACGTGCGCGTCGAACCCGACGCCCTGGACCGTCCCGGGGAGATCGTGCCCGAGCGACCACTCGCCTTTTTTGCGGCGAACCGCGACCGTCTCCGGGCCGCAGCGCGGGTGGCCCGCGAGGCCGACCTCGACCCGGCGTGTGACCCGGACGCTCTCGAGGACGCCCTGGCGCGGCTCGACGCGGAGGGGAGCGTGGTCGGCGACGAGGAACTCGACCGGCTCACCCGCGCGGCGAACGACCTCGACGCCGCGGTCTCGACCGCCGAGAGCGTCGCCGACGACCGCCTGCGCGAGGCCATCCGCGAGAAAGACGTGACCATCGAGGGGGCGGACCTGCTGTCGCTGGTCGAGCGCGGTGCCGGGGTTGACTCCCTGCTGTCGCGGGAACTCGCCGCGGAGTTCGAGTCCGCGGTGACAAAGGCTCGCGAGCACCTGGTCGACGCCCTCGAACTGGAGGGCGCCGAGGCGGACATGGCCCGGCGGGCGTTTCCCGACGACCCGACGTTCCCCGTCGAGGCGGACGACGGCGCCGTGGGGCGGCTCCGCGAGGAGTTGACCGCCGCCCGCGACCGGCGGGCGGCCCGGCTCAAACGGGAGTTGGCGAGTGAGTTGGCCGCGATGCGCGAGCCGGCCCGCCAACTCGTCGAGGACGCCCTCGAACTCGACGTCGAACTGGCGGTCGCGCGGTTCGCCCGTGACTTTGACTGTCACCTGCCGGAGTTCGGCGGCGAGGGGTTCGCGATCGAGGGCGGGCGCTCGCCGCTCCTGGCGGAGCCGTTCGAGAACGTCGAACCAGTTGACTACCGCGTCGAGGGTGTCGCCGTGCTGTCGGGGGTGAACAGCGGGGGCAAGACCTCGACGCTCGACCTGGTGGCGACGGTGGTGATCCTCGCCCAGATGGGACTGCCCGTTCCTGCCGAACGGGCCCGCGTCGAGCGCGTCGAGCGGCTGTTCTACCACGCAAAGACCCAGGGGACGCTCGACGCCGGTGCCTTTGAGTCGACGGTGCGGGAGTTTGCCCGCGTCGCCGACGAGGGGCGAGGGCTAGTGCTCGTCGACGAACTGGAGTCGATAACGGAGCCGGGAGCGAGTGCACGGATCATCGCGGGCATTCTCGAGGCGCTGTCGGAGAACGACGCGACCGCGGTGTTCGTCTCTCACCTCGCGGCGGAGATCCGCGAGGAGTGCTCGTTCCCGGTGACCGTCGACGGCATCGAGGCGATCGGCCTGGAGAACGGCGAGTTACAGGTGAACCGCTCGCCGGTGAAAGACCACCTCGCGCGGTCGACGCCGGAGTTGATAGTCGAGAAACTGGCCGACGAGGAGGCGACGGCGTTTTACGACCGACTGCTGGAGAAGTTCTAAGAACTGATACGTGGCCACCCGACTTAAGCCGTCCACGGTCGCAGAGAGTGCCACGTGACGGCAGGCGAGGGCGAACACGCCGAGTTAGTCGTGGTCGCCGAGGAGACGACGAGCGAGGCGGTCGCACAGCGACTGGAGGGGGTCGACGGCGTCGTCGAGACCGACCCCGAGGCGGCCCCCGAGCGCGCGACCGAGACGGACTGTTTAGCCATAGCGACCCGGCTACCGGGGGCGGCCGGGCCGGAGTGTCTGCTGTCGGTGCGAGAACGCGCCCCGGACGTGCCGGTGGTGCTGTTCGGCCCGGGCGTCGACGAGGGCCGCGGCGGGGACATGGGCCGGACGGAGTACGTCGCCGGCGACGACCCCGCCGTTGTCGCCAGGGGGATCGAGGCGGTCGTCGAGAGGTGGGAGGAAAGCGACGTGGTCGAGTTGGGCGGCGAGGAGGAGGAACCGGACCCCGTCGAGCGACTGCTCGGGGGCGACACGCCCGGCGGAGCGTCGGCGTTCGAGCGGGTTCCGGAGCCGGCACTACGGTACGAGCACGACGACCGCCCCCGGGTGACGGCGGTCAACGGCGCGTTCGCCTCGACGTTCGGCGTCCACGAGGACGACGCCGACGGGACACCGCTCGACGAGGTGGTGTTCAGTATCGGCGGCGACGACCACGACCAGTTGCTCGACGGCGGGGCCGTCGAGGCCGAACTGCGCTGCCGGACCGTCGAGGGCGTACGGACCTTTCTGTTGCGGACCACTCCGCCCGACGACGAACCGGGTGTTGCCGTCTACACCGACATCAGCGACTACAAGAGCGTCGAGGAGCGCTACTCCGCGCTGGTGCAGTCGTCCTCGGACGCGCTGTTCATTCTCGACCGCCAGGGGGTCGTCGACTACGTCAGCCCCGCCGTCGAGGAGGTGTTCGGACACGACCCCGACGCGCTGGTGGGCTACCCGCTGACGGAGTACGTCCACCCCGCGGACCGCGAGAACGTCGGCGAGTTGTTGTCGGACCCGACGGGGTGGGCAGGCGAGACCCGCTCGGTCACCTACCGCTTCCGGGCCGAGGAGGGCTGGCGCACCGTCGAGTCCGCCGCCCGCTCGCGGCTGTACGACCCCGCCGTCGAGGGGGTCGTGATGAACTGCCGGGACGTCACCGAGCGCGAACGCTACCAGCGCGAACTCGAACGGCAGAACGACCGCCTGGAGGAGTTCGCTGCCGTCGTCAGCCACGACCTGCGCAACCCGCTGACCGTCGC